>CAWFOJ010000119.1:0-17555 GCA_963816585.1 uncultured Holophagaceae bacterium | reverse complement strand
CCGGGGGAGGGCCGCGTCTGGGGGTTCGCGGCCCAGCTCTACAGCATCCGCTCGGAACGCAACTGGGGCATCGGCGATTACGGCGACCTGCGCCGGACGCTGGAATTCTGCGCCCGGAACGGCGCCGGCGCGGTGATGCTCAACCCCCTGCACGCGCTGTTCCCGGATGCGCCGGACCACACGTGCCCCTACAGCCCCTCCAACCGCGCCTTCTTCAACACCCTGTACCTGGATGTGGAAGCCATCGCCGAATTCGCCGAGTGCCCCGAGGCGAGGGCGCTGGTGGAAGCCCCCGCCTTCCAGGCGCGCCTGCGCGCGCTGCGCGCCGCCCCGCACGTGGACTACCGCGGCGTGGCGGAGGCCAAGCGGGCGGCCCTCGAAATCCTGTACCGGCATTTCCGCTGCCATCACCTGGCCCCCGGCACCGACCGGGCACGCGCCTTCCTGGCCTACCGTTCCGCGCGCGGTCCGGGCCTGCGCTGGCAGGCGGCCTACGACGCGCTGCAGGAGCATTTCCGGCGCCAGGACGAACGGACCTGGGGCTGGCCGGCCTGGCCGGAACCCTATCGCGACCCCCGTTCGCCCGAGGTGGCGGCCTTCGTGGAGGCCCACCTGGAAAGGGTGGAATGCTTTGAATACCTCCAATGGCAGGCGGCCGAACAGCTTTCCGCTGCCGGGATGGATTCATGGGACCTGGGCCTGGGCGTGGGGGTCATCCTGGACCTGGCCATCGGGGTGGCGAAAGGCGGCGCCGCCACTTGGACCGGGAGGGATCTGTACGCGCTGGACGCGGAGGTGGGAGCGCCGCCGGACGAGGTCAACCGGATAGGCCAGAACTGGGGGTTGCCGCCCTGGATACCGAGTCGGCTGGCGGAAGCAGCCTACACCCCATTCATCGAATGTCTGCGCGCCAACATGGCCACCGCCGGCGCCCTGCGCATGGACCACGTGATGGGGTTGTGCCGCCTGTTCTGGGTGCCGTCCGGGCTGCCCATCGCCGAGGGCGCCTATGTGTCCTACCCCTTCAGCGACCTGCTGGGCATCCTGGCCCTGGAAAGCCACCGCAACCGTTGCCTGGTGATCGGCGAGGATTTGGGGACGGTGCCAGACGAAGTGCGCCGGGCCCTCCAGGCGGCGCGCGTGCTCTCGACCCGGCTGCTGTACTTCGAGCGGAGCGAGGATGGCCGGCTGATGCCGCCTGAAGCCTACCCGGCCCAGGCGGTGGCGGCGGTGACCACCCACGACCTGCCCACCCTGGCCGGCTTCTGGCAGGGGCTCGACATCGACCTGCGCACCGACCTCCACCTGTACCCGGACGACAAGGTGCGCGACCAGCAGATCGTGGGTCGCGCGGAAGACCGGGCGCAGCTGCTGCTGGCCCTGGGCGGCGAAGGCCTGGTGCCGTCCGGCGGCGGCCTGCACCAGGTGGACCTGCCTGCGGTCACTCCGGAGTTCGCGGCGGCGGTCTACACCTACCTGGCGCGCGCCCCGTCGAAGATCCTGCTGGTGCAGCTGGAGGACGGGTTCGGCGGGGTGGAGCAGGCGAACCTGCCGGGGACCGTGGAACCGGCCTATCCCAGCTGGCGGCTGAAGCAGCCCTTGAACCTGGAAGAGTGGCACACCAGCGCCCACCTGCAGGGCATCCTGTCCGCCCTGCGCGAGGAACGGCCCGTGCTCCAGGCGCCCGGTCCCGGCGGCGGGGCCGCGCCGGGGCTGCGGTCGTGGATTCCGCGGGCCACCTACCGGCTCCAGGTGAACCGGGAATTCGACCTCCCCCAGGCGACGGCGTTGGTGGACTACCTGGACGACCTGGGGGTCAGCCACTGCTACCTGTCCCCCCTGCTCAAGGCGCGGCCCGGCTCCAGCCACGGCTACGACATCACCGACCACCGCACCCTCAATCCCGAGATCGCCGGCCCGGAGGATTTCGAGCGGTTCGCCGCCGCCCTGGAAGCCCGCGGCATGGGCCAGATCATGGACGTGGTCCCCAACCACATGGGGATCATGGGCGCCGACAACCGCTGGTGGCTGGACGTCCTGGAGAACGGTCCGGCCTCGCGGTTCGCCCCCTATTTCGACATCGACTGGCACCCCATCGCCGGGGACCTGGAAGGCCGCGTGCTGCTGCCGGTGCTGGCCGACCACTATGGCGCCGTCCTGGAAAACGGGGATCTCAAGGCGGAGCTGGACCCGGAGCAGGGCTCGTTCAGCATCGCCTATTTCGAGCACCGGTTCCCGGTGGACCCCCGGGAGTATCCGCGCATCCTCGGGCCAGGCCTCGCCCGCCTGCAGACCCGGCTGGGGGCGGAGAACACGCTGTTCCTGGAATTCCAGTCCCTGATCACCGGCTTCGCCCACCTGCCCGCGCGGGCCGGCGCGGCACCGGAGGCGGTGGCGGAGCGCAGCCGCGACAAGGAAGTGCACAAGCGCCACCTGGCCGCTCTCCTGGGGTCCAGCGCCGACCTCGCCCAGCACGTCGGCGAAATCCTGGCGGAATACAACGGCGCCTTGCCGGGCGCGGGGAGCGCCGACCGGATGCACGACCTGCTGGAAGCCCAGGCCTATCGCCTGGCCTACTGGCGGGTGGCGGCGGACGAGATCAACTATCGCCGCTTCTTCGACATCAACAACCTGGCGGCGCTGCGCATGGACGACCCGGAGGTGTTCGAGAACACCCACCAGCTGGTGCGCGACCTGCTCTCCCGGGGCTGGGTGAACGGGCTGCGCATCGACCATCCGGACGGCCTTTACAACCCCAGGGAGTATTTTGAACGCCTCCAGGCCATGGCGGCCTCGGTGGCGGGCCGGCCGACCTCGGGCAACCCCAGGCCGCTGTACCTGGTGATCGAAAAGATCCTCGGCCCGCATGAGCATCTCCCAACCTCGTGGCCGGTCCACGGCACCACCGGCTATGATTTTGCCGCGTCCTGCGGCGGCCTGTTCATCGACCGGGCCGCGGAAGGACGCTTCACCCAGATCCATCACGCCTTCGTCCGGCAGCACCGGGACCTGGAGGACCTGGCGTGGGACAACAAGCGCCTGATCATGAAGACCCTGCTTCCGGGCGAACTGCAGGTGCTGGCGACCGGGCTGACCCGGCTGGCCAAGGGCGACCGCCGCACCAGTGACTTCACCTTCAACAGCCTGCGCGGCGCGCTCGTCGAGATCCTTGCCAACTTCCCCGTCTACCGTACCTACGTGACCGGCGGGGAGGCCTCGAAGGAGGACGTCAACTACGTGGACTGGGCGGTCGGGGTGGCCAAGAAGCGCAGCGTGGCGATCGATCCGGGCGTCTTCGATTTCACGCGCGAGGCGCTGCTGGGAACCCTGGGCCAGGGCAAGAGCGAGCCGTACCGGAACGCGGTGGCCGCGTTCGCCATGAAGTTCCAGCAGGTACAGCGGGCCGGTCATGGCCAAGGCGATGGAAGACACCACCTTCTACCAGTACAACCGGCTGGTGTCGCTGAACGAGGTCGGCAGCGACCCCGGCCGCTTCGGCGTCCCGGTCGCCGCGTTCCACCAGGAGAACCAGGACCGAGCCCGCCGCTGGCCCCATGCCATGCTGGCCGGCTCGACCCATGACAGCAAGCGTTCGGAGGACGTGCGGGCGCGCATCAGCGTGCTGTCCGAGATGCCCGACGAATGGCACGAGGCGGTCTCCCATTGGCGCAAGCTCGCCCGCGGCCACCTGCCCGGCCGGGGCAAGCCCTCCGCCCCCAGCCGCGAGGACGAGTACCTGCTGTACCAGACCCTGGTGGGGATATGGCCCTTCGAGGCGCCGGACCCGGAGCAGCTGGCCGGGCTGTCCCAGCGGGTCGACGACTACATGCTCAAGGCCGTGCGGGAAGCGAAGGTGCACACCTCCTGGCTCAAGCCCGATCCGGAGTACCGAGGCGGCCACCCGCGAATTCGTGCGGGCGCTGCTGGGGCCCGGTCCCGGCAACCCGTTCCTGGGCGCTTTCCAGGCCTTCCAGGCGCGGGTCGCGCGCCTGGGGGCCTTGACCAGCCTTGCCCAGCAGCTGCTCAGGCTCACCGCGCCGGGGGTGCCCGACCTCTACCAGGGCTGCGAACTGTGGGACTTCAGCCTGGTGGACCCGGACAACCGCAGGCCGGTGGATTTCGGGGCCCGGCGGGCGGCGCTGGCGGCCGTCAGGGCGGCGCACGAGGAGCTGGGCCCCTCCGGGTGCGCACGGGAGCTGATCGGCCGCTTCCAGGACGGGCAGATCAAGCTGTACCTCGTCTGGAAGACCCTCGCCTTCCGGCGGGGGCACGAGGCGCTCTTCCGGGACGGCGAGTACCCGCCGCTGAAGGCCCACGGCCAGCGGGCGGAGCACTTGTGCGCCTTCGCCCGCCGTTGGCGCCGCGAGCTCCTGGTGGTCGTGGTTCCCCGCCTGTTCTACGGACTCATGGGCGAGGACGGCGGCCTCCCGGTCGGCGCACCGGCCTGGGGCGAAACCTGGCTTGAACTGCCGCCCGAGCGCGCCCGGAAGCGGTTCAGCAACATCCTGACCGGCGAGGCCGTCGCCGCCCAGAACCGGGACGAGGGCTGGGGCCTGGAACTGGCGGACCTGTTCCGGACCTTCCCGTTCGCCCTGCTCCATGGCTAGGAGCCTGACTCAGGCCTGGCGCTGGAGCAGGACCACCGAATGGGGTGCCGCCTTCAGCCGGGCGCGGGCCGGGAAGATGGCGGCGCCGTCCAGCCACCCGCGGGCGGTGTCCAGGACGGGGACCCATTCCCTGCCCCAGAATCTGGCCGGGAGGATGAACTCCAGAGACTCGTAATGCCCATTGAAGATCACGTAGAAGCTGGCATCGGTGACCGGTTCGCCGCGGGCGTTGGGGTTCGGGATGGTGTCGCCGTTGATGAAGACGCCCAGGCTCTTGGCGAAGTGGACTCCCCACTGCCGGTCCTTCATCTGCTGGCCCGTGTGCAGGAACCAGGCGATGTCCTTGCATTCGGCGCCGTGGATGGCGAGGCCCCGGAACCAGCCGCGGCGCCGGAAGGCGGGGTGGGCCTGGCGGAAGGCCACCAGCCGCTGGGTGAAGGCGAGCAGCTGCTGGTCCGGCTTCGCCCAGTCCAGCCACGAGATCTCGTTGTCCTGGCAGTAGGCGTTGTTGTTGCCCTTCTGGGTGCGCCCCAGCTCGTCGCCTCCGGTCAGCATGGGGATGCCCTGGGAAAGCAGGAGCGTCGTCAGGAAATTGCGCTGCTGCCGGGCGCGCAGGGAGAGCACGAACGCATCGTCGGTGGGACCTTCGGCTCCGCAGTTCCAGGAGCGGTTGTCGTCCGTGCCGTCGCGGTTGTCCTCGCCGTTGTCCAGGTTGTGCTTCTCGTTGTAGGAGACCAGGTCGCGCAACGTGAAGCCGTCGTGGGCGGTGATGAAATTGATGCTGGCGAAGGGGGTGCGCGAGTCCCCGGCGTAGAGGTCCGAGCTGCCGGCGAACCGGTAGGCGAATTCGCTCAGGATCCGGTCCTGGCCGCGCATGAAATCGCGCAGGCAGTCCCGGTACTTCCCGTTCCACTCCGACCAGCCCGAGGGGAAGTTGCCCACCTGGTAGCCGCCTTCCCCCAGGTCCCAGGGCTCGGCGATGAGCTTGACCTGGCTGAGGACCGGGTCCTGCTGAATGATGTCGAAGAAGGCGGACAGCTTCTGCACGTCGTGCAGTTCCCGCGCCAGGGCGGCGGCCAGGTCGAAGCGGAAGCCGTCCACGTGCATGTCCAGGACCCAGTAGCGCAGGGAATCCATGATGAGCTGCAGCACATGGGGGTTGGGCATGTTGAGGGTGTTGCCGGTGCCGGTGTAGTCCATGTAGTGGCGCGGACTCTCCTTGGCCAGCCGATAGTAATAGTTGTTGTCGATGCCCTTGAAGCTCAGCACCGGTCCGAATTCATTGCCTTCCGCCGTATGGTTGTAGACCACGTCCAGGATCACCTCGATGCCGGCCTGGTGCAGGGCCTTCACCATCCGCTTGAATTCCGCCACCGCCCCGCCCGGGCGCTGGTCGGACACATAGCTGGGATGCGGCGCGAAGAAGGCGATGGAGTTGTAGCCCCAGTAGTTGCCCAGGCCCCGGTCGAGCAGGATCTTGTCCTGGGGGAAGTAGTGCACCGGCATCAGCTCCACGGCGGTGGCGCCCAGCTGCCGGAGGTGGTCGATCGCCGCGGGCGCCATGAGGCCGGCGTAGGTGCCGCGCGACCCGTCCGGGATGTCCGGGTGCAGGGCGGTGAAACCCTTCACGTGCAGTTCATAGATGATGGTCTCATGCCAGGGCCGCAGCAGCTGCCGGTCCCCGGACCAGTCGAAGAAGGGCTGGTGGACGATGCACTTGGGCATGAAGGGGGCGCTGTCGGCGTCGTTGCGCGCGTCCGGGCCCGCGCTCGAGGGGTACGGGAAAAGCGCCTCGTCCCAGCGCACGTCCCCGTCGATGGCTTTCGCATAGGGATCCAGCAGGAGCTTGGCGCCGTTGCAGCGGTGGCCCTGTTCCGGAGCCCAGGGACCGTGCACCCGGTAGCCGTAGCGCTGGCCCGGCTCGATTCCAGGGAAATACCCGTGCCAGCAGTGTCCGGTCATCTCCGGCAGGTCGGTCCGGGTCTCGTTTCCCTGGTCATCGAACAGGCACAACTCGACCCGGCTGGCGACTTCGGAGAACAGGGAGAAGTTCACCCCTGCGCCGTCGAAGCTGGCTCCCAGCGGGTAGGGGTTTCCCGGCCAAACTTTCATGCCGGAAAAGATACGACTTTTCTTGAACTATCCAACGGTGAACAAATTTAAATAAATTGTTCAACCAGACCCTGACCTGGACGGCACAGCCAGACCGGGCCGGCATGGGTGGACAAAGGGCCGGTTTCGACCCAGCCTTGGGCGGTCCCGGCCAACGGCCGGTGCGTGGAGGACCCCATGCTTTGGACCATCGCCGTGATTCTGCTGGTACTCTGGGCGCTGGGGCTGGTCACCGGCTACACCCTCGGCTCCTTCATCCACATCCTCCTGGTGCTCGCGATCATCGCGGTGCTGATCCGGGTCATCCAGGGGCGCCGGGTTGTTTGAGCGCGCTGGGCCGGGTGGAGCCGCGATGGACCCGCGAATCCCAGGCCGGCGGCTGGCGGGGGACCCGGGCCGCGGCAGGCGGGTCTTCCGTCGGTTGGGGTAGCCAGGTCCGCAAGCGGAGCTCCCGGCCATACCGTATGGCACCCACCTGCACCGGGAAGCACCAACCTCCGCAGGCATGGGAAAGCCCCGGAGATTGAGTATCCACGGGGCTTTCGGTTGGGGCGGATGAGGGGACTCGAACCCCCGACACCTGGAATCACAATCCAGGTACCTCTAACCAACTGAGCTACATCCGCCGTTGGATCCACTAGAATAGCCGGTCATCGGGCGTTTGGATAGCGCGAAACCCGGCACCGGCCCGGCCCGTCCCCCCCGCGCTCTTCCCGAAGCCGCCCAGGCCCTCTGATTTGCAGGAAAATCATGCAGATCTGCCACCATAGGAGAGGTGCACCGGCCCGGCCACCCCGGCCCGGACCCTGGAGAGAGTTGAAAATGCCGCGCCACCTGAAGCAACTTGCCCTCCTGTCCCTGTTCGCGCTCGTGTGCATGGGGATCGGGATGGCGCTGAGCTTCCGCCGGGTGGTGATCGCCCAGAAGGAGATGCCGGTGCTGGTGGCCGGCAAGCCGGTGGAAGCCCTGCCCCCCATCGCCGAAGTGGCCGAAAAGCTCAATCCCACCGTGGTGTCCATCCTCAACACCAGCTTCGTGAAGAGCCGGAGCCGGGAGGATGGGGACACGCCCAACGGCGACGACTTCTTCAACTGGTTCTTCGGCCCCCAGCGCCCGGGCCCCCGGCGGCCCCAGGACGACGAGGAGCGGGTCCAGGCGGGCGGCTCGGGGGTGCTCATCTCCCCGGACGGGGAGATCCTCACCAACAACCACGTCATCGAGGGCGTCAAGGGCGGCGAAACCTCCATCGAAGTGAAGACCTCCAACGACCGCAGCTACAAGGCCACGGTGCTGGGCCGGGACAAGGAGCTGGACATCGCCCTCATCAAGATCCCCGCCCGGGGCCTGCCCTACGCCAAGCTGGGGGACAGCGACGCCCTGCGGGTGGGCGAGTGGGTGGTGGCCATCGGCAACCCCCTGGGCCTGGACCATACCGTCACCCAGGGCATCATCTCCGCCAAGGGCCGCCAGTTCTCCGGCCCGTCCCCGGAGGCGTTCCTGCAGACCGACGCCGCCATCAACCGGGGCAACTCGGGGGGGCCCCTGCTGAACCTGCGGGGCGAGGTCATCGGCATCAACACGGCCATCCGCCCGGATGGGCAGAACATCGGCTTCGCCGTGCCGGTGAACAAGATCGCCCAGGTGCTCCCCGACCTGCGCAGCGGCAGGCCGGTGAGCCGGGGCTACCTGGGAGTGGGCACCCGGGACCTGGACAATGAATTCCGGGACTACCTGGGCGTCCAGGAGGGGGCGGTGGTGTCCGAGCTGACGCGGGGCGGCCCCGGCGACAAGGCCGGGATCAAGCGCCTGGACGTGATCACCGCCGTGGACGGGGTGCGGATCCTCAGCGGCAGCGACCTGGTGGGGGCCATCTCCAGCCACCGGGCCGGGGACACGGTCAAGATCACCCTGTTCCGGGGAGGCAAGTATTGGGAAATCAAGGCAATCCTGGGGGACCGCCGGGTGCTGTTGGAGGCCGATGCCCGGGCGGACGAAGGCCAGGGTGACGACACGCCCCGGGGCGGGCGGCGGGAGAGCGGAGCCATGGACCTGGAACGCCTCTACGGCTTCACCGTGGAGGCCTTGAATCCGGCCAACCGCCGCCAGTTCGGGGTGCCCCCGGACTGGGACGGGGTGGTGGTGACCTCCGTCGCCTCCCGGTCCGCGGCCATGGACAAGGGGCTCCGGGCGGGCCTGGTGATCTCCGCCGTGGGCACCCAGGATGTGGCGGACCTCCAGGCCTTCTTCCAGGAGGTCAGGAAGCTGGGCGGCCGGAAGGCCCTCCTGGTGCTGGTGCGGTCCCCCCGGAGCGATGCCCAGGCCACCCTGGCCATCCCTCCCCGCTGATCCCGGCGTTTCCCCACCCGGTTAGATTCAGCGGTCCCTTTGCCAATCGGTTATCTTATTATTCCCAACCCAAGGATCGACCATGGGCCAACGTCTGCTCATCGTGGACAGCGATCGGAGATTCCTCCAGGAGCACAAGGAATCCCTTGAATCCGCTTTCGAAGTGGACTTCCGGGAGGGCACGGACGGGGCCCTGGCCCAGCTGGAGGCCGGCACCTACGGCGCCGCCCTGGTCTGCGTGGAAGCCTCCGGGAACAAGGGCTACTCCCTGTGCTCGGCCATCCGCAGGAGCCCGGAGCTCGCCGGGCTCAAGGTGGCGCTCATCAGCGCCAAGGCCACCGAGGAGGAATACACCCGCCACCAGAGCCTCAAGGGCCGGGCCGACCTGTACCTGCACAAGCCCGTCCGGCCCAACGCCCTGGTTTCCGCCCTCACCGTCTTGCTGCCCCTGAAGCCGGTGGAAACCGAGGAGCCCCTGGGCAGCCTGGAGGACCTGGGCGGCGGCGACCTGGGCGACGAGTGGCTGGAGAGCCTCAAGAGCGAACTGGAGCTGGACACGGTCACCCGGCCCCTCGGCCCGGGGTCGGTCCCGGCCCCGGCTGCGGCGTCCCAGGATGCGGAGCGGGTGAGGGCCCTGGAAACCCGGATCCGGGACCTGGAAGCCCGGCTGGAGACCACCACCGGGCAGCTGGACCACGCCGCCCGGGAACTGGAGGACACCACCCGGCAGCTGGACCGCACCGCCCGGGAACTGGAAGCCGCCACCGAGCAGCTGGACCATTCCGCCCAGGAGCGGGAGGCCGCCACCCACCAGCTGGACCGCACCACCCGGGAGCTGGAGGAGCGGCGCCGGCAGGAGGACGCGGCCCAGAACCTGTTCGAAGAGAAGACCCTGGCCACCATGCAGCTGGAATCCAGCCTGGCGCAGGTCCAGGGGGCCCTGGACCAGGCCCGGGCGGACCTGGAGGAGGCCCACCGGCGGGAAGAGGACCTGCACGGCCAGTTGCATGAGGGGGGCCGCACCGCGAGGGAGATGGAAGACCGGCTGGAAACCGTCCGGGACCTGGAAGCCCGGCTGGCGGCGGCCCAGGATGCCCTGGAGCGGAGCCTCGGGGAGTCCGAGACCCTGCGCCGCCAGGCGGACGAGGCCCAGCAACGCCAACGGGAGCAGGCCCAGGCGGCCCAGGACGCCCTGGAGCGGAGCCTCCGGGAGTCCGAGGCCCTGCGCCGCCAGGCGGACGAGGCCCAGGAACGCCGGCAGGAGCAGGCCCAGGCGGCCCAGGACGCCCTGGAGCGGAGCCTCCGGGAGTCCGAGGCCCTGCGCCGCCAGGCGGACGAGGTCCAGGAACGCCGGCAGGAGCAGGCCCAGGCGGCCCAGGACCTGGAATCGCGCCTGGCGCAGCTCCAGGAGAGCCTCGACCAGGTCCGGGTGGACCTGGAGGACGCCCGCCAGCAGGAGGAGGCGGTCCGGCTGGACCTGCAGGAGAAGGGCCAGGTCACCATGGACCTCATGGAGTCCAACCAGCTGCTCCAGGCCCAGCTGGCCGAGGCGCGGGAAGACCTGGACCGCTCCGCCGGCTCCGAGCGGGCCCTCCAGGCGCGCAACCGGGAGCTGGAACTGGAGCGGGACGAGAGCCGGAACCTCCAGGCCCAGGTGGAGGCCAGCCTGGCCGAACTGGATCGCCATCACAACGCCATGGAAGAGGAACATGAACGGCAGCTGATGGAGTTGCGGGCCGGCCTGGCCGAGCAGGAAACCGTCCTCGCCGGCCTGCGGGAGGAGGTCCACCGCCTGGAACAGGAGCGGGATGCGGCCGCCGGGCAGGTACTCCAGCGGGCCGAGCGACTGCAGACCATCTCCGCCGGCCTGCTGAACCTGGAAGAACCCCTGCGCCAGATCCTGGAACTGGTCCGCGCCGAGGCGAACCAGCAATGACCCCAGGCGCCCTGATCGCCACCCCGGTTCTCATCTTCCTGACGGGGTGCTTCGTGGCCACCGAATTCGCCGCCGTGCGGGTGCGCTCCACCCAGCTGGAGGCCATCCAGGCCACCGATCCCCGGGCCGCCCAGGCCCTGGAAGTGCACCGCCACCTGGACCAGCACCTGTCCAGCATCCAGGTGGCCATCACCCTCCTGACCATCTCCCTGGGCGCGGTGGGGGAGAAGGTGTTCGTGGTCCTCTTCCACGCCTGGCTCGGTTTCCTGCCCTGGCCCCGGCTGGGGCTGTTCCTGGGCACAGGCCTGGGACTGCTCACCATCACCCTGGCGCAGGTGGTCCTGGCGGAGCTGCTGCCCCGCAGCGCCGCCATCCGCGCCGCCCTGCCGGTGGCCCTGGTCACCGCCGGCCCGCTGCTGCTCTGGTCCCGGATCATCGCTCCCATCACCTGGGTGCTCATGGCCCTGACCCGGCTCATGGAGCGGATCCTGGGCATGGAGCCCCAGGGCCGCGGCACCGACGAGCCCGGCCCGTCCCAGGAGGAATTCCGGCGCATGCTGGTGAAGAGCGAGGCCGACGGCCAGATGGAGACCGACCGCCGGGAGCTGATCCAGAACGTCTTCGACTTTTCCAGGCGCACCACCAAGGAGATCGCCGTGCCCCGGGCCCAGGTGGTGTTCCTGGACCTGCGCCGTCCCTTCGGGGAGAACCTGCGCCTGGCCCGGTCCAGCCCCCACACCCGGCTGCCCCTGGTGGAAGGGGACCTGGACCACTCGCTGGGCATCATCCACATGAAGGAACTGCTCTGGGCCCTGCACGACCAGGGGGACGCCCTGGACCTGCGCAGCATCGCCCGGCCCGCCTTCCTGGTGCCCGAGATGCGCCGGATCCAGGACCTGCTCCTGGACTTCCAGAAGAAGAAACAGCACATGGCCCTGGTGGTGAACGAGCACGGCGGCGTGGACGGCCTGGTGACCCTGGAGGACGTCCTGGAGGAGCTGGTGGGGGAGATCCAGGACGAGTTCGACCGGGAGGTCAGGAACCTGAGCCGGACCCGGGGCGGCGCCTGGGTGGCCCAGGGCACGGTCACCCTGGACCAGCTGGAGGCGGTCCTGGGACTGCGCCTGGAAGCGGAAGCCGGATCGGTGAGCCTGGGAGGCTTCTTCCAGGAGCGCCTGGGGCGGGTGCTCAAGGCCGGGGACGAACTGCGCCTCCAGGACTGGCGCGTCCGGGTGCTGGAGATGCGCGGCATGGCTCCCCGCAAGTTCCTGCTCAAGCCCTACGTGGTACCGGATTCCGGGCCGGGGCCGGGCCATGGGGCCTGAGTTCGACGCCTTCATCCTGGCGGCCGGACTGGGCACCCGCATGGGTCCCCTGTCCCAGGTGCTGCCCAAGCCCGCCTGGCCCCTGCAGGGCCGGCCCCTCCTCCAGTGGTGCGCCGACAGCCTGCGGCGCGCGGGTTTCCGGCACGTGGCCTGCAACGCCCACCACCTGCCCGGGTACTCGGAGGCCGCCCTGGAGGGAAGCGGCATCCAGGTCTTCCGGGAGCCCCGGCTGCTGGGCTCCGCCGGGGGCCTGCGGCACGTGCGCGGGCGGGCCGCGGAACCCCTGGCGGTCTGGAACGGCGACATCCTGGCGGATGCGCCCTGGCCCGCCTTCCTGGAGGCCCACCGGCGCCTGCGCGCCGACCTGAGCTGGCTCCTGGTGCCCCACCCGGGCGGGCCCTGGAACCCGGTCTGGCTGTCCCGGGACGGCCGGATCCTGCCCCCCGGCGAGACCGGCGCAGGCCCCTACCACTTCTGGGGGCCGGCCCTGTGGGGTCCCCGGGCCCTGGCCTTGATCCCCGAGGAGGGCCCCGCGGACACCAAGGCGCACATCCTGCCACGCCTGGAGCGGGCCATGGGCGTGGTGGTGGAGCCCTTCCCCTGCCTGGAAGTGGGAACTCCGGACCAGCTCATCGAAGCGGCCCGGATCCACGCCCCCCGGGACGAAGGGCGCCTGCCCGGCTGTTATGTCCATCCCACGGCCGTGCCCGGAGGCCGCCTGCGCCGGTGCGTCCTGGGGCCCGGAGCCGCGCCGCCCCCGGCCGTCCAGGACGAAAATGCACTGTGGTTCCAGGAAGGCGGTCGCCAAGTTCGGCTTGCGCTATAGACTTAACCCATGGATCAGCGATTGCAGGTCGCCCTTCAACGTTGGGATTGCGCCCGTCCGCAAGCCCTGAGCGGCGACGCCGGCACGCGCCGGTACTACCGGGTGGACCATCCCCTCCTGGGCACCGCCCTGGTGGTGCTCTATCCCCCTGCCGACCCCGACACGGGCGAGGATCCCTATTTCGAATTCCGGGCCCTCCAGGCCTACCTGGACCCGGTGGTGCGGGTGGCCACCATCATCCAGGTACCGACGACGAACTGCGGGCCATGCTGCTGGAGGATCTGGGCCGGACGACCCTGGAGACGCGCCTCACCGCCCACCCGGAGGAGGAGCTGTCCTGGGCCCGGGAAGCGGCGAGCCTGCTGGGCACCTGGCTGGGACTGCTCACCGAGGCGGCCCCGCCCCGGGCCTTCTTCATGCTGCGCCGGTTCGACCAGGCCAAGTTCCAGTTTGAATGGAACTTCTGCAAGCAGTATTTCTTCGCCGAGTTCCTGCAGAAGGACCCGCCCCTCTGGCTGGAGCGGATGATGGACGAGCTCCATTCCGGCCTGGAGTCCCGTACCCATTTCCTGGTGCACCGTGACTTCCATGTGCGCAACCTGATGATCCACGGGGAGCGGCTCATCACCCTGGACTTCCAGGACGCCCGCAAGGGCGCCGCCACCTACGACCTGGCCTCCATCCTGTTCGACGGCTACTGGGACTGGTCCGAGGAGGCCCGGGAAGTGCTCCTGGGCGGGGTGCGGGAGGAACTGGGCTGGAGCGAGAGCCTCCTGTGGGAAGAGCTCAACCTCAGCGCCATCCAGCGCAACTTCAAGGCCCTGGGAACCTTCGCCCACCAGATCATCCACCAGAACAAGCCCCATTTCGCCCCCGCCATTCCCCGCACCCTGCGCCATCTCCTGGGCCATTTCCAGCGCATCCGCCAGGGCGAGGCGGTGCTGGCCTCCGAGCACTGGCTGCGCCTGTCCGAGAAGCGCCTGCTCAAGACGGCGGGCGGCGAGTAGGACCCGGATCATCGACCGGCTCGGGTCCCTCCCTTCCGCCCTGGTTCATCGGTCGCTGAACGGACGCGCGTTCAGCGACCGATGACTGTGGCCCTTCGGATCCCCGGATACATCCGCCACCGGCCGGCAGAAGCACGGCCGCAAGGCCGGGGCCCGGACCTTCATCCGGTCAGGCGCCCTGGTCCTCCTCCACCCCGATGCCGTGGGTCACGGCCTGGTGGTGGAAGTGGGTCCAGGCCAGGCGGCGGAAGCGTTCGGTGTGGCCGAAGTCCACGCCTTCCTTCCAGAGCTTGTAGTGGATCAGCTCGTGTTCCAGGATGCGGCGGACGATCTCCTCGGGCGCGCGGCAGTTGATGCCGCACACCTGCTGGGGCCAAGGCCAGTCCCGGCGCCTCAGCAGCGGTATGGAGAGACGGATCTCCGGGCGGCAGACGCTTGCGGTAGCCCCGTTCCACCACGAACAGCCCGGCGCAGCGGTGCATGCGGGGCGACCAGATGACGGGACAGGGGGGAAGGTCCCAGCCGGCCTGGTGGAGGATGGCCTGGGCCAGCTGGCGGAGCGTGATGGGCATGATTCAAGTTTGCCGCAAAAACGGCGTTTCGCCCTGGGAGCCTGACCGTTGGGTCTATGATTCCTGTTAAACCGCCAAGAACGATCCCCGTTTCTGCCTGGAGGACCGCCCCCATGACCGACCGCGCCGCCATCGATTACGGAACGCTCGCCCAGGCCGCCGAAACGATCTTCCGGGCCGGTCTGGAGCGGGTGGATCCGCTCGCCATGATGGCCCGGACCCTGCGCCTGGAAGGTTCGGCCCTGGTGGTGGAGACCGAGCAGGAGCAGGCCCGGTACGACCTGGACCAGTTCCGCACCGTGACCGTCACCGGCATGGGCAAGGCCACGGCACGCATGGCGCTGGGCCTGGAGCGCCTGCTGGGGGACCGGATCGGCGGCGGGCTGGTGGCGGTGAAGGCCGGGCATGTGGAGCCCCTGGACCGCATCCGCATCCTGGAAGCCTCCCATCCGGTGCCCGACGCCACCTCCGTGGCCGCCGCCGAGGCCATCCTGGACCTGGCCGGGCGCTGCGATGAGCGGACCCTGGCCATCAGCCTGATCTCCGGCGGCGGCTCGGCCATCGCTTGCGCGCCGGTCCCGGGGCTCACCCTGGACCACAAGCAGGAGGTGACGCGCCTGCTCCTGGGCTGCGGCGCCACCATCCACGAACTGAACTGCGTGCGCAAGCACCTGTCCCGCATCAAGGGCGGGCGCCTGGCCCGGGCCTTCGCCCCGGCCACCGCCTTGAGCCTGCTGCTCTCGGACGTGGTGGGCGACGACCTGGACGTCATCGCCAGCGGCCCCACCGTGCCGGACCGGTCCCGCTACCAGGATGCCCTGGAGATCCTCCACCGCTACGGACTCCAGGACCGCCTGCCCGGCGACGCCCTGGAGATCCTGCGCACCGGGGCGGGCGGGGGCCTGGAGGAGACCCCCAAGCCCGGCTCCCCCATCTTCGCGAACA
The DNA here is from genome assembly GCA_963816585.1 of uncultured Holophagaceae bacterium. Lineage (GTDB taxonomy): Bacteria > Acidobacteriota > Holophagae > Holophagales > Holophagaceae > Mesoterricola. The sequence continues at coordinate 1,879 of CAWFOJ010000119.1, read as the reverse complement.
CCCGCAACATCCTGCTGGGGACCAACCACCAGGCGCTCCTGGCCTCCGAGCGCAAGGCCCGCGACCTGGGCTACCACACCCTGGTGCTCACCGCCCGGCTCACCGGCGAGGCCCGGGAAGCGGCCCACTTCCTGCTGGGGATCGGCGAGGACATCGCCACCCGCGGCTTCCCCCTCCCCCGCCCGGCCTGCGTCATCGCCGGCGGGGAGACCACGGTCACCCTGCGGGGCGCCGGGAAGGGCGGGCGCAACCAGGAACTGGCCCTGGCCTGCCTGGAGGCCATGCGCCGCTCCCCCGACTCCCGGGACGTGGTGCTCCTGGCCGCCTCCACCGACGGCAACGACGGCCCCACGGACGCGGCCGGAGCCTTCGCCCACCACGGCGTCCTGCGCCAGGCCGGGGCCCTGGGCCTGGACCTCCACGCCTACCTGGCCGCGAACGACTGGTCCGCCTTCCACCAGCGGGCCGGCTCCCTGCTCAAGACCGGGCCCACCAACACCAACGTGAGCGACCTGGCGGTGCTGCTGGTGCCGTGAATCAGAGGGCGGAGGCACCCACCTGCAACCCCACCTCCGCCAGTTGCCGGGGTTTCACCGGCGACGGGGCGCCGGTCATGAGGCACCGGGCCTGGGCGGTCTTGGGGAAGGCGATCACCTCCCGGATGTTGCTGGCGCCCACCAGGAGCATGACCAGGCGGTCCAGACCCAGGGCGATGCCCCCGTGGGGCGGGGCGCCGAAGGACAGCGCGTCCAGCAGGAAGCCGAACTGCTCCCGGGCCTCCTCGTCGGCCAGGCCGATGGCCTTGAACAGGCGGGCCTGGATGCCGGCGTCGTGGATCCGGATGGATCCCCCGCCCAGTTCGAAGCCGTTGAGGACGATGTCGTAGGCCTGGGCCCGGCACCTGCCCGGGTCGGCCTCCAGCTGCTCCAGGTCGTCCGGATGGGGCCCGGTGAAGGGATGGTGGCAGGCCACGAAACGCTGGTCCTCTTCGCTCCACTCCAGGAGCGGGAAATCCACCACCCACAGGAACTCGAACCGGGACTCGTCGATCAGGCCCAGGGCCCGGGCCAGGCGCAGGCGGATGTCCCCCAGGACCTTGGAGGTCTGGGCCGAGCTGCCCACCGCGAACACCGCCAGGCCCTCGCCGGCGGCGCCCAGGGCCGCCTTCAGGGCCGCCTCCCGGTCCGGGTCCAGGAATTTCTTGAAGCTGGAGGCCAGGCCGTCCTTGCCCCACTTGGCGTACGGCAGCCCGCCGGCACCCAGGTGCCTGGCCGCGTCCTGGAGCTCGTCCAGCTGCTTGCGGCTGAAGCCCGCCGCGCGCTCCCCGGGGAAGAACAGCGCCCGCACCCGCTGGAGCCCCTGGCTCTCGGCCGCGGCCCGGAACAGCCCGAACTCGCTGCCCTGGAACACCCGTACGCAGCTTGGTTAGGACCAATACCATTTAGGATGTTATTATTAAAAAACTCAATATTATAAATATTTTTATAGTTATAGACATTATAAATACCAAATGTAATAATGCTTTCCCGCTTTTTAGTTCTAATATGATAATTCAAATCTAAATCCAGTCGCTGATATGCTGGTAATTCATAACCATTTCTTGAAACATAAACGTACATCCCCTCATCCATAATATTTCCATAACTTACAAAATTACCTGTATGATACAACCATGTCAAACTACCGTCTAACTTTGTGGAAAAACTGTGCATTAAAACAAACTTAAAATCATTACGGTGATCGAAATCAAACGGGAATGGGTTTCCGTTATTAATTAATGTAAATTGACGTTGTGTTTTTGAAAGAGTGTAAGTAATCCATCCTGTAGTTTTACCTATCTTTTTCTCTATAGTAAGGCTTAAGCCACGCGAAAAACCTG
>CAWFOJ010000118.1:0-15959 GCA_963816585.1 uncultured Holophagaceae bacterium | reverse complement strand
TTTTTCCTGCTCGTTCAGTTCGTGTTGCTGACCCACCGCCGCGGCCGCCGAGGGCAGGCGCAGGGCCCAGGCGCAGACGCCGTGGGTGAAGCCGGCGCCCCCGGTGAGGCGCTCGCAGGCCATGGCCGAGAGCTTCATCAGCCAATAGAAGAGGATGGGCTTCTCGGAATAGGGCTGGCCGTTGAGATACGGCAGCAGCCAGCTGCCCCGCTCCCGCATTTCCCGCACGCACTGGGCGAAGTCCGGCTCGTCCGGGGCCCACAGGTCGCGCATGGGCAGGATGGCCAGCATGAGCAGGGCGAACAACAGAGGCACCCGGTTGGCCCGCACCCAGGCCGCCAGGGCAGGCCAGGCGGCCCCCCTGGGGTTGGTTGCGGCTTGCGTTCCATCCATGCAACCTATCTTGGCTCGCAGGCCGGGCCCGCGCCAAGGGCTTTGCGCTAATCTGGGCTCGGGAGCACCCGCTCCCAGGAGCCCCCCCGCCCGATGGCCGATTCCCACGTCCCCCTGCCCGAGCGCATGCGCCCCACGCGCCTGGAGGAGGTGGTGGGCCAGCCGCACCTGCTGGGTCCCCGGGGCTCCCTGCGCCGCCTCACCGCCGGAGGCCGGCTGCCGTCCATGGTCCTGTGGGGTCCTCCGGGCACCGGCAAGACCACCCTGGCCCGGATCCTGGCCCAGGCCACCGGCCATGAATTCCTCGAGTTCTCCGGAGCCGGGGGCACCGCCGCCGAGCTCAAGAAGTTCCTCGTGGAGCATCGGGAACGCCCTCTGTTCCGCTCGGTGCCCCCGGTGGTGTTCCTGGACGAGATCCACCGCTTCAACCGGGCCCAGCAGGACATCCTGCTGCCGTCCCTGGAGCGGGGCGAAGCGATCCTGGTGGGGGCCACCACCGAAAATCCGGCCTTCTACCTGAATCCGGCCCTGCGCAGCCGCTGCCAGCTCATCCCCTTGCGCCCCCTGCCGCCGGAGGCCATCGGCCAGGTCCTGGACCGGGCCTGGGCCCAGGAGCGGCCGGGGGAACCTCCGCCCGCGGCCGTGCTGGACTGGCTCAGCCGGTGGGCCGGGGGCGACCTGCGGTCGGCCCTCACCGGGTTGGAGACCTGGCTGAACCTGGAACCGGGCGAGCGGGAGTTGGAAACCCTGCGGGAGGCCCTGGGGGGGCGCATCCAGTACCGACCGGGCCGACGGCCATTACGACCTGGCCAGCGCCTTCCAGAAGAGCCTGCGGGGTTCCGATCCGGACGCGGCCCTGTACTACCTTTCCCGCATGATCCGTGGCGGCGAGGATCCGCGCTTCATCGCCCGGCGCCTGGTGGTGTGCGCCGCCGAGGACGTGGGCAACGCCGACCCCCAGGCCTTCCTGGTGGCCGAAGCCGCCAGCCGCGCCGCTGAGCAGGTGGGCTGGCCGGAAGCCCGGATCCCCTTGGCCCAGGCCGTCATCTACGTGGCCAACGCGCCCAAGAGCAACGCCACCGTCAGCGCCGTCGACGCCGCCCTGGCCGCCCCGGACGCGCCCATTCCCGACAGCCTGGCGGATGCCCACACGTCCACCAGCCGCGCCGCCGGCAAGGGCGAGGGCTATTTCTATTCCCATCTGGACTACGCCCATCCCCAGGCCTTCCTGCCCGAGGCCCTGCGGGCGGAGGCCTTCTACCGGCCCATCCGCCCCCAGGAGCGCAACTGGAAGGATCGCCAGGAGCCGGATGCCGCGGCCTTGGGCGGATTGTGGGAGCAGTGGACCGCCCAGCATCCGGAGGGGGGCGAACTGCCGGTGGACGCGTGGGCCGGGACCCTGGAATGCAGCCGGGAGGCCTTGGCGAGGGCTCTGGTCAGACTTGCCGGCGGCGCCTGGCGGGTGGAGCGCCGGCTGGTGGCCGAGCCGAACCGCTAAGAGGGCGGGATGGAACCGGCCGCCCCGCGCCGGCACTTTCCTTCCGGGATGCTGGAGGAACTGCTTCCTTTCTACGAACGCGAATTGAGCGCCATCCGCGCCCTGGCGGCGGGGTTCGCCGAACGCTACCCCAAGGTGGCCCAGCGGCTGCAGATCGCCCGGGACCACTGCGAAGACCCGGAAGTGGAGCGGCTGTTCCAGGTGTTCGCCTGGATGGCGGCGCGCATCACCCGGCGCCTGGACGACCAGGTGCCGGAGCTGGCGGAACCGCTCATCCAGATGCTCTGCCCGGCCTTCACCCGCCCCGTCCCGTCGGCCACCCTGCTGCAGTTGGTCCGGGACCCCAGGGAGGCGGATCTTCCGGCCCGGTACACGGTGCCCCGCCACACGCTGGCCCTGGCGCCGGCGGTACGGGGCATCCGGTGCGCCTTCCGCACCACCCACCCGGTGGACCTGTGGCCCGTGGCGGTGGCGGGAGCCGCTTGGGCCTTTCCGCCGGCCCCGGGCGGCGCGGGAGCGGTCCTGGCCCTGGACCTGGCCGCCTCGGGCGGCCGGACCTTTGCCGGGCTGGGGCTTGACCGGCTGCGGTTCTTCCTGAACCTGGAACCGCCCCTGGCAGGCTTGCTGTACGAGCTGCTGGGGTTCCGGGTGCGGCAGGTGCGGGTGGGCGGCGCCGTGCTTCCGGCGGCCGTCCTGCGCCCGGCCGGGTTCGCTCCGGAGGAAGCTCTGTTCGAGGACGGTCCCAGGACGTTCCAGGGTTTCCGGCTCATGTTCGAGTACGCGGTGTTCCCGGAGAAATTCCAGTTCTTCCAGCTGGAGGGGCTGGGCGAGGCGCTGGAGGGAGCCGGGGAACGCCTGCGCATCGAGTTCCACCTGGACCGGTTCGGGGCGTCCCGGCACCACCGGCGGCTGGCGGAAACCCTGGGGCCTGAACATTTCAAGCTGGGCTGCGTGCCCGCCGTGAACCTGCACTCCCTGGAGGCCGCGCCCATCCCCCTGGACCGCCCGCGCCCGGCCTGGCCGGTGCTGGCGGCGGGGCGGAACGCGCGCAGCGAGGTGTACTCCATCGACCGGGTGCGGCTGACCCGGGAAGGGTCCGGCCGTTACGGGCAGGAGGTGCCCCCGTTTTTCGCCCTGGGGCGGCTCGCCGGGGCCGGCCCCGCCGGATGGGCCTGGTTGGCCGCCCGGGAGCGCCCGGAGGGCGAGAACGATCCGGGCACCCAGGTGAGCTTGGCCCTGGTGGATCCTGGCGGCCGCCCGGCCTGCCCCGAAGGGGCCACCCTGGAACTGGCGCTCACCTGCAGTGACCGGGACCTGCCCCAGGCCATCCCCTTCGGCTCCGATGAACCCGGCCGGGCGGACTTCTCCCTGGTCCGCCACGCCCCGGTGGCCCGCGCCCGGCCCCTGCGCCGGCCCACGTCCAGCCTGGAGCCGCCCTGCGCTCACCGGGGGCACTGGCGCATCCTCGCCCACCTCTGCATGAACCACCTGTCCCTGGCGAACCTGGACCGGGAGGGCCTGCAAGCATTCCTGGACCTCTACACCTTCACCGGGGCGGCCCGGTGGATCCAGGGCATCCAGTCCGTGCGGACCCGGGCCGCCACCGCCCTGGTCCAGGCGTCCGGGCCGCCTGGCTTCGCCCGGGGCACGGAGGTGGTGGTCACCGTGGATGAAAGCCGGTTCGAAGGGCACTCCCTGTACCTGTTCGCCAGCGTGCTGGAGCGGTTCCTGGCCCAGGCGCGGGCGCCCACCGGCTTCGTGCAGGTCACGGTGGCAGGCCAAGGCGAGGGCATCCTGGCCCGTTTTCCGCGCCGTGGCGCTTGAACCTTCGCGCGGCCGCAAGGTTCCTGCCCTTTCGGGGGACGTGGCGATGGCCCCTGGGGCTTGACAGGGCTATGTTGGAGGTACCATTTCCACCCTGGGGGTCGCCATGATCAACCGTGTCATCGTCGGCGTGGATTTCTCGGAAGCCTCCCGGGGCGCTTTGGCCCAGGCCGCCGCCTGGGCCGAGAAAATGGCCAAGCCGCTGCTGGCGGTGCACGTGCTCCAGCCCCCGGCGCCCATGCTGCCCGAAGCCCAGATCGCCCTGCCGGACCCGGCCTGGCTGCAGGCCATGGAAGACCACGCCCGGGAACACCTCAAGCTGTGGACCGCCGACCTTCCCGGCGCCGAAGTGGAGGTCAAGTGGGGCAGCCCCGCCGAGGAGCTGGTGGCCCTGGCGGATCCGGACTCCCTGCTGGTGGTGGCCCAGGTGGGCCACACGGGCATCGAGCGCCTGCTGTTCGGGAGCACCGCGGCCCGGGTGGTGAAGCACGCCCCCTGCGACGTGCTGGTGGTGCGCCGGGACAAGCCCAAACGCAAGTCCCCCGCGACCAGCCATTAGCTGTTGAAGATTCTCTGTGTTCGGGCAGTCTCGTGGTATGGGACGCCCCGCCTGGAACGACCACACCCCCTCCCGACGCTGCGACTGGCTGGACCAGGTCCGGGGCTGGGCGGTGATCGTGATGATCGAGGTGCACTGCGTGAACGTCTGGCTGCCCCTCCAGCAGATCCCGGACTGGCTGCAGTACCTCAACGGCCTGGTGGCGCCCAGCTTCATCCTGTGCGCAGGGTTCAGCCTGGCGCTCTCCACCTTCCGGCCGGACGGCAGCCTGCGCCCGTTCGCCCCCACCGCCCGGCGCCTGGGGTTCATCCTGGTGTGCGCCTACCTGCTGCACGCCCCGGGGCTGAACCTGGCCGACTGGACCCTCCTGGCCACGGCCCAGAAGTACCCGGGAAATCTTCAAGATCGACGTGCTCCAGTGCATCGTGTTCTCCCTCCTGGTCCTGCAGGGCCTGGCCCGGCTGCTGCGCCGCCCCCTGGTGTTCGCGGCGGCCGCCCTGGTCGCGGCACTGGCGGTGGGCCTGGTGTCCCCGCGCCTGTGGCTCCCCGGCACGGCGGACGGCTGGTGGCTGCCGGTGCGGGGCCTGGTGAACGGCAACCCGGACCGGGGCGTCACCGCCTTGTTCCCACTGGCACCCTGGTTCGCCTTCGCCGCCTTCGGCGCGGTGCTGGGGGCGCTGTACCGCCAGGCGCGGGTGCTGCCAGGGACTGGCCCGGCCCCGGCGAGCCGGTGGAGCGAAGCCCAATGGCTGACCGCCCTGGGCCTCCTGGGAATCCTGCTGGTCCTGTGGGGCACGGCGAGCGCCCCGGGCTGGCTGCGGGGCGCCACCTGGGCCCAGGCGGACCTGGGGCGGCTGCACAATACCACCCTGCCCAGCATCGCCCAGCGCCTGGGAGTGATTTGCCTGGCCGGCAGCGCTTTCGGCTTTCTGGAGGCCCTGCGTGGAACCTGGCCCGGGCCCAATCCGGTGCAAGCCGCCAGCGCCGAGTCCCTGCTGGTCTACATGCTGCACCTGGAGATCATCTTCGGCCTGCTCCTGGCCCGGCCGGTGCGTCACTGGGCCGGGTGGGAATGGCACAGCCTGGGCTGGGGCGCGACCCTCGCCTTCACCGCCCTGCTCATCGCCCTGAACCTGGCGGCCGCCGTGGCCTGGCAGCGGGTGCGGACCCAGCCCCAGCGGGCCCGGCGTCTCCAGCGCCGGGGGGTGGCGGCCCTGGGGCTCTGGTTCCTGGGCGCGGGCGTGGTGGCCCTGGGCTATTACCACCGCCATCCGGAGAGGATCCACCTGGTTGATTCTTCCAACCGGCAGGGAGATGCCCGCCCCGGCCCTGCTAATATCATTCAGTGAGCGAACCTGCGAGTAGCGCCCTGTCGAGCTGGCTGGTGGCCCTGGGTGTGCTGATCCTGATCTACCGGGCGGTCATGGCCGCCCTGCTGGAGGCCTTGCGCACCCTGCCGTCCATCCAGCGCCGACGGCTGCTGGAGGAGGGGGCCATCGCCGACCCGCGCCTGGCCGGGCTGCTGGAGCGGCCCCAGGCCCTGGGCCTGGGCCTGTTCCTGTGGAACCAGTTCCTCCTGGTGGTGCTGTTGTGCCTGGCGTGGCCGGCCCGGGACCTGGTGCCGGCCGGCGCCTGGGTGTTCGGGGCGGCGACCTTGATCTACATCTGGTGCCTGGACCTGGTGCTGCCGACCCTGCTCACCGCCGGCAACCCGGCGCTGTGGGTGGAGCGGCTGTTCCCCTGGTACGCCTGGGTCCAGCCGGTCCTGGCGCCCCTGGTGGCCCCCCCGGCCCGGTTCGTGGAACGGGGCCGGGAACACCTGGAACGGGTCCGGGAAGGGGAGGCGGAGGAGCCCAACGACGAGGCGGTGACCGCGCTCCTGGAGGAAGGGGAGGCGGAAGGCATCCTGGAGGAGGAGGATCGGGAACTGATCCGCAACGTGGTGGAGTTCGGGGACACCCTGGTGCGGGAAGTGATGACGCCCCGGACCCTGATCCACGGCCTGCCGGTCACAGCAACCCTGGAGCAGGCCTGGAAGGCCTTCCGGGACAACCGGCACTCCCGCATGCCGGTCTACCAGGACACCATCGACACCATCGTCGGCATCCTGCTGCTCAAGGACCTCATGCAGTATCCCCCCGGCACGGACCTGGGCCTGCGCGCCCTGGTCAAGCCCGCCCAGTTCGTGCCCGAGAGCAAGCCCATCCTGCAGCTGCTGCGGGAGCTCCAGCTCACCCGCAGCCAGTTGGCCATGGTGGTGGACGAGTACGGCAGCCTTTCCGGGCTGGTGTCCCTGGAGGACCTCCTGGAGGAGGTGTTCGGGGAGATCCGGGACGAGCACGAGGAGACCCCGGACCTCCATGAGATGGCCCCGGGGGAGTCCATGGTCTGCGGCCAGATGCACGTGGAGGACCTGGAGCGGACCCTGGGCCTGGTCTGCCCCCGGGACGGGTTCGACACCCTGGCCGGGCTGGTCATGGCCACCCTGGGGCACGTGCCCAGCCCCCATGAGACCCTGGAGATCCCAGGGGCCCGGCTCACCGTGCACCGGATGGAGGGTCCCCGGATCCTGCAGGTGCACGTGCTGCGCCTGGGATAGGGATTCCGGGATGATCAAGAGGATTCTCGCCATCGCCGCCCTCCTGGCCCTGCCCCTGACCCTGGCGGTGATCCGCCGGATGGAGCGCCGGAAGCTGGTGCCCCAGCCCCGGGGCATGGTGCTGGGGCTCTACGCCGGGCTGCCGGACTACGACTACCGGCAGGAACTGGACCGGATCGCCGCCGCCGGCGCCACCTGCGTGAGCCTGCAGGCCATCTACCGCATGGACACGGGGCGCAGCTGCACCATCCGCCGGCACCCCACCAGCAGCCCCACCGAGGCCGCCCTGCGCCGCACCTTCCGGGAGGCCCGGGCCGACCAGCTCCGGATCATGCTCTTCCCCACCATCAACCTCCGTGACGAGGCGGAGAACGCCAAGTGGTGGCGCGGCAACATCGAGCCCGCCGACTGGGACCTGTGGTGGCGCAACTACACGGCTTTCAACGTGCACCTGGCCCGGATCGCCCAGGAGGAAGGGGTGGAGTGGTACAGCGTCGGCACGGAGATGGCCAGCACCCACCGCTTCCCGGACCGCTGGCGCGCCCTGGTGGCGGAGGTGCGCCGGGTGTTCAAGGGCAAGATCACCTACAGCGTCAACTTCGACAGCCACGACAGCTTCACCTTCGGGGACTGCCTGGACGTGATCGGGATGAACACCTACGACCCCATCGCCAAGCACGACGCCCGGCCCACGCCCGAGCAGGTGCGGGACGCCTGGTGGTGGATCGTCACCAAGGCCCGCACCCTCCAGGCCCGGTTCAACCGCCCGGTGATGATCACCGAAGTGGGCTATCCCAGCGTGGCCGGGGCCAACGCCGGCCCCTGGGACTTCCGCACCGGGCAGCCTTGCGACCTGGAACTGCAGGAGGAACTCCTGGAAGGGGCGTTCGGGGTGCTGCGCAACTGGGCCGACGGCCAGGCGGTCTTCTACTACCTGTACGGGGAGAACCTCGACCGCAAGCCCGTGGGCGGTCCCCAGGACCGCACCTACGCCGTATGGGGAAAGCCCGCCGAGGCCACCCTCAAGGCCTATTTCGCCCTGCCCATCTTCCAGGGCCAGCGGCCCCTCTCGGACCAGGACCGGCACGACGCGGTGGTCCAGTCCCTGCTGGGCAGCCTGCGCAAGGTGCGGGACTACGAGGACGCCCAGATTCCCCCCTGGGTGGAAGCCTGGATGGCCGGCCATCCCGCGGACCGGGACCAGGCCGAGCGCCTCCTGGCTCTAGAACCCAAGCCATTGCATAAGATACCAAAGGGCCAGGAGCGCTGGGCGGATGTTCGCCTGAAACCTGCAGGGTAGAGTAGGATCAATCCATCCGCCAGAATCACCCAGCCATGCCCACCCATTCCGAACCCAGGCCCACCGAGGCGCCCTCGAAAACCGTCATGCTGGTGGAGGACGAGGCGTCCACCATGCGGTTCTACCTGACCGGACTGCGGGGGATGCGGGAATACCGCGTGCTGTCGGCCACCAACGGCGCCCAGGCGCTGGAGCAGATCCAGGCCCAGCCGGTGGACGTGGTGGTGACCGACCTGAGGATGCCGGTCCTGGATGGCTACAGCCTGCTCGCCATCCTGGGGGAGAAGTACCCCGCCCTGCCGGTGATCGTGCTCACCGCCGTCTCGGATCCAGGCAACCTGGAGCGGGCGGTGAAACTGGGGGCCATGCGGGTGCTGATGAAACCGGTGCGGCTCTCCCGGCTGATGGAGGAGGTGCGCGCCGTGGCTGTCATGCCGTCCCCGGGCGTGGTGCACGGGCTGTCCTTGCCGGGCCTGGTTCAGCTGCTCAACTGGGAGCGCAAGACCGCCACCCTCACCGTGCGCTTCGGCGGCACCATCGGCCACCTTTACGTGAACGACGGCGAACTGGTCCATGCCGCCTGCGAGCAGGACACGGGGCTGCCGGCGGCCCTGCGCATCCTGTCCTGGGAGGGGGCCAGGGTGGAGTTCGTGGGCACCTGCCGGGTCAAGCCCACCATGGACCTGCCGGTGCCGGAAGTTCTCATGCAGGCCGCCTTCCGGCAGGACTTGCAAACCGCGCCCGCCGAAGCCGCCCCCCAGGCCCCCGCCGAGGCCGGTGCCCAGGCCCCCGCCGAGGCCGGTGCCCAGGCCCCCGCCGAGGCCGGTGCCCAGGCCCCCGCCGAGGCCGGCGCCCAGGCCCCCGCCGAGGCCGGTGCCCAGGCCCCCGCCGAGGCCGGTCCCCAGGCCCCGTCCGAGGCCGGTGCCCAGGCCCCCCCCGAGGCCGGTCCCCAGGCCCCGTCCGAGGCCGGGCCCCAGACCCCTCCCGAGGCTTGTCCCCAGGCCCCCCCCGAAACCGCCCTCCCGGGGTCCCCGGACCTCGCCTCCAAGACCGAAATCGAAGGCTGGCGGGATTGATCTGGTGCGCATCCTGCTCGCCCGGCACGGGGAAACCCAGTGGAATGTGGAAGGCCGGTGCCAGGGCCAAGGGTATGACATCCCCCTGTCCGAGGCCGGCCGGGCCCAGGCCCGGTGCCTGGGGGCGCGCCTGGCCCAGGTGCCTGTCGTCCGGGCGGTGGCCTCGCCCCTGTTGCGGGCCCGGCAGACCGCCGAACTGGCGCTGGGGGACCGCGCCCCCATGCTCACCCTGGATCCGCGCCTGATGGAGATCTGCCACGGCCTGTGGGAGGGCCTGGTGCCCGAGGCGATCCAGGCCATCTACCCGGATCTGCAGCGGGCCTGGCGGGAGACCCCGGACCGGGTCCGGCTCCCGGGGGGGGAGACCCTGGAGGAGGTGGAGGCGCGCGCTTGGCCGGCCTTCGGCTCCGCCTGCGCTGGGCTGGGCCTTGATGATGTAATTTTTATAGTGACCCACGACGCGGTGAACCGGACCCTCCTGTGCCGGGTCCTGGGCTTGCCCCGGTCCCGGGTTTGGGCCTTCCGGCAGGCGGCGACTTGTCTTAATCTGTTAGAAGGGCCAAGTTTGGATCATCTTCAGGTGGTGCGCCTGAACGACGCGTCACACCAAACGCCGCTGTTCGGCGAAGTTGTGCACCGGAAACTGTGACAAGGGGTTCTCCCCGAGGTCCAGGTTTGGGAAAATAGGCCTCGAGAATGGGTATGTACCAAGTTCATTCAACGTCTTTCCAACTGGGAGAACAATCAATGGCTCAACTCAAACCCTTCAAGGCCTACCGCCCAAAGCCTGAATTGGCGGGGAAGGTGGCCTCGGTGCCCTACGACGTGATCAACACCGAGGAGGCCCGCCAGCTTGCGGCTGGCAATCCCTATTCTTTCCTCCACGTGGGGCGTCCGGAGATCGACCTTCCGCCCACCACCGACATCCACGCGGACGAGGTGTACGCCATGGGCGTGAAGAACCTGCACCGCCTCATGAAGGAAGGCACCCTGTTCCAGGAGAAGTCCCCCTGCCTGTACGTCTACCAGCAGCGCATGGGCGACCACGTCCAGGCCGGGCTGGTGGGCCTGTGCTCGGTGAAGGAGTACGAGGATGGGCGCATCAAGCGCCACGAGTACACCCGCAAGGACAAGGAGGACGACCGCACCCGCCACGTCACCGAGCAGGCCGCCAACGCCGAGCCGGTGTTCCTGGCCTACCGGGCGGTGCCCTACATCGACTCCCTGGTCGACAAGATCCGGGCCACCAAGCCGGTGTACGACGTGGTCACCAGCGACGGCATCGGCCACACCGTGTGGGTCATCGACCAGGAGACCCACATCTACACCCTGAACCACCTGTTCGAGTCCATCCCCGCCCTGTACATCGCCGACGGCCACCACCGCACCGCCGCCGCCATCCGCTACGGCCAGGCCTGCCGGGCCGCCGCCAAGGAGCCCAACGGTGATGCGCCTTACGAGAGCTTCATGGCCGTGGTGTTCCCCCACAACCAGCTGAAGATCCTGGACTACAACCGGGTGGTGAAGGACCTGAACGGCCTGACCTCCGAGCAGTTCCTGGCCAGGCTGGGGGAGACGTTCACCGTGGCCCCGGCCGCCCAGCGCAACCCCTCCGGGCCGGCCAGCTTCGGCATGTTCCTGGACGGCCGGTGGTACTCCCTCAAGGCCAAGCCCGGCACCTACCCGGCCGACGACCCGGTGCGCAGCCTGGACGTGAGCATCCTGCAGGAGAACGTGCTGGCGCCCATCCTGGCCATCCAGGACCCCCGCACCGACAACCGCATCGACTTCATCGGCGGCATCCGCGGCATGGACGAGCTGGAGAAGCGGGTGAAGGGCGGCTGGAAGGTGGCCTTCTCCATGTTCCCCACCTCCCTGGACCAGCTCATGTCCGTGGCCGACGCCGGCCAGATCATGCCGCCCAAGTCCACCTGGTTCGAACCCAAGCTGAGGTCCGGGCTGCTGGTCCGGACCTACCAGGATTGACCTGGTTCCAAGTCTGCCATTCCAACCGTTTTTCCAGGAGACACGCTATGAAGATCCTGATCGCAGATGCCTTCGACGCATCCCTGCCCAAGCGCCTCGAAAAGTTCGGTGCAGTGACCAGCGACATGGGTGAGCTGGGCACCGCCACGGTCCTGCTGGTCCGCTCCAAGACCAAGGTCACCAAGGAGATGGTGGACCAGGCCCCGAACCTCAAGCTGGTCATCCGCGGTGGCGTCGGCCTCGACACCATCGACCTTCCCGCCTGCAAGGCCAAGGGCATCGAGGTGATGAACACGGCCGCGGCCTCCAGCGTCTCGGTGGCGGAAATGGCCATGGCCTTCATGGTGGCCATCCCCGCCCGCCTGGTGGAAGCCCACATGGGCATGAAGGAAGGCAAGTTCCTCAAGAACGAGCTCAAGCGCACCGAGCTGTACCAGAAGACCCTGGGCCTCATCGGCGCCGGCGCCATCGCCTCGGAAGAGAACGATGTTTCCTGGACCGTATCCTGCCGGCGCCCAAGGCCGGGGGCTTCCGGCAGGCAGACTACTGGGTCTGGTGCGGATCTCCCATTCGCGGCGACGATGGCCGATACCACCTGTTCTCGTCCCGATGGCCGCAGGCCTACCCGTTCTTCTCGGGCTACCCGGCATATTCCCAGATCGTGCGTGCCGTGGCGGACTCTCCCGCCGGGCCATACCGGTTTGCCGAGGTTGTGCTGCCTGCGCGCGGTGAGCAGTATTGGGATGGCCGCATGACTCATAATTCCCCGAACATCTCATTACTGGCGAGGTCATTATCTGCTCTTTTACATAGGCTCAACCTATCGAGGGCCCGCACCGACAGCCGCCGATCTAGCCAAGGGTGGCACTGTCCAGACCCGGAAGTCTTACTCGCGAATCTGCATCGGCCTCGCGACCTCTTCCTCTGTTAAGGGTCCCTGGCGCCGGATGGATGATCCTGTTCTGCGCCCAAGAGCGGGGAAGTGGGACTCTGCTATCGTGACAAATCCGGCCCCGGTGCTGCCAAATGGGCGAATCGTCATGATGTATCGAAGCAACACGCCGAAGGGTTTGCGTCTTGGGGTTGCCGGCGCCGAGCGCTTCGACATACCTTTCGAGCGGATTTCGGACGATCCCGTTGAGCTCTTTTCCAGTGGAGCGGGGGTTGAAGACCCATATCTCTGGTGGGCGGGAGACACTTTGAAGCGATCATGAAAGACATGAGCGGCTCGATCACCGGGGAGCGGCATGTGGTGTTCACGCGACCTCTCCGGACGGCTTGAAATGGTCGCTAAAACCCCAGCCGAAGGCTTACTCTCGAACGATTCGTTGGGATGATGGATCGACGACCGTGCAGGGCTCCGTGGAGCGTCCGCAATTGCTCTTCGATGGGGGCCATCCTACCCATCTGTTTGCCGCCACGGGAGACGGACCGGGCGGTTTCGAGCATGCGAACCACACCTGGACAATGGTGATACCGCTCGCATGAATACCAGACGACGATTCCCCGGCGTTTCCGCCGCGCTCACCGCCGGCGCCTACGCCGCCGGCCCACGACACAATCAACCCGGGCTTGATCGGCTGCGGCGCGCGCGGCCGCGGCGCCAGGACCGGCGGCTTCGAGAAACTCCCCGGCGTCCCTTTGCCGTCGTCTGCGACGTCAACTCGAAGGATCTGGCAACAAATGCTCCCGCTGAATCACCACCAACGCGTTTTCCGGCTTCAGGTTAGCCTCAGTCAGGTTGGTAGCCTCAAGGAGATCATCCTGATCCGCAGCGGGCCTCCCCACCACCTGCTATACTGACAATTTGTCCCCGGTGCGCCATGTTGCTGAGTATCAAAAAGGAGATGGAAGTAAAGGAAGTCCGTTTCGACGAGACTTTCCCGCCCGGTGAGATCGATTTTTCCGGTTCCGAGGTTCCCAAACTCTTCCTCTCGATGTCCAGGGTGTCGCAGAACTTCTGCACAACACGGGCGGCGAGGTGCGGATCAAGGGCCGGATGACGACCACCGTCGAAGCTGTCTGCGATCGCTGTCTCGGAACGGCGCGGTACCTAATTGACATCCCGTTCGACCTGTTTTACCGTCCGGAGGCAGACCTCCCGAACGAAGATGAAATCGCCATCGACGAGGGCGAGGCCGAGATCGCTTATTATAAAGAGCCCGGCATGATCCTCGAAGATATTCTTTGCGAACTGGTCCTCTTGCAGTTGCCTATGCAGAGGGTTTGCGGCGAGAATTGTAAGGGCATCTGCCCGATCTGCGGGCTAAACCGCAATGAAACGCTCTGCGGCTGCACCGCGAAGTGCCGGCGGACGACCGATGGACCGCGCTGCGCGACCTGTAGAGCGCCGAATTTTGAATTGAGTTGACGAAATCCGCTGATGCGGTAAGAATTTTTGAGGTACCCGAATGCCGAATCCCAAACGACGACACTCCGCAGCCCGCACCGGTAAGCGCCGGGCGCATGACAGCCTGAAGGGCCCCCCGAAAGCCGAATGCCCGAATTGCCATGAGCCCAAACTGCCGCACCGCGTCTGCCCGCATTGTGGACAGTACAAGGGCGCGAAGTGATCGAAGTCGCCGAACAATAGGTGCCGAACCAGTCCATGGTGACCATTGCTTTGGACGCGATGGGCGGCGACCACTTTCCCAAGCCGGAGGTGGAGGGTTCGATTCGCGGCCGCGAAAACACATGGCGTTCGCGTCATCCTGGTGGGTGACGAGGGCGTGATACGCCGCGAACTCAACCAGCACGAGGGATGGCGCGAGCTGCCCATCGAAGTCCTTCACGCGTCCGAAAGGATCGCGATGGAAGACGGCGCGGCCAAGGCGGCGCGATCGCGGCGCGACAGTTCCATGCATGTGGCCTGCCGGCTGGTCTCCAGCGGCCAGGCCGACGGCTTGGTTTCGGCGGGCAATACCGGCGCGTCATGGCCACCGCCAAAATCGTGCAGCGCGTGGTCCCTGGAGTCGATCGGCCCGCTCTGGCCGGCGTTTTCCCACCATGCAGGGAAGCCCGTGGTGGTGGTGGACGTCGGCGCCAACGTGGATTGCTCCGCCCGCCAGCTGGCGCAGTTCGCGGTCATGGCGGAAATCTATTCCCGCATGATCATTCGCTCCCGGCCCAATCCGCGCGTCGGTATCCTCTCTATCGGCGAGGAGGAGCATAAGGGCAACGACCTTACCCGCTCCGTCGCTTCCGTCCTCAAACGCCTGGACCTGAATTTCATCGGCAACGTCGAAGGCAGCGACATCTATGCCGGCGACGTGGACGTGATTGTCTGCGACGGTTTCGTCGGCAACGTGGCTCTCAAGGTGAGCGAGGGCGTCGTGGATCTTGTCAAGCTGGTCATGCGCGAGTCGCTCGAAGCCTCCATCACCGGCAAGATCGGCTACGCCATCGCCAAAAACGCCTTTACCGCGTTCCGCAAGCGCCTGGATTACTCCGAATACGGCGGCGCCCCGCTGCTGGGCGTGCAGCGGCGTCTGCATTATCTGCCACGGCCGCTCCAACGCCAACGCCATCAAGAACGCCATCCGCGTCGCCAAGGAATTCTCCGAAGGCGAACTCAATCAGTTGATCGAGAGCGAGTTACGGCCTCCCGTGGAGGCCTGACACACTCGCCCGCCGCGCGTTTTCCGGAAACAATCCGGGCTCCATCACCTTGAGGACATCGTTTCAGTCCTTATAATCAACACCATCCGGCCAGCCATTTGCCGGCGGAATTGGCCGTCCCACTGTGGCAGACCATCGTCTTTTGTGGTCGGCAACCTCTCGCGTCGGCCGCGCAGTTAGTTTCAGCTCTCTTTGGTACGTTCCACAGGCGCACTCGTGCGGTTAAGAGGTGATAGCCTCGAAACAGGATCAATGGTCGCGGCTGCTGCGTCGCCATCCGGACCAACGTCTGTCCGGCAGCTTGCGACAACCGCCGGATTCAGGTTCAACGGTCAGACCCGATCGGGCGGAATTGCAGCTTTGCGCATTAGAAACTTGGTGCGGAAGATGGCAATTTTACCAGTCGCCCGTGAGAGCCAGCGGCTTTTAAGGCCGCTATGTCTGCCGATTCCATCACTTCCGCATGCTAATACAATAGCAAGGCGTGAGATCATACAGACAGAAATGTCACCCAGAGAACGAGTGCTGAAGGCCTTGCGCGCTTTCGGGCACCCCGGATCGCGTTCCGATCCAATTCGATCTGTGCAGGACCTTGCTGGAGCATTTTGGCGCGAAGCTCGGGATTCCGGTACAGTACACCTGCAATTTGTACGAGGACGTCACCTATCGCATCAGCGGCAACGAAATCCGCACCGCCATGGGAAGCGACGTGGTAGTTACCGGGGCCGGCAAAGCAGACGGGTTTCGCGTGGAGACAGCGACCAACGGCACCTGGCTCAACGAATACGGCATGCGGATGCGCCAGGGAGAAATCTACGCTGACATCATCGAGTACCCGCTGGCCCACGTCGAAATGGCTGCCGACGTCGCCGCATACCGCTTCCCCGATCCAATGGCAGCCGGCCGTTATGACGATGCGGAACGGCTGATTCAGCAATATAAGGACGACTATCTGATCATTGGCGACAACGAAGTCACCATCTTCAGTCTGGCCCAGCAACTGGTCGGCATGGAAGTTTCTGCTCGATATGGCCACGGGCGCGGAGTATGTCGAGCCCCTGTTGCGCGCCTGCACCGAGTTCCAGACCGCAATCGGACTGCGCCTC
>CAWFOJ010000117.1:0-10382 GCA_963816585.1 uncultured Holophagaceae bacterium | reverse complement strand
CGATGATCTGCAGGATGGCCACCCGCTCGTGCCAGCGGAGGATCTCCTCGCTGCCCAGGCGGGCCTCCTTATCCAGGTAGGCGTCCCGCACGATCTTGGCGAGGGCGTCCACCGACTCCTGGGTGGACATGGCGGCGATGGCCTCCAGGTCCACGCTGCCCATGGCGAAGAGCTGCTCGAAGCGCTCCTTGAGCCCGTCCAGGTCCCGCAGGCCCTTCTCCGGAAGGTAATCATGGATGAGCCCCTCCACGATCTCCCCGGCGATGCGCAGCACGTATTCCTTGGTGTTGCCCTTGAGGATCTCGCAGCGCAGGCCGTAGAAGAAGATGCGCTGCTTGTTCATCACGTCGTCGTATTCCAGCAGGTGCTTGCGCACTTCGAAGTGGTGGGTCTCCACCCGCTTCTGGGAGCGCTCGATGGCCCGGGTGACCATGCCCGCCTCGATGGGCTCGTCCTCCACCATGCCCAGGGTGGTCATCATGCCCTTGATCCGGTCCCCGCCGAAGATGCGCATGAGGTCATCCTCGAGGCTCAGGTAGAAGCGGCTGCTGCCCGGGTCACCCTGGCGGCCGGAACGGCCGCGCAGCTGGTTGTCGATGCGCCGGCTCTCGTGCCGCTCGGTGCCCAGGATGTGCAGCCCGCCGGCGGCGATCACCTCCACCTTCTCGGCTTCGGTCTGTGAGGCCATCTTCTCCACCAGGGCCAGGAATTCAGGCGTCTCCTTGCCCTCCGGGTCGTACAGGGAGATGTCCTTCTTGCGGGCCTCCATCTTGGCCAGGCCCTCGGGGTTGCCCCCCAGCACGATGTCGGTGCCCCGCCCGGCCATGTTGGTGGCGATGGTCACCGCCGCCCTGCGCCCAGCCTGGGCGATGATCTCGGCCTCCTTGGCGTGGTGCTTGGCGTTGAGCACCACGTGGGGGATCCGGGCCTTCTTGAGGGCGTCGGACAGGTCCTCGCTGCTCTCGATGCTGACGGTGCCCACCAGCACCGGCTGGCCCTTGCCGTGCAGCTCCTGGATCTCGGCCACGATGGCCTTCCTCTTGCCGCCCTTGGTGGAGTAGACCACGTCGGCGAAGTCGCTGCGGATCATGGGCATGTTGGTGGGCACCACCACCACTTCCAGCTTGTAGATCTGCAGCAGTTCCCGGGCCTCGGTCTCGGCGGTGCCGGTCATGCCGGCGAGGGTCTCGTACATCCGGAAGAAGTTCTGGAAGGTGACCGTGGCCAGGGTCTGGTTCTCGGCGTTGACCTCCACGCCCTCCTTGGCCTCGATGGCCTGGTGCAGGCCGTTGGACCAGCGCCGCCCGGGCATCATGCGCCCGGTGAACTCGTCGACGATGACCACCTCCAGGCCCTTGCCGTCCTCCTTCTCCTTGACCATGTAGTCCACGTCCCGCTTGTAGAGGTTGTTGGCCAGGCAGCGACTGGTTGATGCCGTGCAGGGTCTCGATGGCGGCGGGGTCGTAGAGGTTGGCCACGCCCGAGAGCTGCTCGGCGTGCCGGATGCCCTCTCCGTGAGGGTGACCTGGCGGTCCTTCTCCGTCCACCTTGTAGTCCGCCTCCTTGCTCAGCTTGGGCACCACCGCGTCGATCCGGAAGTACCTCGGAGGTGTCCTCTTCGGCTGGACCCGGCGATGATCAGCGGCGTGCGGGCCTCGTCGATGAGGATGGAGTCCACCTCGTCGACGATGGCGAAGACGAAGCCCGCGCTGGGCGAATGTCCTCCAGGGCCCGACTTCATGTTGTCGCGCAGGTAGTCGAAGCCGATCTCGTTGTTGGTGCCGTAGGTGATGTCGCAGGCGTAGGCTTCGCGCCGCTCGTCGTCCGAGAGCCCGTGCTGGATCACCCCCACCGACAGGCCGAGCCAGTTGTAGAGCCGGCCCATCCACTCGGCGTCGCGCCTGGCCAGGTAGTCGTTCACGGTCACCAGGTGGGCGCCCTTGCCCGTCAGCCCGTGCAGGTAGAGAGGCAGGGTGGCGGTGAGGGTCTTGCCTTCACCGGTCCGCATTTCCGCAACCTTGCCCTCGTGCAGGACCATGCCGCCAATGAGCTGAACATCAAAATGTCGCATGCGCAGGACCCGGCGGGACGCCTCCCGGACGACCGCGAAGGCCTCGGGCAGAACCTCCTCCATGGTCGCTCCGTTGGCCAGAAGACCCTTGAGGTATGGGGTCTTGGCCTTGAGCTCCTCGTCGCTGAGCACCTGGATCCCAGGCTCAAAAGCATTGATCGCCTGGACTTTGGCCCAAAGCCGCTTCAACTCGCGGTCATTCTTCGAGCCAATGAATTTCTTAAGGATGTTATCAAGCATGCTGGAATCCAATCGCATCAAGCTCTCGATTGTACCTGTCGAAGGCGGCGTTTTCCCAGCTTTGATGGTGGATTCCTGCCCAGGTAGAGGGTTTTTGCATTATCTACTTATTTCTTCCTGGGCCAGGCGAAAGAAGCGCGAACCCAGCCCCCCCGCCGGTACCGCGGGGCTCCCGCGGCGGCGCCTTCCCGCATGCCGCGCCGATGCTATCCTGCTCATCCGGTTTCCCGCGGGATCCGCACCAACAACCTGCCCCGCACCCTTCCTGGAGAATGCGAACATGGCCATCGAGCGCACCCTCGCCATCATCAAGCCCAACGCCGTCCAGGCTGGCCAGGTGGGCCTGATCCTGAGCGAAATCGAGCGCTCGGGCCTGACCCTGAAGGGCATGCGCCTGGCGCGCCTGACCCCGGACCTGTGCCAGGAGTTCTACCAGGAGCACGTGGCCAAGCCGTTCTATCCGGACCTGGAGGCCTTCATGGTGGAGGGCCCGGTGGTGCTCATGTGCCTGGAGGGGGAGAACGCCATCGTGCGCTGGCGGGACCTCATGGGCGCCACCAACCCGGCCCAGGCCGCGCCGGGGACCCTGCGCGCCCGGTTCGGCCAGGACCACACCCGCAACGCCACCCACGGCTCCGACGGCCCGGCCTCGGCGGCCCGGGAGCTGGGGTTCTTCTTCGGGGCGTACGATTTGGTCTAGGCCCCGAGGTACCAGGGATGGGCCTTGTACCTGGCGATGAGCATCCGGCTCAGGGTCTTGACGATGATCATCAGCGGCACTGCGAAGATCAGGCCGACCACCCCGAACGCGAAGCCGAAGCAGAACAGCCCCAGCAGGACTTCCAGGGGGTGCAGGCCGCTGGCGCGGCCCACCCACACGGGGGTGAAGTAGAACGCCTCGGCCTTCTGCACCACCACGAAGACCAGGATGATGACCAGCAGGTGCCCGCCGCCGGCGCCCTCCAGCAACGAGAACAGCAAGGCCAGGGGCAGGGCGGAGACGTAGGAGGAATAGGGCACCACGTTGGCGAGGCCCGCCAGGAGGCCCAGCACCCAGGGGTACGGGATGCGCAGGAACTGCATGGCCAGCCCCTGCAGGAAGGCCATCACCAGCACCACCGCCAGCTGGCCCCGGATGTAGCCCCCCAGG
This sequence comes from uncultured Holophagaceae bacterium, assembly GCA_963816585.1. Lineage (GTDB taxonomy): Bacteria > Acidobacteriota > Holophagae > Holophagales > Holophagaceae > Mesoterricola. Next base: position 6,921 of record CAWFOJ010000117.1, on the reverse strand, counting down.
CGCCGGTGAACCTCCCGGGCCGCGGCCCGCACCGACTCCCGGTACCGGGACGGGACCAGGTCGTCCAGCCCCTGGCTCAGGCCGGGACCTTCCACGATCAGGTAGTAGATGATGAGCGGGACCATGATGAGGGTCAGGCCCTCCAGGACCCAGCCCATCAGGCCCGCACCGGCGGTCTTGAGGCCCTGCAGGAACGCCATGGGGTCCACCCCCTCCATGGCCCGGCGCAGCTTGGCCTGGACGGCGGGGTGGGCCTGGAGCCAGGGCGTCCACCGGGTGATGGCCCGCTCCCGCAGGACCGGCAGGGAATCGTTCAGGCGCTCCACCTGGGCCACGAAGGGGGGCACCAGGACCCACACCAGCAGGCCCATGACCAGGATGAACACCAGGAGGGCGCACAGGGCCGCCCAGCTCCGGGGCATGCGCCGGGAAAAGCGAGCGGCCAAGGGCTCCAACAGGTAGGCCACGACGATGGCGATGAAGAAGGGCACCAAGGCCGTGCGCAGGAACCACAGGGCGGCCAGGGCGGCCAGGGCCGGCAGCAGGATGGACCAAGGCACCCCGATCCAGCCGGAACGGCAGGCGCGGGGTGCGCTCAAGGATGCTCCGGCCCCAGGCTGGTGGTGCGGAAGAAATAATGGATGCCCGAGGCCACGACCATGAAGGCCATGAGGTAGTAGATCCAGGGCACCAGGAAGCGATACCACGCGCACGGTCCCACCGTGTTGACCAGCAGGCTCAGGGAGATGGCCGTCAGCTCCACGAAGGTGGTCAGCTTGCCCAGGATGGAGGGTTTGAACTTGTCCGGATGCAGGTGGTCGTACGCCAGCAGGGCCACCGTGGCGATCACCACGTCCCGGGAGATGGCCAGGATGGTGATCCAGGGGGGAATGCGGGCCACCAGCCCCTCCCTGGGGAAGGCCAGCATCACCAAGGCCGTTGTAATTAATAGTTTGTCAGCCGCCGGATCCAGGATGGCGCCCAGGGTGGAGCGTTGATTGAACTTCCGGGCCAGGTAGCCGTCCAGTGCATCCGTGAGGCCAGCCGCCACGAACAGGGCGCAGGCCTCCACCATCTCGCCGTACCAGACCATGATGGCGAAACACGGAACCGCGATGATCCGCAGCAGGGTCAGCAGGTTCGGAACAGTGATCAGCATGGTGTCCATAGCTATGGGAATTGTATCCAGAGCAGATCGGCAGCTTGTGATAAGTGTCTCAACGATGCACCTTGTTTCATCCGCCAGCCTGGATAGACTATGACAGAGGTTGAGATCATGTCTCACACGCAGCCGAAACCGTTGAGCACCCTCCACCCTGGAGACCAGGCCCAAGTGTTCAAGGTCTTGGCCCAAGGCAAGATCCGTCAGAGGCTCCTGGAGATGGGCTTCATCCGCGGCGCCCAGTTGCGGGTTGAAAAGTTGGCCCCTCTGGGAGATCCGATGGAACTTGTGATCAAGGGGTACCACCTGTCCCTCAGGCGGGAGGAAAGCGAGTGCATCCTCGTGTCCGAGGAGACTTGACGGCGGCAACCCTGGCTCTGGCGGGAAACTCCTGCTGCGGCAAGACGACGATCTTCGACGCCCTCACCGGAGCGCGCCGGCGGTTGGGTCCGGGCGGGATCAGTCGCCGGGGTTGATCTCCCCGGCTTCGGCCAGGTTCTGTAGGAAGCGCTGGAGTTCCGCTTCGCCCAAGATGCCCCGGCGCTGGAGCAGCCGGATCAGGCCCATGATCAGGGCCCGGTTGCCGTAGGAGTCCAGGGCCGGCGAGTGCTCGGCCAGGGCCGAGCGCTGGGGGATGACGGCGGGGTGGGACCGGGAGGACGGCAGCGGCGGCACCGAGCCCGGGGTGGGCGCCGACACGGGCGGGGTCTCGGCGAAAAAGCTGAAGGGGCTGGGCTCTTCCGGGGCGATGAAGAAGGGATCTTTGGGGAATTCCTGGTTCGCCCCCGGCGAGGGCACCACCAGCGTGGGAGTGTGGGGCGGCTCCAGGGGCACCGGGAGGGCCTTGAAGGGCCCGTCGGTGCTGGAGGGCCCCGTCACCGCCAGGGAACCGGCGGTCAGGCGCACGTAGTGCTCGTTGATGGCCAGGCGCAGGGCGGTGTGGCTGGCCACCACCGGCTCGATGTTGAGCCCGGAGGCGAAGCGCGCGCTGTCCACGGCGTTGAGGTCCATGGGGTCGGCCATGGCCACGATCAGCGACTTGGGCTCCTTGAAGGCGATCGGCAGCAGGTTCATCTGCTCCGCCAGGCGGCGGGGGATCTTCTGCAGCACCGCCGGGGGAATCTCCAGGTTCTTCACGTCCAGGCGCGGCACCCCGGTCTGCTTGGCCAGGAAGTCCATCAGGGATTCCTCGCTGATGATTCCCTGGGACACCAGGGCGCTGCCCAGGCGCTCCCCGGAGGTGCGCTGCCAACGCAAGGTTTCCTGCAGTTGGGCAGGTGTGATCAAACCTGCCTCGACGAGGAGCGTACCCAACTTTTTCGTCTCTGGCGCCATGGGTCCCGAGCCTTTCAAGTTAGTATTTTGCCAGCAGTCTAGCAGGGATTGGCGGCGGCGCCAGGAGGATGAATTCGATGGAAAAATCCTCGGAAATTCTGATCCGGTCGACCCTCCATGACCTGGCCAACGTCCTGGCGGGGATCCGGGGCATATTGGACCTGACTCCTCCGGGACAGCCCCTGGCCCCGCGTGACCGGGACCGCATGGGCGCGGTGATCGACGAGGGCGTGGCGACCCTGGACCGCAGCCGGCACCTGGCCCTGGACACCCAGTTCCCCGCCGCGCCGGAGACCTGGGAGGCCTGGCGGAACGCGCTGCTGGAGGACCTGGAGCCCTTGGCGATCCTGTTCCGGTGCCGGTTCCAGCTGGAGCTGGAAGGCCCCGGAGCGGAGGACGCCTGGCCGGGCAAGCTGCTGAGGAGTTACGCGCGGGCCGTGACCCGGCAGGTGGTTCCCTACGCCAAGGCGGGCGTCCTGACCATCGCCTGTGCCGCCGTCCCGGAGGGCTGGCGCCTGCGCTGGGCCCCCGTGCCCGCCCTCCCGGAGAACCTCGCGGCCGGCGACCAGGAACGGCCCATGGACATCGCCGCCCACTGGGCGGTGCGCACCGGCGTGAAGCTGGGCGTGAGGCTTTCCTGGGCGGAGGGTGCGCTCCAGGCGCGGATTCCGCGCGGGCCCCTTGAGCAAATCCCGTGATTTTGGGCATTAAACGACCGGATCAATGGAGATAACCACAACGGCGCGGGTAAACTGTTCAAGGTGCCTTTGCCAAAGGAGTTTTCCGTGCTGATCCTGGTTCTCAATGCCGGTTCGTCTTCTCTTAAATTCAACCTCATGGACATGGACCACGAGGAGACCCTCGCCGACGGAATCGCTGAACGCATCGGCCTGTCCGAGGGTTTTGTCCGCTGGACCATCCAAGGGGAAAAAGGCCGCCTGGAACTGGACATGAAAGACCACCGCAAGGCCCTTTCGGCCATCATGGACCAGCTGCGCAAGACGGTCCTGGTGGGCGACCGGGAAGTGGGGGCGGTGGGCCACCGGGTGGCCCACGGAGGGCCGAATTTCGGGGATCCGGAACTGATTACGCCCAGCGTGCTGGCGGAAATCGAAGAACTGGCCTTTTACGCCCCGCTGCACAATCCGGCCAGCGCCTCGGGCATACGCACCGCCATGGAGATGTTCCCCGGCGTACCCCAGGTGGCGGTGTTCGACACCGCCTTCCACCACACCATGCCTGACTACGCCTACACCTACGGACTGCCGTACGAGCTGAACCAGAAGCTGGGCCTGCGCCGCTATGGCTTCCACGGCACCAGCCACCAGTATGTGGCGGAGCGCACCGCCGCCCTGCTGGGCAGGCCCCTGGAGGCCATGAAGATCATCACCTGCCACCTGGGCAACGGCAGCAGCATCACCGCCGTCAAGGGCGGCAAAAGCGTGGACACCTCCATGGGCCTCACCCCCCTGGAAGGGGTGATCATGGGCACCCGCTGCGGCAACCTGGACCCGGGCGTGCTGGTCACCCTCATGGATCACGAAGGCATGGACGGCAAGACCCTCTCCAGCTTCCTCAACAAGAAGTGCGGGCTGCTGGGCATCTCCGGCGTGTCCTCGGACTGCCGGGAGATCGAGGAGGCCATGGGCAAGAACAAGCGGGCCCGGCTGGCGCTGGAGACCCTCTGGTACGGCGTCCTGAAGTACGTGGGCGGCTACGCGGCGGCCATGGACGGCGTGGACGCCATCACCTTCACCGCCGGCATCGGCGAGAACTCCGTGTCCCTGCGGGCATGGGTCTGCAAGCGCCTGACCTACCTGGGCGTCAAGCTTGACGAGGAGGCCAACAGCCAGCGCCTCAAGGCCGACCGCCTCATCACCCAGCCGGATTCCAAGGTGGCGGTGGCGGTGGTCCCCACCAACGAGGAGCTGATGATCGCCCGGGGCACCCTGCGCCTCACCAACAGGTAGGTATGTCGCATAATTGCACCTTATTTGGCCTTGGCGACGGACGGAGAAGCAGGTAGGCTTGGGCATCGGGCCTTTGTGGGCCCCAGAGGAGTCTCGTCGGCACATGATTAAACAGCGCGGCCTTGGAAGTCTGGCAGACCTGGCCAAGATCCTGGAGGAAGCCTCCGACCCCGAGTCGGAACTGCGGGAGGACCGGAAGGAGAGCAAGCCCAAGCCCACCGTGGCCCGGAAGAGCGGCGGGGCGAAGCAGGTGCGGGTCATCGACCCCAAGCGCAAGCTCTGGTACGAGAAGCGGCTGAAGGAACAGGCCGAGGCTGCCAAAGTCCACACCACCGACGCCGAGAGCCCGGCTCCGGTCCTGCACACCCCTTCCCTCACCCGCGCCGCGGCGTCCCGCGCGGGGGGAAGCCTGCTGGAAAGCCTGGCCACCGCCCGGGAATCCAAGCCCAAGGGCAAGACCGAGGGCGGCAAGGGCCGGGCGGAAGCTTGGCGGCGCAAGCCCGGGGACCCGATCTTCTAGGAGCCTGACTACGTAATCGTACGTGTCCCAGACTTTCGTCCTGGTTCGTCGGCGCCGGCGGAGCCGGCGCCGACGCAAAGCTAATGGCGATGGACACTGGCCTGTGTTGGCACCTTCGCGCTCCGCCGATGCTGGGATCCAGAGGGTATTCCCGGGCCCTTCAATCCGGCCTAAGACCCCGGAGGCTCGCTTCGAGTGGGTCCTGGATGCTCCTGATCCGCGCCGACCTGATAGCTTGGGGAGCGTTCCATCCCAGCACCGAGCAACCGGAGGATTCCGGCGGAAAAAGCTAATGTCGGGTCGGCCGGGTACGATAAGGAAGATATGACCAAGCGCTTCCGACCCTGGGATCCAAAGCAGAAGTGGCTGTTGCCACCTGAAATCACCGAATTCATCCCCGAGGGGCATCCGGCCCATTTCGTCCGGGATCTGGTGGTGGAGCAACTGGACCTTTCGGCCATCCTCGACACGTCCGATGAAGATCGTGGCTTCCCGCCGTTCCACCCGGCCATGATGGTGGCCCTGCTTCTTTATGCCTACACCCAGGGCGTGTTCTCCTCCCGGAAGATCGCCAAGGCCTGCATCGAGCGGATGGATTTCGCGGCGGTCACGGGGTTTCAGAAGCCAGATTTTCGAACCATCGGGGTCTTCCGCCGGCGTCACCTCCAGGCCCTGGCCGGGTTGTTCCAGCAGGTGCTGGTGCTCTGCAGGCAGGCAGGGTTGGTGGCGCTGGGCCACGTGGCCTTGGACGGCACCAAGGTCAAGGCCAATTGGCAGGCAGGCTTCGACGAGATCTTGCTGCCGGGCGAGCGCTCCGGCCGCACCGAGATTGCGCGTCGCAAATCCGGTATCCCGATACCGGCAATGCTGTGGGGGGCGCTGGAAGCAATTGCCAAAACTCACGCGATTGAGATGCCGTCGCGGTTTGGGAAGTGAGCGAAGTGTCGGCCTGCGTATTTTTCGCTTGCTACAGCTGTACCACAATTGGTACATAGAGATCAGGTGCGCCTGTGAAGCGACTGCCCGCTTCATTCTATCGATTGCCTTCTGGCCGGGAGCCGGTTCGCGAGTGGCTCAGGACGCTCAGCGACGACGATCGCAAGATCATCGGTGAAGACATCAAGGACGTGGAATTTTCCTGGCCAATCGGCATGCCATTGTGCCGACCGCTCGGCAGAGGTCTTTGGGAAGTTCGCAGCGAGATCACTCAAGCCGTATCGCCCGCGTGCTGTCCTGTATTCAAGATGGACGGATGGTGTTGTTGCACGCCTTCATCAAGAAGAGTAAAGACGCCGGATGCCTATGTTGACTTGGCGACGAAGCAACAAAAGGACGTCGTATGAGGACGAAAGGCCGTGTTGGATCGTCATTTGACGAATATTCTGAAGAAAGAGGGCATTTACGAGGAGGTTACGGCGCGCGCAATCAAGCGCGTGATTGCGCGGCAACTCGATGCGCTCATGCAAGATCAAGGATTGACGAAATCAAGTCTCGCCAAACGCATGAAAACGAGCCGGGCGCAACTCGATCGCCTCCTAGACCCAGATAACGAGTTCCCGTGACCCTCGGAACGCTTACGCGTGCGGCGCAAGCGGTCGGACGGCATCTACGAATGGAATTGGTCTAAAATGTTTCGCGACGCCGACAGCTTACGATGACCGAACTTACGTCTCCGCCTCCGCAAGCCGCAGGCCGATGAGCCGGTCAAGCGCTGCGTGGTCGGCGAGCAATTGCGCCGAGGGGCCGCTGTGAACGATGCGGCCGCGCTCGATCACGATGGCGGCTTGCGTCAGCGACAGGGCAATATCGGCGTGTTGCTCCACCAGGATGAAAGCGTTGGCGCCTTCGCTGGTCATGCGGCGGATCGCCGTGGCGAGTTCTTCCACGACGATCGGCGCCAGTCCCTCGAGCGGTTCGTCGAGCAGCAGCAAATC
>CAWFOJ010000116.1:0-7824 GCA_963816585.1 uncultured Holophagaceae bacterium | reverse complement strand
GTGGGGCCCGAGGCGCCGCTGGTGGCGGGGCTGGGGGACGCCCTGCGCCGGGAAGGAACCCGGTGTTCGGCCACGACGCCGCCACCGCGCGCCTGGAGGGCAGCAAGGCGTTCGCCAAGGACTTCATGTTCCGCCACCGGATCCCCTGTGCCGCCGAGCGCCACTTTCTCCCAGCTGGAGCCGGCGGAGGCGGCCATCCGGGACTGGCGGTACAGGCTTCCCCATCGTCCTGAAGGCCGACGGCCTGGCGGCGGGGAAGGGGGTGGTGCTGGCCGACCGCAAGGGTGAAGCCCTGGAGACCCTGCGCGCCTTCATGGGGGGGCGGTTCGGCGACGCCTCCCGCACGGTGGTGCTGGAAGAGCCCCTCATCGGCATGGAGATGTCCCTGCACGTGCTGGTGGACGTGGACCGGGACCACGCCGCCTGCGCGGTGCTGCCCCCCTGCCAGGACCACAAGCGCATCTTCGACGGGGACAAGGGTCCCAACACCGGCGGCATGGGCGCTTTCGGCCCCCTGCCGTTCCTGCGCCCCCAGGACCAGGAGCGGCTCGCCGAGGAGCTGGTGAACCCCACCATCCGCGGGCTGCAGGCCGACGGCCTCACGGCCCGCGGCGTGCTGTTCCTGGGCGTCATGTGGACGCCCCGGGGGCCGCGCCTGCTGGAGTACAACGTGCGCTTCGGCGACCCCGAGACCCAGGTGCTCATGCAGTTGCTGGACGAGGACCTGCCCGCCCTGCTGCTGGAAGTGGCCCAGGGGCGCCTGCAGCGGCCCCAGCTGGCCCTGCGGGACGGCTGCGCCCTCGCGGTGGTGCTGGCGGTGGCGGGCTATCCGGAAACTCCCCGCAAGGGCGACTCCGTCGCCCTGGCGGTCCCCGGAGACATCACCGTCATCCATGCCGGCACCCGGCGCGCCAGCGACGGCGTTTGGATCACCCAGGGCGGGCGGGTGCTGGGCCTGGTGGCCTGCGCCCCGGACCTGGCCCAGGCCCGGGACCGGGTGGCCGCGGCCCTGGAGCAGGTGCGCTGGGCGGGCATGCAGGCGCGACGGGACATCGGCCTCCGGGCCCTGAACCACGCCCGGGCCGGGCGCACGGTGAACGACGCCTTCGCCTAGGAACTTTTCATTGCGCCCCGGGCCGCCCCCGTGCGAGACTTCAGCTACCCCATCGAGGTGTCACGGTTTACTTCACCCCGATCCAGCTGCTTGAAGAAGTGCAATTGCCTGGGCTTCTCGCCGGGCTGGCAAGGGATGCGCAAGTCGAGACCGAAACCCGGGAGGCCGTCACCCGGATCCTGGACGAGGTGCGCCGGGAGGGGCTGACCGCCGTGTTCCGGCTCACCCGCCAGCTGGACGGGGTGGACCTGGACGAGCGCGGCTTCCGGGTGGATCCGGCCGCGTGCCGGACGGCCCTGGACCGGCTGCGGGCGGAGGATCCCGGCCTGCTCGGCGACCTGGAGGTCATGGTGGCGGGCATCCGCCGTTTCGCCCGGCCCAGAAGGCCGCCCTGCGGGACGTGGACCTGGACCTGCCCGGGGGCGGGCGGGCCAGGGAACGCTGGCTGCCCCTGCGCACCGCCGGCGTCTACATCCCGGGCGGGCGGGCGTTCTATCCTTCCACCCTGGCCATGACCGTGATCCCGGCCCAGGTGGCCGGAGTGGCCCGCATCGTCGGGGTCACCCCGCCCAAGCCCGAGGGGCCCGACCCCCTGGTGCTGGCCGCCGCCGCCCTGCTGGGGCTGGAGGAGCTGTACACCCTGGGCGGCGCCCAGGCCGTGGGCTGGATGGTCCACGGGGAACCCGCGGTGGACCTGGTGGCCGGCCCCGGCAACCGTTTCGTGGCCGAGGCCAAGCGCCAGCTGGCGGGCCCCTGCGGCATCGATTCGGTGGCGGGGCCTTCGGAAGTGCTGGTGATCGCCGATGGCGCCGCCGACCCGGCCACGGTGGCCGAGGATCTGCTGGCCCAGGCGGAACACGACCCGGACGCCGCCGCGGTGCTGGTGTCCGCCGACTCCGCGCTGCTGGAGGCGGTGGCCGCCGAGCTGGCTTCGCGGGTCGCCGCCAGCCCCCGCAGGGCCATCCTGGAATCCAGCCTGGGCCGGCACGGCCGGCTGATCCAGGCCGGGCGGGAGCTGGCCACGGCGTTCGCCCAGGCCTGGGCTGCCGAGCACCTGGAACTGGCGGTGGCCGACCCGGAAGCGTGGCTGCCCGGCCTCACCACCGCCGGCGCCCTGTTCCTGGGCGAGACCAGCGCCGAGGTGTTCGGGGACTACGGCGCCGGCCCCAACCACGTCCTGCCCACCGGAGGCTCCGGCCGGTTCTCCAGCCCCCTGGGCGTGGCCACCTTCATGAAGCGCCAGACCGTCCTGGAGCTGGCCCCGGCCCTGGCCGGCGACCTGGCGCCCCGGGTGGCCCGCCTGGCCCAGGCGGAAGGCCTGGTCCACCATGCCCACAGCGCCCTGCGCCGGGCGGCCAGGCACCATTCTTAGCTGCCGTTACGGAACTTTTCCGTTGCGGCAGCTTATGCAAACCAGAACGCCGGCGCCGGACCTCCGTTATTCTTCGTCCCGCGCTGGCCCGTCCCGGACGGCCGGGCCGTCCGTTCCTGGGAGACCCCCCACATGCCCCTGATCCGACCTGAATTCCAGAAGCTGCGCGGCTACGTCCGGCCCCACGGGGAGGGCAAAGGCCAGGCCATGGCCCGCCTGCACCTGAACGAGGCGGCCCAGGGCTGGCCGGAGGCCGCCCGCCAGGCCCTGCTGGCGCGCCTGGGGAACCTGCCGTTCCAGCTCTACCCCGAGCGCCAGGAGGAACTCACCGACCGGCTCACCGCAGCCCTGGGCGCCCCCGCCGGGGGCGTGCTGCTGGGCCCCTCCAGCGGCGCCCTGCTGGACCTGGTGGTGCTCGCCGGGGCCGGCCCGGCTCGGCCATCGCCTATCCGGACCCGGGCTTCAGCCTCTACCCGGCCCTCACGGCCCGCCACGGGGTGCGCCCGGTGCGGGTGCCGGTGGGCGACGGCTTCCCCCTGGAGCCCTGGCTGCGCCTGCTGGAACAGGATCCCCCCCGGCAGGTGTGGATCACCCTGCCCAACAACCCCACCGGCGCCTGGCTCGCGCCGGCCGAGCTGGAACCCCTGCTCCAGGCCGCCGCCGCCCTGCCCGACCCGCCCCTGGTGGTGCTGGACGAGGCCTACGCGGAATTCGCCCCCCTCACCCACCGCCTGGCGGTGGACCGCTACCCCAACCTGCTGCTGTTGCGCACCTTCAGCAAGGCCCTGGCCAGCGCCGGCTGGCGCCTGGGCTACCTGATCGGCGTCCCCGGGCTGATCGCGCCCCTGGCCGCCCTGCAGTTGCCCTACAGCCTTCCCGCCCCGGCCCTGGAGGCCCTGGACGTGGCCCTGGACTTCAAGGCCGCCTTCGCCCAGCAGGCCCGGGCGCTGCCCGAGCGCCGGGAGCGCCTGGCCGCCGCCCTGGGGGACCGGGTGCGCGGGCGCAGCGCCGCCAACTTCCTGTTCCTGCGCCCGGACCCCGCCCCGCTCCTGCGGGAGGCGGGCATCCAGTCCCGGGCCCTGCCGGAGCTGGACGCCGGGCGCATCACCGTGGGCACCGAGGAGGAGACCCTGCGGGTGGCGGAAGCGTTCGGCGCCACCCTGGCGTCCCCGGTGCCCCAGACGCCCCGCCGCCTGCTGGCGCTGGACATGGACGGCGTGATGGTGGACGGCGACCCGGGCTTCATGAACGCCGTGGCCAAGGCCCTGGGCGAACTGGCCCCGGGGCTGCCGTGGATGGACGCCCACTACCTGGCCTTCAAGCACGTGGGGGGCTTCAACAACGATTACCGGGTGTGCGCCGCCGCCCTGGCCCTGGCCGAGTGCGGCGAGCTGGACAGCCTGTGGTCGGCCCAGACCACCGGCTTCCCGCACCTGGAGGAGCGCATCCAGGCCCTGGAGCCCAGGTGCGCCGAAGTGGTCACCAGGTGGTACAAGTCCGTGCCGCCCCCGGACGAGCCCCTGGTCAGCCTGGGCGAGCTGGAGGCCCTGGGCTGGGACCTGGCGGTGCTCACCGGGCGCAACGACGAGGAGATGGACACCGGGTTCGGGGTGCTGGGGTTCCGCCTGCCGGGGGTGGCCGACCGGGCGCCGCACCTGCGCAAGCCCCTGCCGGGGGGGCTGCTGCAGCTGGCGGACGCGTTCCAGGCGGAGCAGGTCGTGTACGTGGGGGACACCCGGGATGACGCCCAGGCCCTGCGCGCGGCCCGGGAAGCCCGCCCGGACCTGGTGTGGACCTTCGCCGCGGTGGGCCCGAACCGGGACACCATCGCCCGGGAGGGGGACCTGCGCGCCGCCAGCCTGCGGGCCCTGCTGCCCATCCTGAAAGGAGCCAGACCATGAGGACCGCCGCCATCGAACGCCTCACCGGCGAAACCCGGGTGCGGGTCGCCCTGGACCTGGACGGGGGCACCGCCAAGGCCGCCACCGGGCTGGCCTTCTTCGACCACATGCTGATGCAGCTGGCCCGCCACGGCGGGCTGGGCCTGGAGGTGGAGGCCTCCGGGGACCTGGAGGTGGACGGCCACCACCTGGTCGAGGACGTGGGCCTGTGCCTGGGGGAGGCCCTCAAGTCGGCCCTGGGGGACCGGGCCGGCATCGCCCGCTTCGGCGAGGCCCACGTGCCCCTGGACGAGGCCCTGGCCCGGGTGGTGGTGGACCTGTCCGGGCGGCCGTGGTGCCACTACCAGGCTCCCTTGCCGCCGCTGATCCTGGGCAACGGGTTCCATCCGGAACTGGCCCGGGAGTTCTTCATCGCCTTCTCCCAGCGGGGGGCGTTCGCCCTGCATGCGACGGTGCTGTGCGGGGAGAACACCCACCACCAGCTGGAGGCCCTGTTCAAGGCCCTGGCGGTGGCGCTGAAGCGGGCGCTGCGCCGCGAAGGCGAGGGCATCCCATCGACGAAGGGAACGTTGACGGCTTGAAGGCCATTCCAGGAGAACCAATGATCACCCTCATCGATTACGGCGCCGGCAACCTGCACTCGTTCCAGGGCGCCCTCAAGCGCCTGGGCTTCGCCAGCCGGAGGGCCGTGACCCCGGCGGAGGCGGCGCCGGAAGGCACGCTCGTGCTGCCCGGCGTCGGCCATTTCAATGCGGCCCGCACGGCCCTGATGGAGCGCGGCTGGTGGCAGGCCCTGCCGGCCTTGGCCCAGGCACGGCCGGTCCTGGGCATCTGCCTGGGCCTGCAGCTGCTGGCGGAAGGCAGCGAAGAGAGCCCGGGCGAGACGGGCCTGGGCCTGCTGGAAGGGACCTCGCGCCTGCTGGGCCCCGGGGTCAAAGTGCCCAACATGGGCTGGGCGGTGACCCGGGCCGTGGCCTCCCACCCGTCCCTGCCGGATTACCAGGAGGACTGGCTGTACTACGTGCACAGCTACGCCCTGGATCCCAACCCGGAGACCCTCCTGGTGGCCACCCACGGCCGGCCCTACGCCGCCATGCAGGCCCGGGGCCGGGTGCTGGGCTTCCAGGGCCACCCGGAGAAGTCCGGGGCCTTCGGCGAACGTCTGTTGGGCTCGGTGCTCGGCTGGCTGGGGGAGGCGCCATGCGCCTGATCCCCTCCATGGATCTCCTGGGCGGGCAGGTGGTGCGCCTGCTCAAGGGCGAGCGGGCCTCCGCCAACGTCTACCCGGTGACCCCCGAAGCCTGGGTGCGGCGCCTGGTGGAGGCCGGCGCCCGGCGCATCCACCTGGTGGACCTGGACGCGGCCTTCGGCGGGGCGCCCCAGGCCGCGCTGCGGGGCTTCGCCAAGGCCTGGCCCCGGGCGGCCTTCCAGCTGGGCGGCGGCCTGCGCTCCCGGGACGCGGTGGCGCGGGTCCTGGAGGACGGCTTCGAGGCGGTGGTGGGCACCCTGGCCCTGGAGCAGCCGGAAGCCCTGCGGGGCCTGGACTCCTCACGCCTGGTCGCCGCCCTGGACCTGCGCCAGGGCGCGCCGGTGGTGCGGGGCTGGACCGAGACCTCCCGGCGCACCCTGGAGGACGTGGCCCGGCCCCTGCTGGACCTGGGCATCCGGCGGGCCCTGGTCACGGACGTGGACCGGGACGGGGCCCTGGCCGGGCCGGGGCTGGAGGCCCTGCGCCTGGTGGCCGCCCTGGGCTTCCGGGTGCAGGCCTCAGGCGGCCTGCGGGATCTTGGGGACCTGGCCCTGGTGGCCGCGGTGCCGGGGGCCCAGGCCGCCATTTCCGGCAAGGCCCTGCTGGATGGACGGATGACGCTGGAGGACCCGGCGGTGCGGGCGGCCATGGCCGCCCCGGAAGGAGCGAACTGATGGCCGCCAAACGCATCATCCCTTGCCTGGACGTGAAGGACGCCCGGGTGGTCAAGGGCATCCATTTCAAGGGCCTGCGCGACATGGGCAACCCCGCCGGGATGGGCGTGCGCTACGGGCAGGAGGGGGCCGACGAGCTGGTGTTCCTGGACATCGCCGCTTCCAACGAGGGGCGCACCACCCGGGAGGCCTGGGTGGAGGAGGTGGCCGCCACCCTCAGCATCCCCTTCACCGTGGGGGGAGGCGTCTCCAGCGTGGAGGGCATCCGCCGCCTGCTGCGCGCGGGCGCCGACAAGGTGGCCCTGAACACCGCCGCCATCGCCGAACCGCGCCTGGTCTCCCAGGCCGCGGGGGTGTTCGGGCGCCAGTGCGTGGTGGTGGCGGTGGACGTGGCCCGGGACCCGGAGCTGGGCTGGCGGGTGTTCAGCAAGGGCGGCACCGTGCCCACCGGCCTGGGCGCCGCCGCCTGGCTGCGGGAACTGGAGGACCGGGGCGCCGGGGAGATCCTGCTCACCTCCATCGACCGGGACGGCACCGAGGCGGGCTTCGACCTGGACCTGCTGGACCTGGCGGCTGCCCTGGGCATCCCGGTGATCGCCTCGGGCGGGGCGGGCAGCCGGGAGCACTTCCTGGAGGCCTTCCGCCACGGGGCCGAAGGCGCCCTGGCGGCCACCCTGTTCCACGAGGGGCGCCTGAGCATCGCCGGACTGAAGACATTCCTGGCCCAGCAGGGCATCGAGGTGAGACCGTGAGCATTTTCGCCATGGACAAGATCAAGTTCGGGCCCGACGGGCTCATCCCTGCGGTGGTCCAGGCTCCCGGCGGGGAGGTGCGCATGGTCGGCTACATGAACGCCGACGCCCTGGCCCGCACCCTGGAGACCGGCTGGGTGACCTTCTGGAGCCGCAGCCGGGGCGAGCTCTGGGCCAAGGGGGAGACCAGCGGGAACCGGCTCAGGTTCCTGGACCTGTTCCTGGACTGCGACGGCGACGCCCTGCTGGTGCTGGCGGAGCCCCAGGGGCCCACCTGCCACCGGGGCACCCCCTCGTGCTTCGACGGCCTGGCCCCGGTGGCCTGGCTGGAGCGCCTGGAGACCACCCTGCGCGCCCGCAAGGCCGGCGCCGGGGCCCAGGGGAGCTACACCCAGAAGCTGTTCCACCGGGGCTCCGAGCGCATCGGCAAGAAGGTGGTGGAGGAGGCCGGCGAGACCGCCCTGGCGGCCCTGGCCCTGCACTACGAGCCCGGCCCCGCCCGGCGGGAGGACCTGGTGAACGAGGCGGCCGACCTGCTGTTCCACCTGCAGGTGCTGCTGGTGGAGCACGGCCTGGGCCTCAAGGACCTGGCCGAGGCCCTCAAGGCCCGGAGCAAGTGACATGCCCACCCATACCCCCAGCTTCCCCGACCTGCTGTTCGGCGACGCCGCCCGGCTGCGCCGCTGGGAGACCCTGCTCATGGCCCACCTGGACCGGGCCGGCTACCGGGAGCTGCATCCCAGCCTGGTGATGCGCAACCCC
>CAWFOJ010000115.1:0-17001 GCA_963816585.1 uncultured Holophagaceae bacterium | reverse complement strand
CTGCTTGCCTTCATACAGGGCGATGGTGGCGCTGTACAGGGGTACTGGGGGATGGGGATCATGATGCCGTCGTCGGGACGGCCGATGAGGATGCGCAGGGCCGCCTGGACGCCCTTGGAGGCGCCGTCGGTGAGGTAGATGGCCTCCGGGTCCGCCTCGATGCCGTCGCGCCTGGCGATGAACCGGGCCACGGCCTCCCGCACGAACCGCACGCCCTTGCTCTCGGAATAGGCGCCCATGCCGTGCCTGGAACCCGCCAGGAGCTGCCGGGCGGTCTCCAGCGCGTCGGCCGGGAACAGGCTGGCGCCGGTCCGGATCAGCTCCGGGTACTGGCACAGGGCGAGCACCTGGCGCACGTAGGTGAGGGGCTTCTGCTCCAGGGCCTGGGGGTTGCCGATGTTGCAGTAGATGATCTCCCGGCCCGCGCGCTCCAGTTCCGCGGCCCGGGCCACGATGGGCCCGCGCACGGCGTACTGGGTTTCGAGCACACCTTTGCCGAGATTCTCGATCTTGACGGTCATGGGGGGAATCCTTTCAGGGAAGGGGTGCCGTTAGGGTGCCCTCAGAGTCCAGGGATGATCATCAAATTTTGGCAGGTTCCAAGGGGCGGGCAAACGTCCTGGGTCACAAAAACCCTGCCGTCACACGCCGTTTACCCCGGTTTTCGGTGGAGAGCGCGGTGGGCAGGGCCGACTGGACAGCTCTGGACGTTGGGACAGGGAAATTTCCGAGCGTCAGCCCAGGGCCTTCCGCCTGGATTTATGCAGGCACCCTCTTCAAGCCTGCTCCTATTATTGTTATATTCACACCTGGTAGCAGTGCCCTGAAAATCTTGAGACATGGTTCTTGACTCGCCAGCCTGGAGGCCATTCGAACAGCTCTACGGCGGCGGGAGACGGGGGGGGCCGACCAGACTGCTCATTCCGTTTCTTTTCTTTCGCAATCAGCGACACCCCTGGCTATCCACGTTCCTGAGCCCGAAGGCGCCCGGACGTGCCGCAGGAAGGTCCCCAGGGGAAGCATTGCCCAGGCCAAAGACCTGGATGAATCAACGGTTTCTCTCAATCCCAGCAACACCGGCCCCCACCCACGGATCCCCAGCCGAGGCAGGGATCCCCCGAACCGAAAGGAAAAAGCATGAAACGAATCAAGGCTTCCGTTCCTGCTGGAATCACCCGGATGGCCCTTGCCACGACCCTGGCATTCGCCCTTGCCCCCATGCTCGGCGCCCAGACCCTCCTGACCAAGGCCCCGGCCAACTTCGACGACCTGGTGAAGGCCGCCAAGAAAGAAGGCGAACTCACCGTCATCGCCTGCCCCCGGGATTGGCTCAACTACGGCGAACTCTTCACCAAGTTCACCAGCCGCTACGGCATCAAGATCAACGAGCTGAACCCCGAAGGGAGCTCCGGCGAGGAGATCGAGGCCATCAAGGCCAACAAGGGCAGCATGGCCCGGCAGGCTCCTGACGTGGTGGACGTGGCCCTGGCCTTCGGCCCCCAGATGGTCCAGGAGAAGCTCCTGGCCCCGTACATGGTGAAGACCTGGAACACCATCCCCAAGGAGCTGAAGGACAAGGACGGCCTGTGGTATGCCGACTACTACGGCAGCCTGGCCTTTGAAGTGAACACCGACATCGTCAAGGACCCCCCGAAGGACTGGCCGGACTTAATGAAGCCCGAGTACAAGGGCCAGTTCGCCCTGTCCGGCGACCCGCGCCTGGGCGGCCAGGCCTACACCTCGGTCGCCAGCGCGGCCATCGCCAACGGCGGCAACCTCGACAACCTCCTGCCCGGCCTGCAGTTCTTCAAGAAGCTGAACGATGCCGGCAACTTCGTGCCCATCATCGCCGTGCCCGGCACCGTGGCCTCGGGCGAAACCCCGATCACGGTCCGCTGGGACTACCTGGCCATGAGCAACCGGGACAAGAGCGCCGGCAACCCGAACATCGGCATCTTCTATCCCACCAGCGGCATGGTGGCCGGCGTCTACGCCCAGGGCATCAGCGCCTACGCGCCCCACCCGAACGCGGCGCGCCTGTGGGAGGAGTTCCTGTATTCCGACGAAGGCCAGCTCACCTGGCTGAAGGGCTACGGCCACCCGATCCGGTTCGCGGACCTCCAGAAGCGCAAGGCGATCCCGGCCGACATCATGGCCAAGCTGCCGCAGCCGGCCCCCGGCACCAAGACCTTCTTCCCCACCATGAAGCAGCTTGACTACATCAAGAAGGTCTGCTCCGAGGATTGGGACAAGGTCGTCAACGTCAACATCACCAAGAAGTAGGGAACACGCCCCATGGCTGTCAACAACCCGGGAGCAGGGGGTGCCGGCTCGGTGCCCCCCCTGCTCCCAGTCGTAGGTTCCCCTGGCTGGGCCTGGTCCCCTTCGGGATTTTCGCCGTGGCCTTCATGATCCTGCCCGCCAGCGCGATCTTCTTGGGGTCGTTCCAGGACGCAGAAGGACATTTCACCATGGCCAACCTGGCCCACCTGGCCCGGCCGGACATCGTGAAGTGCTACATCATCACCATCCAGATCAGCGCGGTCACCGCCGTCGCCGGAGGCTTGTTCGGTTTCCTGGTGGCCTACGCGGTGACCATGGGAGGCCTGCCCAAGACCGTGCGTTCGGGCCTGCTGACCTTCTCGGGGGTGGCCTCCAATTTCGCCGGCGTCCCCCTGGCCTTCGCCTTCATCGCGACCATGGGCCGGGTGGGCGTGGTCACGGTCATCCTGCGCACCGTGTTCGGCGTGAACCTGTATAACCACGGGTTCAACCTCTACAGCTTCTGGGGCCTGTCCCTCACCTACCTGTACTTCCAGCTGCCGCTCATGGTGCTGATCATCACCCCGGCCCTGGACGGGGTCAAAAAGGAATGGCGCGAAGCTGCCCAGAGCCTGGGCGCCTCGGACCGGCACTACTGGTTCCGGGTGGCCCTGCCCATCCTCGCCCCGCCCCTGCTGTCCTCGATGATCCTGCTGTTCGGCAACGCCTTCGGGGCCTATGCCACCGCCTACGCCCTCACCGGCGGGCTGCTGAACCTGGTGCCCATCCTCATCGGCGCCCAGATCACCGGGGACGTCCTGCACGACCCCAACCTCGGCTATGCCCTCGCCTTCGGCATGGTGATCGTCATGACCCTGTGCATCCTCGGCTACACCGTCCTGCAGCGGCGCGCCTCCAGGTGGCTGAAATGAAGGCCCGGAGAGGCTGGGCCTGGCTCTGGCTGGCGCTGGGGATCTTCTACTTCATCATCCCCCTGCTGGCCACCTTCTTCTTCTCCCTCCACGGCAAGCGGGGCGTCCTGGGCTTTTCCGCCTACGTGCGGGTGTTCCACGACCCTGAATTCCTGCATTCCTTCACCTTCTCCCTGGAGATGGCCTTCTTCACCGTCGCCGTGGGCCTGGCCCTGATCATCCCGACGGTGATCTACATCCACCTGCGCGCGCCCTGGGCCAAGTTCCTGATCGAAAGCCTGTCCCTGCTGCCGTTCGTCATCCCGCCGATCGTCCTGGTGTTCGGCCTGATCAAGATGTACAACAAGCCCCCGCTCCAGCTGATCTCCAGCCCGGCCCTGCTGGTGGCCGGCTACGTGGTGATCTCGTTCCCCTACATCTTCCGGGCGGTGGACGCGGGCCTCCGGGCCATGGACCTGCGCGGGCTGACCGAGGCCGCCCAGAGCCTCGGCGCGCACTGGTGGACCATCATGTTCAAGATCGTCCTGCCGAACATGAAGGTCGCCGTCCTGAGCGCGACCTTCCTGACGTTCGCCATCGTGATCGGAGAGCTGACGATGGCGGTCATGCTGGCCTGGCCGGCCTTCGGCCCCTACATGGCCTTCGTCGGCCGCGACCTCGCCTACGAGCCCACCGCCCTGGCCATCCTCAGCTTCCTGCTCACCTGGGGCCTGATCGGGCTCCTCCAGCTCGCCAGCCGCGGCATCACCGGCCAGGGTTCCTCGGTCGGCGGCGGCGCCCATTGACCCGGAGTTGCACATGGCATTCCTCGAACTTGAAGGCGTGGAGAAGTGGTTCGGCCGCAACCTGGTGGTGGACGGGTTCAACCTGGACGTGAAGGAAGGCGAGTTCGTGTCGTTCCTGGGCGGCTCCGGCTGCGGCAAGACCACCACCCTGCGCATGATCGCCGGTTTCGAGACGCCGACCTCCGGCAGCATCCGCATCGGAGGTTCGGAAGTGGTCCGCGTGGCGCCCAACCGCCGGGGCGTGGGCATGGTGTTCCAGAACTACGCGCTGTTCCCCAACATGACCGTGCGCAAGAACATCGAGTTCGGCCTGAGGGTCGCCAGATGGAAGAATGCCGACATCCGCAAGCGGGTCGCCGAGATGCTGGCCCTGATCCACATGGAGGAGCTGGGCGAGCGCTATCCCCACCAGATGTCCGGCGGCCAGCAGCAGCGGGCCTCCCTGGCCAGGGCCCTGGCCGTCAAGCCGAGGCTGCTGCTCCTGGACGAGCCCCTTTCGGCCCTGGACGCAAAGATCCGGGCCATGCTCCGCACCGAGATCCGCGCCATCCAGCAGAAGACCGGGATCACCACGATCTACGTCACCCACGACCAGGAAGAGGCCCTCTCCCTGTCCGACCGGATCGTGGTGATGAACCAGGGCAGGATCGAGCAGGTGGGCACCCCCTTCGCCATCTACAACCATCCGGCCACCCCCTTCGTGGCCTCCTTCATCGGCAACCTGAACATCCTGGAAGCCTCGGTGGTCGACCGTGTGCACGGCCTCCTGTCGGTGGAAGGGCAGCAGGTGGCGGCCGCCGGCCCGGCACCCGACGGCGCCGCCCGGGTCAAGCTCTCCCTGCGGCCCGAAATGCTTTCCCTGAACGAGGGGATTCCGGGCGCCAACAACCTCATCGGCACCCTGACCAACGTCGTCTTCCTCGGTTCCATCGTGCGTCTGACCATCGCCATCGGCAGCCGGGAGATCGCCCTGGACCGCTTCAACACCCCGCACCTCGCCCTGCCGGCGGCGGGGTCCCAGGTCTCCATGAGCTTCCCCAAGGAAGCGTGCCTGGTCACCAGCCTGGATTCCGGCATCGACGATGCCGCCGCCGCCGTGGGCGGGGCTGTCTAGCCAAGCGAAATACTGAATGAAATGAGGTGAGTCCATGGATTGCATCTTGGAGCCGGCCCGGCAGACCCCGGTGTTCGCCTCGGTGGACGTCCTGGTGGTGGGCAGCGGCCCGTCCGGGCTGGCGGCGGCCATCGCCGCCGCCCGCGAGGGCATGACCACCATGATCGTGGAGCGTTACGGTTGCTTCGGAGGCGTGATCACCCAGGTCGGCGTCGAAGCGTTCGCCTGGTACCGCCACAGCGGAACGGTGGAAGCCGGCGGGCTGCTGTTCGAGTTCGAGGCCAAGGCCAAGGCCATGGGCGCCTCCAGCGACGAATGCCAGTCCGACAGCCAGGCCCTGGACGCCGAGATGTTCAAGTGCTGCGCCGACCGGATGGTCCTGGACGCGGGGATCACGCCTCTCCTGCACAGCTTCGCGGTCGGCGCGGTGGTGGAAGCGGGGTGCGTCCGGGGCGTCATCACCGAGAGCAAGTCCGGACGCCGGGCCATCCTGGCCAAGCGGGTCATCGACTGCACCGGGGACGGCGACATCGCCGCCCTGGCCGGCGCCCCCTACGTCAAGTCGCCCCGGGAGAAGCTGATGGCCGCCACCCAGCTGTTCTCCTGCAGCGGCCTGGACATCCCGGCCTTCCAGGACTACGTCAAGGACACCCTGAAACCCACCTATGCGGACTGGGGCGGCGACTGGGCGATCCGGACCCACGGCAAGGAAGACCAGATGTTCAGCCCCTACATCGCCAAGTGCTTCGAAGAAGCCGTCGCCGAGGGGATGATCGAGAGCGACGAATTCGTGGCCCTCGGCGGCACCTGGAGCTCGATCAAGCCCAACGGCGACATCACCCAGCTCAACCTGCTGTTCCAGAGCAACATCGACTCCACCGACGTGGAGGACCTGACCAAGGCCGAAATCATGGGGCGGGACAACGCGCTCCGGGCGATCCGAGTCCTGAACGAGAAGGTTCCGGGTTTCCGCAACGCCCGCCTGAGGAATTTCGGCATGACCATCGGCTGCCGCGAATCCCGGAAGATCGAGGGGACCTATTGCCTCACCGAGCACGACGTGCTGAACCAGGGCCGGTTCGAGGACTCCATCGGCATCTATCCGGAATTCATCGACGGCTGCGGCCTGCTGATCCTGCCCACCACCGGACGCTATTTCCACGTGCCGTACCGGTCCCTGGTGCCCAAGCGGGTCGACAACCTCCTGGTGGCGGGACGCTGCATCTCCGGCGACCGGATCGCCCACAGCGCCTTCCGGAACATGTCCTGCTGCATCGTGACCGGTCAGGGCGCCGGCGTCGCCGCCGCCGTCTCCATCCAGGACGGGTCCACCACCTCCCAGGTCGACATCAAGAAGGTCCAGCGGCACCTGGAACGACAGCAAGTCAGGGTATTCTGAACCGCCAGGAGGCCGCCGTGCGAATCGCGTTCATCATCGGCACCGCCGTCGCCACCATCAAGGTCCCCAGCCTCAAGGGCCACCGGCTCCTCCTGGCCCGGGAAGCCGACGTGGACGGCAAGCCCCACGGCAAGCCGTTCGTGGCCGTGGACACCGTGGACGCCGGCACCGGCGACCTGGTCATCGTGACCGACGGCAGTTCGGCCCGCTACTCCGAGCTCACCCGGGACCTGCCGGTGGACGCGGTGGTGGTGGGGGTCCTGGACTCCCTGGAGACCAGCGGCAAGTTCACCTTCCAGAAAAGTCAGTACGTCTCGCGTATCCCCGGAGGGGATACCGGGAAGGGCTGATTCCCCCCATGGCCCTCCCCCGCCGGATGATCAGCGTCGGCATCGACATCGGCACCACCACCACCCAGGTGGTGTTCAGCGAGCTGACCCTGCTGGACGTGGCCCGGCCCGGGCAGATCCCGCGCATCGACATCGCCGGGCGGAAGGTGCTGCACAGCGGCGAGATCGTGTTCACCCCCCTGCTGGACGCCGAGACCATCGACCCCGAGGCCCTGGCCGCGGTCATCCGGACCCGAGGACCAGCGGGCCGGGCTGACGCCCGCCCAGGTGGAGACCGGGGCGGTGATCATCACCGGCGAGACCGCCCGCAAGCAGAACGCCGACCAGGTGCTCAAGGCCGTGGCCGGGCTGGCCGGGGACTTCGTGGTGTCGGTGGCCGGCCCCAACGTGGAAGGCATGATCGCCGGGCGCGGCTCCGGCGCGGCCGCCTGGTCCCGGGAGCACTTCGCCACCGTCACCAACGTGGACATCGGCGGCGGCAGCGCCAACAGCGCCGTGTTCCGCCTGGGCCGGCTGCAGGGCTCGGCGGCCATGAGCTACGGGGGCCGCAGCATCGAGCTGGACGGGGACCGGGTGCGCTCGGTCACCCGGTCCGGGGAGGCCATCCTGGCCTCCGCGGGCCTGACCCTGGCCCCGGGCGACCGGCCCTCGCTGCCGGACCTGCGCCGGGCCACCCAGGCCATGGCCGAGCTGACCGTCCACCTGGTGGAGGGCACCACCTCGCCCCTGGCGGACCGCCTGTACCAGACCCCGCCGGTGCGCCCCGGGGGGGCCGGGTCCGGGCTGATGTTCTCGGGCGGGGTCGGCTACTACTACTACGAGCCGGCGCTCCTGGACTCGGTGGCGGCGGTGGCCCGGCACGGGGACGTGGGCCCCCTGCTGGCCGAGAGCCTGCGCGTGTGCCCGGGGCTGCGCGGGCACCAGGTCCTGCGCCCCCCGGAGACCCAGCGGGCCACCGTGCTGGGCGCCAGCGCCCAGACCCTCACCCTGTCTGGCTCCACCATCTGGGCCGATCCCAGCATCCTGCCCCTCAGGAACGTGCCGGTGCTGCGTCCGGGCGCGGGGGACAGCCTCGGGCCCGCGGCCCTGCCGGGCGCCATCCGCGAGGCCCTGCGCCGCTGGGATCTGACCGGGGCCGAGGGCACCCCGTTCGCCGTGGCCATGGACCTGGAGCCCGGCCTGGACTTCACCCGGCTCCAGGCGTACGCGGCCGCCCTGGCGGACTTCGCCCGGCCCCTGCCGGCGGCCGCCCCCCTCATCGTCATCATCAAGCAGGACTACGCCCAGGCCCTAGGCCAGACCCTGAAGGGGCTGGCCAGAGATCCGTCCCAGACCCTGAAGGGGCTGGACGGCGGCCGCGCCCTGCTGATCATCGACCAGGTGGGCCTGGAGGAGGGCGACTACATCGACATCGGCGCACCGCTCATGGACGGCAGGGTGGTGCCCCTGGTGGTCAAGACCTTGATCTTCCATCACTGAAGGACCCCATGCTCCTGCGCACCAAGCTGTTCGGCAAGACCTACGAGTTCCCTGATCTGCGGGTGCTCATGGGCAAGGCCAACGCCGAGAAGTCCGGGGACCGCCTGGCCGGGCTGGCCGCCCAGGACGCCCAGGAGCGCGCCGCGGCCCGCCTGGTGCTGGCCCAAGTGCCCCTGTGGGCCCTGAAGGAGAACCCGGCGGTGCCCTACGACCAGGACGAGGTCACCCGGGTGAACCACGACGGCCTGAACCAGACCGTCTACGGCGAGATCAAGGACTGGACCGTGGGCCAGCTGCGGGAGTGGATCCTGGACGACCGCCAGGACGGCGAGGCCCTGGCCAGGCTGGGCAACGGCCTCACCGCCGAGATGGTGGCGGCGGTGGCCAAGCTCATGTCCAACATGGACCTGGCCTACGGCGCCAGCAGGATCCGGGTCCGGCGCCACAGCGCCAACACCATCGGCCTGGACCGGCGCCTGTCCGGGCGGCTCCAGCCCAACCACCCCACCGACTCCCCCGAGGGCATCCGCGCCGAGATCTTTGAAGGCCTGTCCTACGGCTGCGGCGATGCGGTGATCGGCATCAACCCCTCGGACGACAGCTACGCCTCGGTGGCCCGCCTCCTGGACATGGCCCACGGCGTGGTCAGGACCTGGGAGATCCCCACCCAGACCTGCGTCCTGGCCCACGTCACCACCCAGATGCGCTGCCTCCAGTCCGGCTCCCCGGTGGGGCTGGTGTTCCAGTCCATCTGCGGCTCCCAGAGGGGCAACGACTCCTTCGGCATCTCCGTGGGCATGCTCGACGAGGCCTTCGCCCTGGCCCGCCGGCACTGCTACCCGGCCGGGCCCGACTACATGTACTTCGAGACCGGCCAGGGCTCGGCGCTCTCCGCCGACGCCCACAACGGCTGGGACCAGCTCACCCTGGAGGCGCGCAACTACGGCCTGGCCCGGCGCTACTCGCCCATGCTGGTGAACACCGTGGTGGGCTTCATCGGCCCGGAGTACCTGTACGACGCCGAGCAGATCCACCGGGCCGGGCTGGAGGACCATTTCATGGGCAAGCTCACCGGCGTGTCCATGGGCTGCGACGTGTGCTACACCAACCACGCCCGCACCGACCAGGACAGTTCCGAGAACCTGGCCGTCCTGCTGGCCGCGGCCGGCTGCAACTTCTTCATGGGCGTGCCCATGGCCGACGATTCCATGCTCTCCTACCAGTCCACCTCGTTCCACGACATCGCCACCCTGCGCCAGATGCTGCACCTGCGCCCGGCGCCGGAGTTCGAGCGGTGGCTGGAAGCCCTGGGGCTCATGCGCGACGGCCGGCTCACCGCCAGGGCCGGCGACCCCAGCTTCTTCCTTTCCCGGTGAGGCGCCCCATGGAACCCGACCGTCTCGAAGCTGTGATCCGGGCCGTGGTGAAGGAGCTGGAGGCCGCCACCGCCGGGGAGCGGGCGCCGGCGGGCCCGCCTGCGCCTCCCGCCCCGGCGCCGCCCGGGCCCGCCCCGTCCCCGGCAGCCGCCGTTCCTGCGCCGGCGGTGGCCGCCTCTGTGCCTGCGGCCGCCGTTCCTGCGCCGGCCGCGGCCGCGCCCCCAACGCCGGGCACACTGGCCATCGACCTGGACGATCCGACCACTCCCGAGGCCCGGCGCCGGCCGTGGATCGACCGCCCCGCGGACGCCGACGGCCTGGAGGCGCTGCTGGAGTGCACCACCGCCCGCATCGGCGCGGGGCGGGCCGGCCCCTGCCTGCGCACCGGGCCCCTGCAACTGTTCATGAGCGACCTGGCCATCACCAAGGACGCCCTGGCCCGGGACGTGGACCCGGCCTTGCTGGAGCGGTTCGGGCTGTTCACCGTGCGCACCCGGGTGACCGGGGGCAAGGAAGAGTACCTGCTGCGCCCGGACCTGGGCCGCAGCCTGTCCATCGAGGCCCGGCGCACCGTCCAGGAGCGCTGCGCGATGCAGCCGGACGTGCAGATCTGCGTGGGCGACGGGCTCTCGGCCCGGGCGGTGGAGGCCAACCTGGGCAAGATCCTGCCGGTGCTCCAGGCCGGCTGCGCCACCGCCGGGCTGAAGCTGGGCACCCCGTTCTTCATCCAGTACTGCCGGGTGGGGGTGCTGAACGACATCGGCGACCTGCTGCAGCCCAAGGTGGCGATCCTGCTCATCGGCGAGCGCCCCGGCCTGGGCCGGGCCGAGTCCCTGAGCGCCTACATGGCCCACCGGCCCCGGGCCGGGCACACGGACGCCGAGCGGGACGTCATCTGCAACATCTTCGACGGCGGCGGCGCCAACCCCCTGGAAGCCGGCGCCTATGCCCTGCGCCTGGCCCAGCGCATGATCCAGAATGAAGCTTCGGGCGTGAAGCTCAAGCTGATGGAGGAGTGATGGGCATCCTGGAACCGATCCCCGCCAAGGCCCTGGCCGTGCGCCTGATCCCCCAGGTGGCCCCGGCCTACGCCCGCGCCCTGGGGCTCGGCCCGGACCAGCGCAGCCTGGGCCTGCTCACCGCCGACAACGACGACGCCGCCTACGTGGCCATCGACGACGCCACCAAGATGGCCCAGGTGGAGGTGGTGTACGCCCACTCCTTCTACGCCGGCTTCCGGCACGCCTCGGGCCCCCTGTCCGGGGAGATCATCGCCATGCTGGCCGGCCCGGACCCGGCGGAAGTGAGCTCCGGCCTGGACGCCGCCGTGCGCTACCTGGGCGAGCAGGCCTTCTGGTACTCCGCCGACGAGCGCGGCGGGGTGACCTTCTTCCCCCACGTGGTGCCCCACATCGGCAGCTACCTGGCCCGGATCACCGGCCTGCCCCAGGGCGCGCCGGTGGCCTACCTGGTGGCCCCGCCCCTGGAGGGCTGCTACGCCCTGGACGCGGCCCTCAAGGCGGCGGCGGTGGAACTGGCCCAGTACACCCGGCCGCCCTCCGAGACCAACTTCATGGGCGCCATCCTCACCGGGGAGCAGTCCGCCTGCGCAGCGGCGGCCCAGGCCTTCCAGGAGGCCGTGCTGGACGTCGCCCGCTCCCCGTTCCGGTATTGAAAGGGAAGACCATGTCCGAACTGGACGCCGATCTGCTGTCCATCCAAGAGGCCCGGGATCTGGCCCTGGCCGCCAAGGCCGCCCAGGAGGCCTGGGCCCGGGCCACCCAGGAACAGGTGGACCGGGTGTGCGCCGCCATGGCCGAGGCCGGGGCGGCGGCGGCCCGGGACCTGGGCGTCCTGGCCGTCCAGGAGACCGGCTACGGCGTGGCCGAGCACAAGACCCTCAAGAACCAGCTTTGCTCCACCCTCCTGTGGGAGGCCCTGCGGGACGTGAAGACCGTGGGGGTGATCGAGCGGGACGAAGCCCGGAAGCTGTTCCGGGTGGCCCAGCCCATGGGGGTGGTGGCGGCCCTGGTGCCCAGCACCAACCCCACCTCCACCGCCTTCTTCAAGAGCCTGATCGCGGTCAAGGCGCGGGACGCCATCGTCGTCTCCCCGCACCCGGCCGCCGCCCGCTGCACCCGGGCGGCCACGGAGGCCATGGCCGGGGCGGCGGTGCGCGCCGGCGCCCCCCCGGGACTGGTGGCGTGCATGACCCGCCTGTCCCTGCAGGGCACCCAGGAACTCATGCGCCACCCCGCCGTGTCCCTGATCCTGGCCACCGGAGGCACGCCCATGGTGCGCGCGGCCCATTCGGTGGGCAAGCCCGCCTACGGGGTGGGCCCGGGCAACGTGCCCTGCTACGTGGACCGCAGCGCCGACCTGGCGCAGGCGGCCCGCTACCTGGTGTCCAGCAAGGCCTTCGACTACTCGGTCATCTGCGCCACCGAGCAGGCGGCGGTGGTGGACCGCCCGGTGGCGGCGGAATTCGCCCAGCTCATGGCCGCCCAGGGGGCCCACTTCGTGGCGCCGGACCAGGCGGACGCCCTGCGCCGCACCCTGTTCCGGCCGGACGGTGCCATCAACCCGGAGGCGGTGGGCAAATCGCCCCAGGCGCTGGGGCGGATGGCCGGGTTCCCGGTGCCCGGGCAGGCCCGCATCCTGGTGGCCCGCCTGGACCAGGTGGGGCCCCGGGAGCCCTTGTCCCGGGAAAAGCTCACCACCGTGCTGGGGTGGTACGAGGCGGACGGGTGGCGCGCCGGCTGCGAGCGCTGCCTGGAACTCATCCACTTCGGCGGCGAAGGCCATTCCCTGGCCCTGCACGCCCGGGACGAGCAGGTGATCCTGGCCTTCGGGCTGGAGAAGCCGGTGCACCGCATCGTGGTGAACACCATGGCCTCGCTGGGGGCCACCGGGCTCACCACCGCCATGGACCCCAGCATGACCCTGGGTCCCGGCGGCGTGGGCGGCGCCATCACCGGGGACAACATCGGCGTGCGCCACCTGTTCTCGGTGAAGACCGTGGCCTATGAACTGCGGCTCCCGCCGCCGGAGACCCTGGGCGGCGTCCGCGCGCCGGCGCTGCTGCCCGGGCCCGCGGCGCCGGACGATCTGGTGGAGCGGATCGTCCAGCGGGTCCTTGCGGATTTGCGCTCCTGATAGGCACAATGGCTGACAGCAGCCCGACACAACGGAGGTTAGTGTGAATGATCCTGCTCTGATCGCTCTGGGGATGGTCGAGACCAAGGGACTGGTGGGCGCCATCGAGGCCGCCGACGCCATGGTCAAGGCGGCCAACGTCACCCTGATCGGGTCCGAATACGTGGGCGGCGGCTTCGTCACCGTGATGGTGCGGGGCGACGTGGGCGCGGTGAAGTCCGCCACCGACGCCGGCGCCGCGGCCGCCAAGCGGGTCGGGGAACTGGTCTCGGTGCATGTGATCCCGCGTCCCGACGCCAAGGTGGAGATGATCATCCCCCAGAACACCAAGGGTTCCATCGGCGGCCGGCACGGAGCCTGACCGGCCCGCCCGGTCCTGACCAGCGAGGGCCCCCATGGGTGATTCCTTCCAGCTACGCGTCTATTCCTACCTCGACCGGATGCAGCCCCAGTACGCCGCGTTCGTGGGCACGGTCACCCAGGGCGACCTGCCCACCGCCGGCATGGCGGCCCTCTATATCGAGGTGGCTCCCGGCAACGAGGTGTTCCGCCTGGTGGACATCGCCGTGAAGGCCACCGAGGCCCGCCCCGGCGCCCAGATCGTGGAGCGGGAGTTCGGCATGTTCGAAGTGCATTCCCACTCCCAGGCGGAAGTGCTGGAGGCCGGGCGGATCGTCCTGGACCGCCTGGAGCTGCGCCAGCAGGAGCGGATCAAGCCGGTGCTCGCCTCGGTGCAGGTGATCACCAACGTGGACCCGTACCAGGCCCAGCTCATCAACCGCTTCCGGCGCGGCTCCATGCTGGTGCCCGGGCGGACCATGCTGGTGCTGGAGGTGGCCCCGGCGGCCTACATCAACTTCGCCGCCAACGAGGCCGAGAAGGGCGCCTCCATCGAGATCGTGCACATTTCCGGACTGGGCCGGTTCGGGCGCATGTGGCTCTCCGGCACCGAATCCGAGATCCTCCAGGCCCGGGACGCGGCGGTGAACGCCCTGGAAGCCCTGGACGGGGTCACGGGGCGCTGACATGGTCATCACCGAGGAGGAACTGCGCCAGGCCTGGCAGAACGGCAAGGGACGGATCCCGGACTTCCCGCCCGGGACCCGCTTCACCCCCGCGGCCCTGGACTTCCTGAAGGTGTACCGGCCGGCGGCGGCGCCGGCCGTCGCCCCCGCCCCGCCGCCCCGGCCTCAGGCCCCGGACGGAGCGCGCCGGGAGCTGCAGGCGCCCCCGGGGCAGCGGCTGATCTACACCGCGGCGGAAGTGCCCGGCCTGCTCGCCGGCGGCCCCGCCGTCCTGGTGGTGCACCCCTCGGTGACCCTCACCCACGCCGCCCAGGAACTGCTGCGCAAGGCCGGGGTGCGGGTGGTGCCGTACGTGGAGAAGGCGGAGCCGGACCCGCCTCCGGCGCCCGGCCCCGGGAAGGGTGCCGACCCGGACCTGGCGCAGAAGGTGAGGAGCGCCGTCCAGGCCCGCCTGGGCCGCCCGGTGGACCCGGCCCTGCTGGACGAGGTGATCCGCAGGGTGCTTTCAGCGCTCTAGCCGTGTTGGGCTCCGAGCAGGCCGAAGCCGGCGTCGAGGGTCAGCGCCAGGAGTCCAGCCAGGATCGCCCCTTCCGCCAGGAACCCGTTGTTCTGGGTGACCAGGCCTGAAAGGATGGGGGCGCCCAGCCCTCCTGCCCCGATGGCGGCGCCGATGGTGGCCGTGCCTACATTGACCATCATGGAGGTCCGGATCCCGGCCAGGATGAGCGGCCGGGACAGGGGCAGCTCCACCTGCCACAGCACCTGGCCGGGGCGGAAGCCCAGGCCCTGGGCGGCCTCCCGGGTGGCGAGGGGCACCGCGAGCAGGGCCTCCACCGTGTTGCCGAACACCGGCAGGATGCCGTAGAGGGCCAGGGCCACCCAGGCGGGGCCGAGCCCGAAGCCCAGGACCGGGACCATCAGGATGAGAACGGCGGTGGGCGGGAAGGTCTGGCCGACCGAGGCCAGGGTCCGGGCCAGGGGGAGAAAGGCCTGGCCCCAGCCCCGGGTCACGGCGATCCCCAGGCCCAGGCCGGCGGCGAGGGCCGCCAGGCTGGAAAGCCCCACCAGGATCAGGTGCTGGGCCAGGAGCGCCAGCGGGGTCGCCCGGGGGTAGAGGGGCCAGGGCCATAGCCCCGGAAGCGCCACCAGGAGCGCCAGGACGCTGCCGAACCCCGCCAGGGCCAGCCAGTTCCTCATGGGGCGGCCGCCCCGGCCCGGGCCCTGGCCTCCAGATCCCGCCGGTGCAGCCATCCGGTGATCCGGTCCTGCCGGTTCTTCAGCGGGACGATGTCGGTGCCGGATTCCAGGAAATGCGACAGCACCAGCCGCAGGTCCAGGTCCTCGGCCAGGGCAGCCCCGGCGCCGGCGGCCAGGTCGCCGGCGCCGGGGCCGGCGACCCGGGCCAGAGCCGAGGCGGGAACCCGGCTCAGCCGTTTCAAGGTCCGGTCCTGACCAAGGAAATCACCGACGAAGGCGTTCACCGGCGCCTCCAGCAGCACCTCGGTCCGGTCGTACTGCACCAGGCGCCCCTCCTTGAGCAGGGCGATCCGATCGCCCAACCGGACCGCCTCGTCCACATCATGGGTGACGAAGACCACGGCCTTCTTCAAGCGCCGCTGGATCTCCAGGAATTCCACCTGGATCCGGTGCCGGCCCAGGGGGTCGACGGCGCTGAAAGGCTCATCCATCAGGAGGATGGGCGGATCCGAAGCCAGGGCCCGGGCCACCCCCACCCTCTGGGCCTCGCCGCCGGAAAGTTCGTGGGGGTAGCGGCCGCCATAGGTCCCGACCGGGAGCCCGACCAGGTCCATCACCTCCTCCACCCGGCCGGAGATCCGGCCCCGTTCCCAGCCCAGCAGCCGGGGCACCGTGGCCACGTTGTCCCGGATCTTCCAGTGGGGGAACAACCCCACGCTCTGGATCACGTAGCCGATGGTCCGGCGCAGGGCTTCGGGCCGGTATGAGCGGACGTCCCGACCGTCCACCAGGACCCGGCCGGAGGTGGGTTCCAGCAGCCGGTTGACCAGCCTCAACAGGGTGGACTTGCCGCTGCCCGAAGGACCCAGGAGGATGCAGAGTTCGTGGTCGGCCAGGGTGAGGTCGATGCCGGCCAGCGCCGCGGTCGCGCCGAACCGGCGGGTAACGCCTTCGAAGGTGATCATGGGCGCGCTCCTCGGGGCCGGGACAGGAAACCCAGGACCTGGTCGGCCGCCAGGGCCAGGGCCACCACCGGCAGGGTGCCCAGCAGGACCAGGTCCATGGCGGTCTGGCCCAGGCCCTGGAAAATGAAGGTGCCCAGTCCGCCCGCACCGATCAGGGCAGCCACCACGGTATTGCCGACGGTCTGGACGGTGGCGATCCGGATCCCGGCCAACACCGCCGGCCAGGCGAGGGGGACCACCACCCCCAAGCCCAGTTGCCACTCGGACATGCCCATGCCCCGTCCCGCGTCCAGCACGGCCTGGGGCATTTCATCGAGGACGGTCAGGGTGTTGCGGGCGATGGGCAGGGTTGCATAGAGGCTCAGGGCGATGAGGGCCGGCGCGGGTCCGATGCCCTTGATGCCCCAGGCCCGGAGGGACGGAAACCGGGCGGACAGCCATGCCAGGGGCAGGATCAGCAGGCCGAAAAGGGCGAGGCTGGGCAAGGTCTGCAGAAAATTGAGCGTGAAAAACCCGCCCAGACGCCAGCCCGGGGAGCGGTGGGCCGCGACACCCAGAGCCAGCCCCAGAACGGTCCCGGCCATGACCGCGCCACCGGTGAGGGTCAGGTGCCGGGTGAACTCGGTGCCGAAGGCGGAACCGAGGCTCCGTGCCTCCCGGACCAGACTGAGGGCGTCGAACCAGCCCCGGACCAGCCCGGCGACCACCAGGCCAAGGGCGGGCAAGAGACCCAGGGCCCGCACCAGGATCCCGGAAGGCATGGCGATGCCCGCCACCAGTGCGCCGAGCAAGGTCAGCCAGAACCCGGCGCCCAACGTCACCCGGGCGACCGCATTGGTCCCCGCCAGGGCCCAGGAGACCCGGGCGGCGCCCGCCAGGGCCGCCAGGACCGGCACCGGGACCAGGAGCCATGCCCAGCGGGCACCGGCAGCCCGCCGGACCGAAGGGGACAGGCAGGCGA
>CAWFOJ010000114.1:0-23314 GCA_963816585.1 uncultured Holophagaceae bacterium | reverse complement strand
GGCCTCCTCGTCGGCCAGGCCGATGGCCTTGAACAGGCGGGCCTGGATGCCGGCGTCGTGGATCCGGATGGATCCCCCGCCCAGTTCGAAGCCGTTGAGGACGATGTCGTAGGCCTGGGCCCGGCACCTGCCCGGGTCGGCCTCCAGCTGCTCCAGGTCGTCCGGATGGGGCCCGGTGAAGGGATGGTGGCAGGCCACGAAACGCTGGTCCTCTTCGCTCCACTCCAGGAGCGGGAAATCCACCACCCACAGGAACTCGAACCGGGACTCGTCGATCAGGCCCAGGGCCCGGGCCAGGCGCAGGCGGATGTCCCCCAGGACCTTGGAGGTCTGGGCCGAGCTGCCCACCGCGAACACCGCCAGGCCCTCGCCGGCGGCGCCCAGGGCCGCCTTCAGGGCCGCCTCCCGGTCCGGGTCCAGGAATTTCTTGAAGCTGGAGGCCAGGCCGTCCTTGCCCCACTTGGCGTACGGCAGCCCGCCGGCACCCAGGTGCCTGGCCGCGTCCTGGAGCTCGTCCAGCTGCTTGCGGCTGAAGCCCGCCGCGCGCTCCCCGGGGAAGAACAGCGCCCGCACCCGCTGGAGCCCCTGGCTCTCGGCCGCGGCCCGGAACAGCCCGAACTCGCTGCCCTGGAACACCCCGGTCACGTCCTGGACGCGCACTTGGCACCGGGTGTCCGGCTTGTCCGAGCCGTACCACTCCATGGCGTCCCGGTAGGGCAGGCGGGGGAAGGGCGCGCGCACCTCCTTGCCCACCAGGGCCGCCAGCTCCACCAGCAGGGGCTCGATCATGGCCTGCACGTCCTCCGGGCGGACGAAGCTCATCTCCACGTCCACCTGGGTGAATTCCGGCTGGCGGTCCGCCCGCAGATCCTCGTCCCGGAAGCACCGGCACAGCTGGA
This sequence comes from uncultured Holophagaceae bacterium, assembly GCA_963816585.1. Lineage (GTDB taxonomy): Bacteria > Acidobacteriota > Holophagae > Holophagales > Holophagaceae > Mesoterricola. The sequence continues at coordinate 22,415 of CAWFOJ010000114.1, read as the reverse complement.
TGTAGCGTTCGAACCCGGCCACCTGCGTCAGCTGCTTGTACAGCTGGGGCGACTGGGGCAAGGCGTAGAACTGGCCCGGATGGATCCGGCTGGGCACCAGGTAGTCCCGGGCCCCCTCGGGGGTGGACTTGCCCAGCACGGGCGTCTCCACTTCCACGAAATCGTTGCGGCGGAAATAGTTCCGGATGATCCCCGCCACCTCGCTGCGCAGCGCCAGGTTGCGCTGCAGGCTCTCCCGGCGCAGATCCAGGAACCGGTATTTGAGGCGCAGGTCCTCGTTGGCCTCCGCCCCCTCCTCCAGGGGGATGGGCGGGGTCTGGGCGGTGTTCAGGATGAGCAGCCGGGTGAGGCGCACCTCCACGTCCCCGGTGGGCAGGTTGGGATTCTTCTGCTCCCGCTCGGACACCACGCCCTCGGCGCCCAGCACGAATTCACTGCGCACCGCCTTGAGGCGGGCCAGGAGTTCGGGCGCCACTTCGGTCTCGTTGGCCACCAGCTGCACCACCCCCCACCGGTCCCGCAGGTCCAGGAAGACCAGGGAGCCCAGGTTGCGGATGCGTTTGCACCAGCCGAGGAGCCTGACCGTTTGCCCGGCCAGGCCCAGGTTCACCTGGCCGTTGCGGTGGGTGCGTTGGAAGTCGCCGAGCGGATCGAGTTTCATATCCTCTCAGGATCGCAGCCGCGGCGACCTTTCTCAAGAGCGTGCGGAGGTCAGATGCCGGACGCGCGGGCCTGTTCTTCCGGGGACTCGTGGTGGTGCTGGGGGCGGATGGGCATTCCGGGCAGTTCGGTGGCCACCATCACATCCAGGTTGCGGATGTACTTGCACAGCCCTTCCCGCAGGGCCGCCACATCCTCGGCGCTCATGCCTTTCTGGGAGTTCTCCTGGAACTCCGCCCCGATCTTGAGCAGCTTCTCGCACAGGGTCAGCCCTTCGGGGGTCAGGCGGATGCGGATCCGGCGCCCGTGGGTGGGGTCGGGGCCCACGGTCAGGTAACCGCGCAGGCCCATCTGCTGGACCATGCGGGACACGGTGGGGTTGTCCATCCACATGGCCCGGGCCACCTCGCCCAGGGACATGGGCGCGCCCTTGAACAGGATCATCAGCATCCAGTAATGGTGGGGGGTGATGTCCAGGGGCACGACCTTGGCGGCGATCAGCTGCCGGATGGACCTTCGGGCGGCTACGATGAGCATGCCGATGGCGGAAAGGTTCAATCCAATTTCTGACGAATTATTCATTTCGATGACCTCACAGATGGTGAAGATTCAACGTAATAAATTTCTTGCGAATTCAAATTAAGTCAATGAGAATTTTATGGTATTTTTTGCCTACACGAAGTTAAAAAAAATGAAAAAATCTGGAACATACCAGTTGTGCCATGCATTTTTGCCTACTTTTTGAAAAACATGACTTAGGGTCAGTCCACTGGAACCGGTTCCCATGACCCAACCGCGATCATTTTTACAAATAAATAGTTTGAGAAGAAAAGGTTACACCGGCCTCCCCGGGCAGCCATGCCAACTCCACTCTCCCCATCCGATGCACTACTTTACTAATATCAACATAGTCGTTGGAAAAAACAATGAAATAATATTGTAAAAAATAATAAAATTAAATATTCACAACCAAACCCAAGGTTGACCCCAGGGGTCCGCACCCCCTCCTGCGGACCTGCGCTATTTAGAGCCCATGTTGACACCGCCGGTTCACGGGACCGGAGGCCGGGCTGCCGCTGGCCTTCCGTGCCGGGAGGCGGGGAGACCGTCCCTACGCCCTCTCCCGGAAGTAGCCGGGCAGTTCCCCCCGGGGCACCCGCACCTGGGCGCCGGTGCGCAGATCCTTGACCGTGGCCACGCCTCCGGCCATCTCGTCGGGCCCCATGACCACGGCGAAGGGAATGCCGGCCCGGTCCGCATACTTGAGCTGGCGGCCCAGCTTGGCCGGCTCCAGGTGGATGTCCGTGTTCACCCCGTGGTTCCGCAGGTCCGCCGCCAGGGCCAGGTACTCGGGCAGCAGCGCCGGGTCGAACTGGGTCACCAGCACCTTCACCGTGCTGGGCCCGGGCTCTGCCAGCCCCGCCTCCGAGAGCACGTAGAACAGGCGGGTGAGGCCGATGGAGATGCCCACCCCCGGCAGGCGGCTCTTGGTGTACTGGCTGGCCAGGTTGTCGTAGCGCCCGCCCGAGCACACCGAGCCCATCCCCGGATGGTCGGTGAGGAAGGTCTCGTAGACGGTGCCGGTGTAGTAGTCGAGCCCCCGGGCGATGCCCAGGTTGATGCTCCAGTGGGACTCGGGCACAGCGAAGGCCCTCAGGGCCGACACCACTTCCTCCAGTTCCCGCGTGCCCTGCACGAACGACGGGTTGGCCTCCGGCCGCCCGGCCATGGCCCCCAGGCGCGCCAGCACTTCGGCCGCCGAGCCCCGGACCCCGGCCAGTTCCAGGATCCGGTCCGCCAGGTCCCCGGGCAGGCCCAGCTCGTCGCCCATCAGGAGGCCGCGCACCCCATCCGGCCCGACCCTGTCCAGCCGGTCCACCTGGCGCAGCACCGCCATGCGCCGTTCCGGGGCCTGGATGCCCAGGCCCTCGAACAGGCCCTGCAGCACCTTGCGGTTGTTGAAGTGGATCCGGAACGGGCCCACCCCGAGCTCGGTGAACAGGGTGTGGATGACCGCCGGGATCTCCGCGTCGAAGGCCAGGGGCAGGGTGTCCTTGCCGATCACGTCGATGTCGCACTGGTAGAACTCCCGGTAGCGGCCGCGCTGGGCCCGCTCGCCCCGGTAGACCCGCTGGATCTGGTAGCGGCGGAAGGGGAAGGCCAGTTCCGCCTCGTGCTCGGCCACGTAGCGCGCCAGGGGCACGGTCAAGTCGAAGCGCAGCGCCAGGCCCGGCCGGTGTCCCTGTTCCAGGGCGCCGGTGGACTGGACGAAATACACCTGCTTTTCCGTGTCCCCGCCGCTCTTGGACAGGAGCACGTCGGACACCTCGAACACCGGGGTCTCGATGGGCAGGAAACCGTAGAGCTCGAACCCCCGGCGGATGGTGTCCATCATGCGCTGGAAGACGATCTGCTGCCGGGGCAGCAACTCCATGGTGCCTGGCGGGGTGCAGGGGGTGGTTAAAGTCATGAGGCAACCTCGATAGACTTGAAGTATCTGGATTCACCGCCGATTGGAACCTGCCCGCCTTTGCCGGATCGGACCATCTTGAAACTCCTGCGCGTCTTGCCGTTCCTCACCCTTAGCCTACTGGCTCAGGGCCAAACCCCCAAATCCCCGCCCGCGGACCGCCTCCTGGTGGAGGTGGACCCGGGCCACGGCGGCGAGGATGACGGCGCCCACGGGCGCAAGGGCCTGCTGGAGAAGGACGTGGCCCTGGAATTGGCGCAGGAGCTGGCCCTCCAGCTCGCCGCCGCCGGATTCGATGCCCACCTGACCCGGGACAGCGACCAGTTCGTCCCCCTCTGGGACCGGGCCCGCAAGGCCAACGCCGAAAGGGCGGACCTGTTCATCAGCCTGCACCTCAACGCCGACCCCAGCCGCCAGGCCCGGGGCTCGGAAGTGTATTTCCTCAGCCTGGGGGCCGGCGACCGCGCCGCGGCCCTCCTGGCGGCGGCGGAGAACGCCGGCGACGCGCCCGGGAGCGACGCGGATCCCAACAACGTGGTGGCCGGCATCCTGGACGACCTGTCCCAGGAAGCCTTCCTGCGGGACTCGGAGCGCCTGGCGGTGGCCATCCAGGCCCAGCTCAACCTCCTGGGCGGCATCCGCCAGCGGGGCGTCAAGCAGGCCCCCTTCGTGGTGCTGCGGGGAGCCGCCATGCCGGCGGTGCTGGTGGAGACGGCCTTCATCTCCAATCCCAAGGAAGAAGCCAAACTGCAGGACCCGGCCTTCCGGGTCCGGGTGGCCCAGGCCATCACCCGGGGGGTGCGGCGCTACTTCACCACCACCGGGACGGTGGTGCCCCGCCGCTCCAGCCTGGCGGTAGCCCAGCCGTAACGCCGATGTTCCCGCGGCGCCACGCCCGGGCCACGGCCGCAAGGCACCATGGGGCCATGAACGAGCCAGGAACTTTCCCGCCCTGCCACCCCGGTCCGGCCTTCCGGATGGCCGCGGTGCTTGGCGGCACCTTGTGGACCACCTGGCGGGTGCGCGGCTCCCGCTGCCCCGGACCGGCCGTGCATGCCTGGGCCGGCCGGGTCCTGCGGGCGCTGGGGGTGGACGTCCGCCTGGATGTGCCCATCCCGCCCGGTGCCCAGGTATGGGTCTCCAATCACCTGAGCTGGGTGGACCCGCTGATCTACTTGAGCCTGCGCCCTTCCCTGGCCATGGCCAAGGCGGAGGTGGCCTCCTACCCCCTCATCGGCTCCGGCGCGGCCCGCATCGGCCTGCGCTTCGTGGACCGGGCCGACCTGTTCAGCCGCGCGGCGGCCCTGCGGGCCATGGTGCGGGACCTGGCCGCGGGCGAGGCGTTCCTGCTCTTCCCCGAAGGCACCACCACCGCCGGCCCGGGGCTGGCCCCCCTGCACCAGGGCGGGCTGCGCATGGCCTACCGCCTGGGGGCGAAGCTGCTGCCGGTCCGCCTCTCCTCCCCGGACTCCCACTACCCTTGGATCGGCGACGCCACCCTGGTGCCCCACCTGCGGCGCCTGATGCGCAGCCGGAACACCCGGGTGCTGGTCCGCCCGGGACCGGTCCTGGATCCGGCGGATTGGCCCGACGAGGATCGGTGGGTCCAGGCTATCCGGATGCATCTTCATTAAGTTACGCCGTTTTCACCGGCCGCGAGCGACTTTGGCCTGGTGACCGGGTTCCAATGAATGCATGCATACGACTTGTGTTGAAACACCAGAACCTGGCCTGGCTTGGCAGGCCGCTCGCGGGGGTCCATCCATGCTCGCCCAATGGAACGCCCCTGACGGTCCGGCCGGCTTCGAAGCGGAGCTCAACGGGCTCGGCGAGGAACTGCGCGCCATCATCGCCGAGGACCGGCTGCGGCCGCATTACCAGCCGATCCTCGATCTGGGCAGCGGCCGGGTCCACGGCTTCGAGGGCCTGATCCGCGGCCCCTCGGACTCCCTGCTGCATTCCCCCCTGAACCTGTTCAAGGTCGCCCTGCTCACTGGCCAGCAGGTGCAGCTGGAGGCGGCCTGCTGCCGCACCTTGCTGCAAGGGTTCAAGGCCAGCGGCCTGCCCCAGAAGCTGTTCCTGAACGTAAGCCCCGGGTGCCTGTCCCGGACGCCCTTCCTGGACCTGTTCCAGAAGGAGGGCCTGGAGGCGCTGGGCTTCACCCCTGACCGCATCGTCATCGAGCTGACGGAAAACCAGCCCACCTATGATTTCAACCAGCTGGTCGGCACCGCCCAACTGTTTCGCAAGCTGGGCTTGGCCATCGCCATGGACGACCTGGGGGAGGGCTTTTCCAGCCTGCGCCTGTGGTCGGAGCTGCGCCCGGAGTACGTGAAGATCGACAAGCACTTCATCCATGGCGTGAGCCAGGATCCGGTGCGCCACCAGTTCCTGCGCTCCCTGCGCGACATCGCCGCCAAGACCGGCGCCCGGATGGTGGCGGAGGGCATCGAGCTGGAGGCGGACCTGGGGGTGGTGCAGGACCTGGGCCTGGACCTGGGCCAGGGTTACCTGTTCGGGCGCCCGGCCCCCACACCGCACCCGGCCCTGCCTCCGGGGGTCCTGAACCTGCTGGGCCCGCGCCCTGCCGACCCCTCGGGCACCGCCTGGATCCGGGACAGCCGGGCCACCGCCGCCCAGCTGCTCATGGACATCGAACCCGAGGCGCCCGAGACGCCCACCTGGAAGGTGGAGCAGCGCTTCGCCCGGGACCGGGAGCTGCAGACCATCCCGGTGGTGCGCCAGGGCATCCCGGTGGGCCTCATCAACCGCCACGTGTTCGTGGACCTGATGGCCAAGCCCTTCTCCCGGGAGCTGTACAGCAAGCGCCCGTGCGGGACCCTCATGGACCAGTCCGTCCTGGTGGTGGACCACCGCACCAGCCTGCACGAACTGAGCAAGCTCATCGTCGAGTCCGACCCCAGGCACATCCTGCACGGGTTCGCCCTCACCCGGGACGGGCGTTACGCGGGCATGGGCAGCGGCCACGACCTCATGCGCGCCATCACCCAGATGCAGATCCACGCCGCCCGCTACGCCAACCCCCTCACCGGGCTGCCCGGGAACGTGCCCATCAACGAGAGGCTGGACGAGCTGCTGCAGCAGGAGCTGCCCTTCGTGGTGTGCTACTGCGACCTGGACCACTTCAAGCCGTACAACGACGTGAACGGCTACGGCCGGGGGGACGAAGTGCTCCAATGGACCGGCAGGCTGCTGGAGGCCGCCATCGACCCGGACCTGGACTTCGTGGGCCACATCGGCGGCGACGATTTCCTCCTGATCCTGCGCAGTCCGGACTGGGAGGAGCGCTGCCGGCGGCTCCTGGGCCTGTTCGACCAGGACAAGGCGCGATTCTTCGACGCCGAGGCTCTGGCCCGGGGCGGCTACGTGAGCGAGGACCGCCGGCACCGGCTGGTGCACCATCCCCTGGTGTCCCTGTCCATCGGCGCGGTGCAGGTGTCCCCGGGCACCTTCCCCACCCACCACGAGATCGCCGCCGCCGCCACCGTGGCCAAGAAGGAGGCCAAGCGGGCGGAGGGTTCAAGCTTCTTCATCGAACGCCGGGCCTATTCGTAGCGCAGGGCCTCGATGGGGTCCTGGCGGGCGGCGCGCACCGCCGGCCAGAGGCCGAACACCAGCCCCACGGCGGTGCTGATGCCGAAACCCAGGACCACGCTCCACCAGGGCGCGGCCGTCGGGAAGTCGAACAGCGCCCGCACCGCCACGGCGGCGCCCAGGCCCAGGGCGATGCCCGCGGCGCCCCCCAGCCCGGTGAGGGCCACCGCCTCCACCAGGAACTGGACGGCGATGTCCTTGCGGGTGGCGCCCAGGGCCTTGCGCACGCCGATCTCCCGGGTGCGCTCGGTGACGCTCACCAGCATGATGTTCATGATCCCCCACCCCGCCCACCAGGAGGGCGATGGTGGCGACGAACACCATGGCCGCGGCGATGCCAGAGGTCATCTGGCGGAAGGTGCTGCAGGCTCTCGTCGCTGGTGTAGATGGCGAAATCGTTGTCCTGGTTGGCCTTGAGCCCGCGCCGCAGGCGCAGCACGGCCACCTCCTGGTCGGTGAGCTCCTGGACGCGGGCCGGGTCCCGGGGCACCGTGGCGATGTGCAGGGTGTCGCCGCTGCCGTTGCTCACCTGGGGGAACAGGGTGTCGAACACGGTCAGGGGGATCAGCACCAGGCTGTCGGCGCTGCCTCCGAACTGGGAGCCGCGCTTTTCCAGGACCCCGATCACCCGGAAGGCCAGCCCCTGGAGCAGGAGTTCCTGTCCCACCGGATCCCGGGCCGGGAACAAGGCCTTCACCAGGTCCTCCCCCACCACGCAGACCCGCGCCTGGTGGGCCAGGTCCGGGTCGCCGAAGAAGCGGCCGTCGTCCAGGCCCCGGTTGTTGGCCCGCACGTAGTCCGGGCCCACCCCCTGGATGACCGGGCCGTTGGCTTCCGTGCCCTGGCGGTTCTTCACCACCGCGGTGAGCTGGTTCTCCAGCAGGCCGCGCTCCGGAGACACCGCCGCGGCCAGGGTGGCCAGGCGCTTGAGGGCCGCGGCGTCCTCCAGGGTCAGGTTGCGCCGCCGGCGCTGTTCTTCGGGGATGAGCTCCGGGGGGCCGCCGAAGCGCGGCTCGAACTTCTGGAACTGCACCAGGGTGGTGCCGCTGGCCGCGAACGCCCCGGTGATGGCCTGGTTGAAGCCCGCCACGAAGCTGACCATGGCGATCACGGTCGCCACTCCGGCCAGGACCCCCAGCAGGGTAAGGAAGCTGCGCAGTTTCTGGGTGGCGATGGAACGGACCGCGAAGCGGATGGTCTCCGGCCCAAGGGCCCGGATCAGCGCGCTGCGCTTGAGGAGTCCTCCCATGGCTACTCCGCCCGCAGGGCGTCGATCACCGGCAGGTTCGCCGCCCGGCGCGCCGGCAGCAGCCCGGCGGCAATCCCCACCAGGGTGGACATGGCCAGGCTGGCGGCGACGATGCCCGGCGTGATCCGGGCCGGGAAGCCCAGCAGGTCCCGCACCGCCCAGGTGATCCCGGCGCCCCCCAGCAGCCCCAGCAGTCCGCCGCACAGGCTCAGGGCCGCCGCCTCCAGCAGGAACTGGCGCGCCACGTCGCGCTTGCGGGCGCCCAGGGCGAGGCGGATGCCGATCTCCACGGTGCGCTCCGCCACGCTCACCAGCATGATGTTCATGATCACCACCCCGCCCACGCCCAGGCTCACCGAGGCCACCAGCGCCATGAGCACGAAGGCGGCCCGGCTGACCTGCTTCCACAGGTCCTGCAGCACGTCCTGGGTGAGGATGCCGAACGGGTCCGGGTCCCTGAATCCCGTGTGGCGGGCCGCCCGCAGCAGGGACCGCACCTCGTCCATGGAAGCGTCCAGGCCCGCCACCCCGCCCCGGGCCTGGATCTGCAGGTTCAAGGAGTCGTCGGGGCCCATGAAGTTCTTGCGGTAGACCTGGATGGGGATGCACACCACGTTGTCCCGGCTGAACCCCAGCGCCTTGCCCTGGCGGGTGAACACCCCGATGATCCGGAACGGCAGCCCGCCCAGGGCCAGGGTGCGCCCCAGGGGGTCCAGGCGCGGGAACAGCTCGTCCCGGGTGTCCGCGCCGATCACCGCCACGTTGCCCGCGGCCTGGTCCTCGTTGTCCGAGAAGTAGCGCCCGGCGTCCAGGTCGAACTTGAACATCTCGGCGAAGTTGAAGGTGGTGCCCACCACGAAGACGTTGTCCAGGTGCCGGGTGCCGTGCCTGGCCGTCATGGTGCGGAAGGCCCTCGTGCTCACCTGGGCCGTGTGGGGCAGGCGGGCGGCGCGCACCCTTTCGTAGTCCGCCCAGGTGAGCGGCGGACGGCGCAGGGCCTGGATGAGCTCCCGCTGGGACTGGATGATGCCCAGCCGGTCCACCACGTACACGTCCGGCGCCAGGCGGATGATCTGGGCCTTCACGTAGCCGTCCAGCCCGGAGATGATCCCCACCACGCTGACCACGGTGGTGACCCCGATGATCACCCCCAGCAGGGTCAGGAAGCTGCGCAGCTTGTGGGCACGCAGGGCACGCAGGGCGGCGCGCGCCAGGTCCGCCGGGAGCACCGCTACCCTTCTTTCCGGCGCTTTTCCGGGTGCGCCGGCTGGCCGTCCTGGAGCTCCCGCAGGGCCTTGAACGGCCCGACGATCACCGCTTCGCCCCCGTCCAGGCCGGAGCGCACCTCCACCATCAGGTCGCCCATGAGCCCGGTCTTGAGGGGCCGGAACCGGGCCCTGCCCCTTTCCAGCACGAACACCCCCTCCTCCTCCGCCGGGGGCGCGCCGGAGGGTCCCCCCTGGGCCGGCGGCCGGTCCTTCATCACCAGGGCCTGGATGGGCACCGCCAGGACCTGGCTCCGGCTGCCGGTGGCGATGTCCGCCTGGGCGGACAGGCCCGGCTTGATGGTCAGGGGCGGCTGCTTGATCTGCACCTTGACCTTGAACTTCACCGCCTCGTTGGCGTTGGCCTGGACGATGGGGCTGCCGCCCACCTCCGTCACCACCGCCTCGAACACCTGGTTGGGATAGGCGTCGATGCGCACCTGGGCGGGCTGCCCCAGCCGCACCGAGGGGATGGAGGCCTCGTCCACCTCCATCTCCGCCTCGATCCTGCTCATGTCCGAGACGGTCAGCAGCACGGTGCCCGGCTGGTTCTGCAGCCCCACCACCGCCGTCTCCCCCAGCTCGATGTGCTTGCCGGTCACCACCCCTGCCATGGGGGAGGTGATCCTGGTCTTGTCGACGGTGTCCGCGGCCCCTGCCAGGTCCGCCTTGGCCTGGTCCACGTGCTGCCGGGCGCTCTGGGCGGCGCTCTCGGCCACCTGCAGGGCCGTGCGGGCCTGCTCGAAGTCGCTCTGGGAAATGATCCCGGCGTTGTGGTTGGCCTCGGCCCGGCCGTAGTCGTTGCGCGCCTGGCCGAGCTTCACCTGGGCCGCCTCCAGGTCGTGGGCGCTGGCCTGCAGGGCCGCCGCCAGGGACTGGGCGGCCGCCACGGACCGGACCGGGTCGATCTCCAGGAGCAGCTGGCCGGTCTTGACCGCATCCCCCTCCTTCACCAGCATGCGGGTGACCTGGCCGATGGCGTTGGCGGTGATGTCCACCTTCTTCACCGCCTGGATCTTGCCGTTGGCGCTCACCTTGGCCAGGATGTCCTGGCGCGTGGCGAGTTCCACCTGCACCGGGGGCCCCGGCTCCCGCCGGGCGACCAGGAGCCCCCCCAACGCCAGGAGCCCCAGGATGGCGCCCAGAATCCACCACTTACGATTCATCCGCACAATCCCCCAGGGCGGGACATGGAAAAAGCCGTTGCAATCTCATTCATCCGACTAGTAGATCACAGCTGCCGTCCGCCAGGAAGACCATCGCGGAGTTCCCTTGCGGACCGTCACCGTTCCACCATCCTGGCCTGCTCCGCCCGGTACCGCTCCCCGGAGACCAGGGCGGCCAGGCGCCCAAGTTCTTCCAGGTCCCGGGCGGTGAGCCGCACGGCTTCGGCATCCAGGTTCTGGTCCAGGTACTTGCGGCGCTTGGTGCCGGGGATGGGAACGATGTCCCGCCCCTGGGCCAGCGCCCAGGCGAGGGCCACCTGGGCCGGCGTGGCCCCGTGCCGGTCCCCCACCGCACGCACCGCCGCCACGATCCTGCCGTTGGCCGCCGCGTGTTCCTCGTGGAACCGGGGGATGTTCACCCGCCAGTCCCCCTCCGGCAGGTCGGCGACGCTGTGGAAGGCGCCGGCCAGGAAGCCCCGGCCCAGGGGGCTGAAGGGCACGAAGCCGATGCCCAGTTCCCGGGCGGCGGGCAGGATGGCCGCTTCCACCCCCCGCTCCAGGAGGGAGTATTCGCTCTGCAGGGCGGTGAGGGGATGGACCCGGTGGGCCCTGCGCAGGGTCTCGGGGCCCACCTCGCACAACCCGATGAACCGGACCTTGCCGGCGGCCACCAGCTCCCCCATGGCGCCGACGGAATCTTCGATGGGGACGGCCGGGTCCTTGCGGTGCAGGTAGTAGAGGTCGATCACGTCCACCCCCAGGCGGCGCAGGGAAGCCTCCGCCGACCGGCGGGCGCTGGCCGGGGAGCCATCCAGGCCTTCCGCCAAGCCGAACTTGGTGGCGACCACCACCTGGTGCCGCCGCCCGCGGATGGCCTTCCCGATCAGCTCTTCGTTGGTGTAAGGACCTGTACGCGTCGGCGGTGTCCACCAGGGTGAGCCCCCGGTCCAGGGCCCGGTGGATGGTGGCGATCGCCTCGTTTTCGTCCCGGTCTTCGGGCCTGCCGTACTCGTCCGACATGCTCACGCAGCCAAGCCCGATGGCGCCCACTTCCAGGCCCTGCCTCCCCAGCGCTCTCCGTTCCATGGCTTGGCCTCCCGCTACTCGATAGTGTAAGGCCATCACCCTGGTTTCAAGGCCGGTCGACGCTGACTTCCAGGTCCCGCAGCAATCCGTCCCGCAGATCGTAGATCCAGCCATGCAGGGCGAGCTTCCGGCCCCGCTCCCAGGCGTCGCGCACGATGGCCTGGGAGCGCAGGGAGCGCACCTGGGCCATGACGTTCCACTCGCACAGGGCCCGCCACCGGGCCTCGGGGTCAGGCAGGCGCTCCAGGTCCGCCCGGTGCGCCAGGGCCAGCGCACGGATGGGGGCGACCCAGCCCTCCAGGGGCTCCGGCAGGGGCGGCCCGAAGGCCGCCTGGACGCCCCCGCACCGGTAGTGGCCGCACACGATCACGTGCTTCACGCCCAGCACGTCCACCGCGTACTGCAGCACCGCCTGGCAGTTGGGATCGTCTTCCGGGGCCAGGTTGGCGATGTTGCGGTGCACGGAAAGTTCCCCCGGCGCCAGCCCGACGATCTCGTTGGCCGGCACCCGGCTGTCGGCGCAGCCGATCCAGAGATGGTCGGGCCGCTGGATGGCGCACAGGCGCTGGAAGAACTGGGGATCCCGCCCGACCTGGCGGGAAGCCCAGGCCCGGTTGTTCTCGAAGAGCCGGGGAAGGAATCTCACTATCGGTCCAATTCCCCGGCGATGACGTTCATGCCGCCCAGCACCGCCACCGCGTCGGCGATGATCCGCCCGCGCACCTGCTCGCCGAAGCTGTTGAAGATGGGGAAGCAGGGGGGCCGCACGTGGATCCGGTACGGGCACTTGCCCCCGTGGGAGACGAGGTAGAACCCCAGTTCGCCGTTGGCCGCCTCGGTGGCGCTGTACACCTCCCCCACCGGCATCTCGATGCCGTGCATGATCAGCTTGAAGTGGTGGATCAGGCTCTCCATGCGGGTGTAGACCTTTTCCTTGGGGGGCAGGGCGATCTTGTAGTCGTCGACGATCACCGGGCCGGGGCCCAGTTCCTCCAGGCGGTCCAGGCACTGGCGGACGATCCGCAGGGACTGGCGCATCTCCTCGGCACGCACCAGGTAGCGGTCGTAGATGTCGCCGGTGGTGGCCACCGGGATGTCGAAGTCGTACGTTTCGTAGCCCAGGTACGGCTGGGCCTTGCGCAGGTCCTGGGGCACCCCCGCGGCCCTCAGGCAGGGGCCGGTGTAGCCCCAGCTGACGGCGTCATCCGCCGAAATGGCCCCCACTCCCTTGGTGCGGTCCGCCCAGATGGGATTGTGGGTGAGCAGCATCTCCATCTCGTCGATGGTGCGCGGGCAGCTGTCCAGGAACTGCCCGCACAGCGGCGCGAATTCCGGCGGGATGTCCCGGAACAGCCCGCCGATGCGGGTGAAACTGGCGTGCAGGCGCTGTCCCGCCATCATCTCGAACAGGTCGTAGATGGTCTCCCGCTCCCTGAACAGGTACAGGAAGGCCGTGAACGCGCCGATGTCCACCGCGTTGATGCCCACGCACACCAGGTGGTCGCCGATGCGCGCCAGTTCGGAGCAGAGGACCCGCAGCACCTGGGACCGGGGCGGGTCCTGGATGCCCAGCAGCTTCTCCACCGCCAGGGCATAGCCCACGTTGTTCATGAGGGAGCTGCAGTAGTTCAGCCGGTCCGTGAGCGGGATGAACTGCTGGTAGGTCAGGTTCTCCCCCAGCTTTTCCACCCCCCGGTGCAGGTAGCCGATGTTGGGGGTCGCCTTGACGATGAACTCCCCTTCCAGTTCCAGGACGATGTGCAGGGTGCCGTGGGTGGTCGGATGGGAAGGCCCCATGTTGACGATCATGCGTTCGCCTTCGGGGCGGGGAGCGGTGGCGTCCATGGTCACCTCAGAGCTCCAGGGGCTTGGCGTCGGGCGCGAAGGAGACCCCCAGGTCCTCGGTGCAGAACCGGTCGCCGCCGTCCAGGGGAAAATCCTTGCGCAGGGGGTGCCCGGGGAAATCGTCCCACATGAGCAGGCGGGTGAGGTTGGGATGGCCATCGAAGGGAATCCCGAACATGTCGTACACCTCCCGCTCGGCCCAGTCGGCGCACTTGAAGCGCCCGGTGAGGCTGGGCTGGGCGGCCCCTTCCGGCACCGGCACCTTGATGCGCAGCCGCTCCTGGTTGACCAGGTTCAGCAGGTGGTAGACCACGTCGAACCGGGGCTGGCGGGTCTCCAAGTCCACCGCCGTCACGTCCACCAGCAGCTGGAACCCCTCGTTGTAGATGAATTCAACCACTTCCAGGAACCGCTCCCGGTCCACGACGATGGTGGCATCGCCCCGGAACTGGTGCCGGTCCACGACGGCCCCCGGCAACTGCGCTTCGATCCGCTCGATCACCATGCTTCATTCCCCGAAATGGTTTCACCAGATCCGCTGGGCGCCCTGGTCCCCGGCTTCCAGGACCATTTCCCGCACCACCTGGTACGAGGACAACCCCCGGGCCCGCTGCCGCTCCTCCTGCCGGGCCATGGACTGGTAGAACAGCTCGATGTGCTCCTTGCGGGCCGCCAGGGATTCCCGGCCGATCTTCTTCTGCAGTTCCATGACCCCGTAGATCATGGTCTCGGGACGGGGCGGGCAGCCGGGGACGTACACGTCCACCGGCACCACCCGGTCGATGCCCTGGAGGGTGGCGTAGGTGCGGTACATCCCCCCGGTGGAGGCGCATACCCCCACCGAAACCACCCACTTGGGCTCGGCCATCTGGGCGTAGATCTGGCGCAGGATCGGCGCCTGCTTGTTGGTGACGGTCCCCAGCACCAGCAGCAGATCGCTCTGCCGGGGGCTGAAGCGCAGGGCCTCGGCGCCGAAGCGGGAGAAATCGTAGCGGGAAGCCATCATGGACATGAACTCGATGGCGCAGCAGGCGGTCCCGAAGGGCAGCGGCCAGAGGCTGTTTTTCCGGGCCCAGTTCACCACCGCGTCCAGGCGGGTGGTCATGACCGAATCGTCCAGGTGGATGCCAGCCATGTCAACGCTCCCAGTCCAGGGCGCCCTTGCCCCAGGCGTACACGAAGCCGACCAGGAGGGTGGCGACGAAGCTGACCATGGCCCAGAAGGTCCAGAGGTTGGCTTTGTCCTGCACCGCCCAGGGCAGCAGGAAGGCCGCCTCCACGTCGAACAGGATGAAGAGCATGGCCACCAGGTAGAACTTCACGCTGTAGCGGTGCCGGGCGCCTTCCTGGCGGGGCGGGGCGCCGCATTCGTACGGGGTCAGCTTGGCCCGCTGGGGGTTGCCGGGCTTGCACCAGCCCGGCAGGATCCGGCCCGAGACCACCAGGATGGCCGCCCCCGCGCCCAGAGCGATGAGGAACAGCAGCAGGACGGGCAGGAACGGGGGAACGGCGGGTGTCATGGGTCATCCAGGGGGGGGCAGGACTCCAGGCCCGATCATACCGCCTCCGGGGTTCCTTGGAGCCCCCCGCGATCCGGTATAATCCGCCATGCCCAGCCGCGATTCCCAGACTGTCATCCTGAGCCGCCAGACCATCCTCCTGGTGACGGCCGTGGGCGTCGGGCTCCTGACCCTGTGCTACGTGCTGGGGGTCCAGGTGGGCAAGCAGAGCGCCGCCTTGCGCCACCCGGCGGCCCGGGGCGCCGGGGAGGACCTGCAGGAGCTCCCCGCCTCCATCGCCGACCAGCTCAAGGCCCTGGAAGCGGCCGGGGGAATTCCCGCCGGGCTCCAGGTGCCCCCGGCCCCGCCCGGGCCCGCCAAAGCAGCCGCCCCCCCCACCGGACCGGCCCAGCCCCCCGCCGGACCGGCCCAGCCCCCCGCCGCCCAGGCCCCCACGGCCCCGGCCGCCCAGGCGCCCCCGCCGGTGGAGGTGCGCCTGCCGTCCGCCCCCAAGCCCGCTACCCCCGAGAAGAAGGCCGGGCCAGCCCCGGACCCGAAGGCCGAACCGGCCGGGCGCTGGACCCTGCAGCTCATTTCCACCCCTGACCAGGCCGAGGCCAAGCGGATGGTGGACAGGGTCCGGGCCGCCGGGTTCCAGGCCGGGATCGTCGCGGAAAATGGCTTGTTCAAGGTGCGGCTCAACGGGGCCAGCCTCCGGGAGGCCATGGACAGCACCGCCCAAAAGCTCAAGAGCAGGGGCTTCAAACCCTTCGCCATAAAAATCGAATAATTTCCCTCCGGAAGCCGACCATGGCCACCCGGGCGCTGTTAAGCTTTCGTGGGTGGGGTTTCGATCCAAGTCCATGAGTTCCCGCGCTTAACCGAGGCCGCCGGGATGAAGAACGTCATTTCAGCTTTGCTGCCGATCCCCCGGTTCGTGGAGCCTCCCGAAGCGGTCAGGCTCCCTCATGCGCGGAAGGTGTTCCCCCTGCGGGACATCCACTTCCGGGACATCCAGGCGCTGGGGTTCGACATGGACTACACCCTGAGCCACTACCGGTCCCCGGAGATCGACGAACTGGCTTACCGCCATACGGTACGCCTTCTGGTGCAGGAGCGGGGTTATCCCGCCTGGCTGCTGGACACCCACTTCGATCCGGCCTTCGCCATCCGCGGCCTGGTCCTGGACGGGGCCCGGGGCAACCTGCTCAAGCTGGACAGTTCCCGCCAGGTGGCCCGGGCCTGCCACGGGCGGCGGCCCCTGACCCGGGACAAGATCGACCAGGCCTACGGGCGGCGCCGGGTGGTGGCCTCGGGGGCCGGGTTCCGCAGCGTCGACACGCTGTTCGAGATTCCCGAATGCCACCTCTACGCCACCCTGGTGGACGCCCTGGACGAGGGCCGCATCACCGGCAGGGACTGCTTCCAGGTCTTCCAGGACGTGCGCTGGGCCATCGACGGCGCCCACCGCAACGGCGACATGAAGGCCGAGATCCTGGCCAACCCGGAACTCTACATCCTGCGGGACCCCCAACTGCCGGCGGCCCTGGACCGCTGGCGGCGGGCCGGAAAAAAGTTGTTCATTCTCAGCAATAGCGAGTGGGCCTTCACGGACGGGGTGCTGCGCTTCCTCCTGGACGGCCTGGATCCGGCCCACCCCAACTGGCTGGATTATTTTGACTTGGTGGTGGTGAGCGCACGCAAGCCGGTGTTCTTCCAGGAATCCCCGGCGCCGGTCCCCCTGGAGGGGCAGAACAAGGCGTTCATGGGTGGCAACGCCCTGTGGCTGGAGGACAGCCTCCAGACGTTCGGGGAACAGGTCATGTATGTGGGTGACCATATCTATGGAGACATCCTTCGGTCGAGGAAAAATGTTTCATGGCATACCCTGCTCCTGATCCCCGAACTGGCCACCACCCTTGAGCAATTGGAGGAGCAGGCAGGCGAACTGCAGGAATTTGTTCGTTTCGAGAACGTCCGCCGGAAATCGGAACTTCAGCTGTCTCTGTTGGAAGACAATCTCCGGCGCAACCATGAACATCGCCGCCTGCTCGCCCCCCGTCTTTCCCCCGAAGCCCTCCTGGCCATGGACCAGGAAGCCGCCCGGCTGAGGGAGGAACTGGAGGCGGCGAAATTACGCATGGAGGTGGAGAAAAAAGTACTTGCAGAACTGGATGATCGATTAGAATCTGCCTTCAATCCCCTATGGGGGAGCATCTTCCGGGACGGGTACCAGCAAACCCGGTTCGCGGACCAGATCCAACAGTACGCTTGCGCATACACCGGTCGTATCAGTAACCTTTACTTGGTGGACCCGACAACAGCCCTTTATGCTCCGGTGCCCACCCTCCCACACGAACGAATCTAGTTTTTTTCAAACGAGGGGCACACTGGGACTGGAACAGCGCACTTTCTCGCATCATCCAAGGGTAGTGCCGTTGCATAATGTGAGGCATCCGGACATTCCGTAATAATTCGAGGAGTGATCAACTTGAAGCGATTCGATTCCAATTCCGACGCCCCTCTGGCCCTCTCCACGCTGGGTGACCGCATCAAGGCCGTGCGCCTCACCTGGCGGTGGTCGCAGGAAGAAATGGCCGAAGCCCTGCGCGTTGACCAGGCTTCCATCTCTTTCTGGGAGCGGGACAAGATCAAGCCCTCCGGCTCCGCCATCGTCGCCTTGGCTTCCCTCTTCCGCACCAGCACCGAGGCGCTGGAAGGAGGCCTGGGCTTCAAGATTCCGGATCCGCCATCGCACCCCGAGTCCGCCAAGGTGGACCGGGAATTTCCACGCAGCGTGAGCCTGCCGGCCGGCAGCGAGGACGTGGTCATGGTGGTGGACCTGGGCGACGGTTCTTCCAAGGGCAAGCAACTCTCTGAAGCCATGATGAGCCTGGTCCAGGGAGTCAAGGACAGCCGCCGGGTCTGGGTGGTCCTGGAGTAGCCACGCTCCTGGCGCCACGAGCGGATCCTGGCAGGGTATGGCCCTGCCAGGCGTCAGCGCATTTGAGTTATTGGCGCTCGGTTTGGACCTCCGCCGCCAGCCGGGAGAGGCTTCGCTCGAACCACCTGCGCAATGGATTGACCATACCTTCCGTCGGGTCGGCCTGGGCCGACCGGACCGGTGCCGGGCGTGAAAGCGGGGTACCGCCCACCTCAAGGATCGTCACCTTGGCCACCCGGCGGCGTATGGCATCTTCATAAAGGCCCGCCAAGAAGTCAGTGCGCCCCCCTGCGGGCGTCCGATAGCACCTGACGGATCGCCGCCACCACCTGGTCCTGGTCCTCCTCCGTGAGCCCGGGCCAAAGGGGCAGGCTCAGCAGCCGGTCGCCGCTCCATTCGGTGTGGGGCAGTCCGTCGGCGGGCATGGCATGGGTCCGCCTGGCGTAATAGTCCCGGTAGAAGGCATGGACGTGCGCCGGGCGGTAGTGGATTCCGGTGCCGATGTTCTCCTCCTTCAGGCGGGCCACGAACGCGTCCCGGTCCAGGCCGGCCTTCTCGGGACGGATCCGCAGCACGAACAGGTGGTGGCAATGGCCGTGCACCGCATCGCCGGGGCTGGGCAGCAGCACTTCCTCCATGCCCCCCATGAGTTCCAGGTAGCGCAGGAACAGCGTCTTGCGCCGGGCGTTGAAGCCGTCCAGCTTCTTCAGCTGGTGCAGCCCGATGGCGGCCTGCAGGTCCATGAAGTTGGCCTTGCGGGCCGGTTCCATCACCTCGAAGTGCGGGCTGCCCTCCTTCTGGAACCGCTTCCAGGCGTCCCGCTCAATGCCGTGGAAGCGCAGGCGCTTGATCCGGTCCACGTGGCGGCCGTCGTGGCAGGCGATGGCGCCGCCTTCGCCGGTGGTCATGTTCTTGTTGGGGTGGAAGCTGTACACGCTCATCACCGACCGGGGGTCGGAGCCGATCTTGCGGCCTCGGTAGTGGGCGCCCATGGCCTGGGCCGCATCCTCCACCACCCAGAGGCCGTGCGCCTCGGCGATCGTCCAGACGGCGTCCATGGGCACCGGCAGGCCGGTGAGATGCACCGGGATGATGCCCTTGGTGCGGGGCGTGATGGCCGCCTCGAGGCGGGCCGGGTCCAGGTTCAGGGTGGCGGGGTCGATGTCCACCAGCACCGGCACGCCCCCCTGGAGCACCACGGTGCTCAAGGTGGACACCCAGGTGAGGCCGGTGGTGATCACCTCGTCCCCGGGGCGCAAGCCCAGCACCTGCAGGGTGATCTCCTGGGCGGTGGTGGCGCTGTTCATGGCCAGGCAATGGGCCACCCCGTTGTAGGACTGCAGCGCTTCCTCGAAGCGGGCGGCCTTGGGCCCCGTGGTGATCCAGCCGGACTCGATGGAATCCACCATCTCGGCGATCTCCTCGGCTCCCAGCATGGGGCGGGTGAAAGGCAGGAAGGCTTCCCGGCGCGCGTAGGTCACGGCAGCTCCTCCCGGGCCTGGCAGGCCTGCAGGGTGTTGGCCATGAGGCCCGCGATGGTCAGGGGGCCCACCCCGCCCGGGACCGGAGTGATGGCCCCGGCCACCGCCGCCGCTTCGCTGAAGCGCACGTCCCCGCACAGGACGGACCCCTTGGCGCGCAGGGTCTCCAGCTTCCTGGGGTCGGCCTGGAAGATCCGTTCGCCCAAGGCCAGGTCCTCCACCCGGTTGATGCCCACGTCCACCACCACGGCCCCGGGCTTGACCCAGGACCCTTCCACCAGCCCGGGACGGCCCACCGCCGCCACCAGCAGGTCCGCCTCCCGGCACAGCCCGGGCAGGTCCTGGGTGCGGCTGTGGGCGATGGTGACCGTGGCGTGCTCCTCCAGCAGCATCAGGCTGATGGGCTTGCCCACGATCTCGCTGCGGCCCAGCACCACCGCCCGCTTGCCCTTCAGGGCGATGCCGTAGGCCTTGAGCATGCTCATGCAGGCGGAGGGGGTGCAGGGGCGCAGCCCCCGCTGGCCGCCCAGGAGCAGTCCCTGGTTCACCGGATGCAGCCCGTCCACGTCCTTGGCCGGGTCGATGCCCCTCAGGACCCGCTTGGGGTCGAGGCCCCCGGGCAGGGGCAGCTGGACCAGGATCCCATCCACCTGCGGGTCGCCGTTCAGATCCCGGATGAGGGCCTCCAGGTCCCCCTGGGTGATGGCGGCGCCCGGGCGGTGCTCCAGGGAACGGATGCCGGTCCGGGCGCAGGCGGCGATCTTGCCCCGCACGTACACCTGGCTGGCCGGATCGTCCCCCACCAGGACCACCGCCAGGCAGGGCGGGCGCAAGCCTTGGGCCACCCGCCGCCGCACCCCGGCGGCCACCTCGTCCAGCATCCGGTCCGCATGGGACTTCCCGTCAAGGATCAAAACCATCGGCCGCTCCCGGAAACAGCGCCCATTGTCCCATAAGGCGTAGGCAAAGGCCCGGCGATGCCGGTATTTTCCCCTTGTCCCCTTGTCCAATTAGCGATAATCTTTTCCGTTGAATTCGGCCTGGGATTCCCTGGTTCTGGGGCACCGGAGTGGCATCGTGCGGATGCGTCCGGAACCATGGGGACCGCGTCGGGTGGGTTTGACCCCGCCCCCTTCACCATTAACCAAGGTTGCCCGATGGATCTGAACACGTTGCAAGCCCCCGTGGAACGGCAGCTCGCCCTGCTGGGCTACGAGCTGGTCTGCCTGGAGGAGGGGCGGGAGGGGCGGGATCCGGTGCTGCGCCTCTACATCGACCACCTGGACCGGGGCCCGGGCGGCGACCGGGCCGTCACCCTGGACGATTGCGTCACCGTCAATGATGGGCTCATCCCTTGGCTGGACGTGGAGTTCCCCTCCCTGCGGGAACGGGTGAACCTGGAGATCTCCAGCCCCGGGCTGGAGCGCCCCCTGGTCAAGCCTGAGCATTTCCGGCGGTTCCAGGGCCGGCTCTGCCGGGTCCAGACCGGTGCGCCCATCAACGGGCAGAAACGGTTCAAAGGCTGGATCGGAACTTCAACCGAAGCGAGCGTCACCTTGGAGGAAGACGGCGTGCTCAAGGTCATCCCCTTCGAGGCCATCCGGCAGGCCCGCCTCGCGCCTTTCGACGAGCAGAAGGCCCCACCCCCCCGGCACCCGGCCCAGACCGGCTCGCCGGACCAACCTGAAGCGGCCGGCGTAGAGACAAGCGCCGGCAAGGAGAACCTATGGCACTCGTAGCTACCAGCTTTTTCGACAGCGTGAAGATGATCGCGGCGGAAAAGGGCATCCCCGAAGAGGAAGTGTTCAAGGCGGTGGAGGAGTCCCTGGTCAAGGCGGCCGAGAAGTACTTCCAGAGCTTCGATTTCTATGGCAATTTCCAGGCCCAGATGGAGCGCGACACGGGCGAGTTCCACGTCTACGCCCTCAAGCAGGTGGTGCCCGTGGTCGAGGAGGAGGACCTGGAGATCAGCCTGGAGGAGGCCCAGGCCCTGAACCCGGACGCCGCCGAGGGTGACACCCTCTGGCTGCCCCAGGACACCTCCCAGCTGGGCCGGATCGCGGCCCAGGCCGCCAAGCAGGTCCTGGTGCAGAAGGTGCGGGAAGCGGAGCGGGACCGCATCTTCACCGAGTTCGCCGACCGCATCGGCGAGGTGGTGGTGGGCGAGGTCAAGCGCTTCGAGAAGAGCGCCATCATCCTGGAGATCGACCGGGTGGAGGCCATGCTCAAGCGCAGCGAGGCCCTGCGCGGCGACCGGTTCGACAAGGGCCAGCGCATCAAGGTGGTCATCTCCGCCGTGGACAAGTCCGCCAAGGACCCCCAGGTGCAGGTGAGCCGCACCGACCCCCGGCTGCTGATCAAGCTGTTCGACCAGGAAGTGCCGGAGATCCACGACGGCACGGTGGTCATCCGCAGCTGCGTGCGCGAGGCCGGCGACCGGGCCAAGGTGGCGGTGCACTCCCTGGACCCGGACGTGGATCCGGTGGGCGCCTGCGTAGGCCTCAAGGGCAGCCGGGTGCAGGCCATCATCCGGGAACTCAAGAACGAGAAGATCGACATCGTCCGCTTCGACGAGGACAGTTCCCGGTTCATCGCCAACGCCCTGAACCCGGCCAAGGCCCTGCGGGTGTCCGTCACCGACCTGGAGCACCGCCGGGTGGAGGTGGTGGTGGACGATGAACAACTCAGTATCGCCATCGGCAAGCGGGGCCAGAACGTTCGCTTGGCCGCCAAGCTCACCGGGTGGAACATCGACGTGCGCAGCGAAGCGGAGAAGCGCCGGGAGACCGAGGCCGCCATGGTCCAGGCGCTGCCCGAGACCGGCCGCCCGGCAGGAACCGGCCGAACAGCCGGAATCCCACCTGGTGACGCAATTGGGAGCCATCGAGGGGTTGGATGAGACGGTCGTCAAAAACCTCGCCTCGGCTGGCTATACGGACGCGGCGAGGGCAGCTCCACCGCTACGGAGTTTGTTTCAAGGAGGTAAGTTAGCTTCGGCAGGAGGAGGCGAGGATGACAGAAGAGCTCAGGATACCGGACTGGTTCACGGAGATTGTCGGCCGGACGGAAGGCGAACTGTTATAAGATTGACGTAAAGGCTTCCAGTGGAAGTTTGGGCTGGCCGAAGGCAGCGAT
>CAWFOJ010000113.1:0-7320 GCA_963816585.1 uncultured Holophagaceae bacterium | reverse complement strand
TGGTGGGTGGCGGTGCCGGCGGCGGCGCGCAGCAGGCGGGTGAGGGCCACCATGGTGCCGGCCCCGAACAGGCGCTGCACCAGGTGCCCGGAACGCAGCCCCAGGCGCACCAACGGTTCCGCCTTGGCGAAGTGGCGGGCCGCCTTCAGGGCGAGGGCGTTGGCCCGGGCCGAGTGGGCGGTGCGGCGCAGACGCTTGATGAGCGCGCCGGTGTCGATGGACACCGGGCAGGCGGTGGCGCACAGGCCGTCGGCGGCGCAGGTGTCCACCGCCATGTACTGGTAGGCGTCCTGCAGGGAGGCCTTGAGGGCGGGGTCCTCGCCGGTGAGGCCCAGGCGAGTCACTTCCCGCCGCACCACGATGCGCTGGCGCGGCGTGAAGGTGAGCTCCCGGCTGGGGCACTTGGGCTCGCAGTAGCCGCACTCGATGCACTTGTCCACCTCCTCCTCCACCGCCGGCATGGCCTTGAGGCTGGAGATGTGGGCGTTTGGATCATCGTTGAGGATCACCCCGGGGTTGAGCAGCCTGGCCGGGTCCACCAGGGCCTTGAGGCGGGTCATGATGGACTTCCCATCGGGGCCCCACTCGGTCTCCACGAACGGGGCCATGTTGCGTCCGGTGCCGTGCTCGGCCTTGAGGGCGCCGTCGTATTTCTTCACCACCAGGTCCACCACGGCGTCGATGAAGCGCTTGTACTTGTCCACCGCCGCCTGGTCGTTGAAGGACTGGGTGATGACGAAGTGCAGGTTGCCGTCCTTGGCGTGGCCGAACAGGATGGCTTCGGGGTAGTCGTGCTCCTTGAACAGGCGGGTGAGGTCCACGGCCGCGTCGGCCAGGTGCTCGATGGGGAAGGCCACGTCCTCGATGATCACCGTGGTGCCCCGGGCCCGCACCGAGCCCACCGAAGGGAAGGTGCCGGAGCGGATCTTCCAGACCTGGGCCTGCAGATCCGGGTCGTGGGTGAACGCCGCCGGCTCCAGCAGGGTCAAGGCCGCGCAGGCGCCCAGGGCCCGGCGCTCCAGTTCCGGGCGGCTGGCCGGGTCGGTGCCCTGGAATTCCGCCAGCAGCGCCGCCGCGCCCTCGGGCAGGCTCTTGATGCGTTCCGGGATGCCCGGCTGGTTCTCCACCGAGCGCAGGGACGCCCGATCCAGCAATTCCAGGGCCGCGGCGCCCGCGTCCCGCAGGGGCACGATGGCGGCGCAGGCGGCATGGATGTCCGGGAACAGGAGGAAGCCGGTGACCTTCACCGGCAGGTCCGGCACCGTGCGCAGGACCGCCTCGGCGATGAAGGCGAGGGTGCCTTCGGACCCGACCAGCAGGTTGCGGAAGATGTCCACCGGCCGGTGAATAGTCCAGGAAGGCGTTGAGGGAGTAGCCGGTGGTGTTCTTCATGCGGTACTTGGCTGCGGATCCGGGCGGCCAGCGCGGCGTTGGTCCTCGATCTCCCGCTTCAGGTCCAGGAGGCCCTGGGCCAGGGCCGGCTCCTGGCGCGCGGAACGCCTCGTCCGCATCCGGGGCGGCGGTGTCGATGACCGTGCCCGAAGGCAGCACGAAGGTGAGGGAATCCAGGGTGTGGTAGGCGTTCTGGACCACTCCGCAGCACATGCCGCTGGAGTTGTTGGAGAGGATCCCGCCCACGGTGCAGGTGTTGATGGACGCCGGGTCGGGCCCCATCTTGGCCCCGTGGCGCTGCAGGGCGAAGTTCACGTGGGCGCCGATCACCCCCGGCTGGACCCGGATCCGGGCGCCGTTGTCCAGTACCTGGATGGTGCGCCAGTGCCGGGCCACCTCCACCAGGATGCCGTCGCTGATGGCCTGCCCGGACAGACTGGTGCCGGCCGCCCGGAAGGTCATGGGGATTCCGGCCTTCTGGCTGAACTTGAACAGTTGCCGCACTTCCTCCACGCTCTGAGCGAACGCCACGGCCCGGGGAATCAGGCGGTAGAACCCGGCGTCGGCGGCAAACGCCACCCGCTCCACCGGGCGGTCCAGCACCCTCTCGGGGCCGACGATGGCTTCCAGGGATAGGCGCAGGGTTCGGGCTTCAGTCATGGCTGCTCCTGGGGACGCCGGCCGAGCGGCCAAAGCGCCCATTGGATGAACGGGTCTGTCAAAGGGACACGCACCAGGATGCTCCCGGGACGGACCAGGCCGCAAAGGGGAATCTCCCCCAGTGGTCACCCCCCCATTGTGACCGGTACGATTCTCGCTCTGACCGGGGACTCGGGTGATGCAAATGTGAATAAATCTCAATCGCCCCTTGACGGGCCGCCCTTCCCGGATGCAAGTTAAGTCCATTCGTATTTTGATGTTTCCAAAACACACCTTTGGCCGAGCCCTTTAAGACAGACCAAGCCAGCATCCGAGGTATTCATGGCCCAACTGAGGGTGCCCGACACCCCGCGTTCCCTCGTCCCGGAACCCCGGACGGGCCTTGACCGGATGCGTGGGCTGGCGGAGTCGCTGGTGGAGAATCCGGTGGCCCAGGCGATCCTGGACGCCATTCCGGGGTACGCCCTGATCCTCACCCAGGACCGGCAGGTGCTGGCCGGGCATGGAGCGGTGCTGGAGGCCCTGGGCCTCACCACCCCGGAGCGTTTGCGCCTGCTCGCCCCGGGAGAATGGTTCCATTGCGGCTCCGGCCAGGACGGACTGGCCCGTCCCCGCCAGTTCCGGGTCGCCAGCGGGCCCCTGCGGGTGGGGCGCCAGGACCTGCTCCTGTTCGTCTTCCTGGACATCACCGACCAGAAGCGCCGGGAAACCTTGGACCAGGTTTTCCTGCACGACCTCCTGAACCTGGTGGGCGGGCTGGACGGCATCGCCCGCCGCCTGGGGGACCCGGGCGGGGACTCCCGGGAGGCCGCCGGCCTGGTCCAGGAGCTCGCCCGCCAGATGATGGACGAGATCCAGAACCACCGCCTGCTCCTCAGCCAGGAGGACGGCGACCTGGGCAGGGTCCGACGGGAGGCCCGGGCGGACGCGATCCTGAGCCGGCTGGGCCGGTTCTTTTCCGTGTGCGGTGCGGCCGAAGGGCGGCGCCTGGAAATCCTGCCGGCGTCACCGGAGCCCTTCATCTGCAATCCGGTGCTCCTGACCCGGGTGCTGGTGAACCTGGTCAAGAACGCCCTTGAAGCCACCCCCGAGGGGGGCACGGTGAAGGTCTGGCACGAGCGCCGGGACGGACGCCGGGGCTTCCTGGTGGAGAATCCGGGGGTCATCCCCGCCGAGGTGGCCGGGCGGATCTTCCAGCGCTGCTTCAGCACCAAGGGCGGCGCCGGGCAGGGCCTGGGGGCCTACGGCGCCAAGTTCCTGGGGGAGCGCTTCCTGGGCGGGGAAGTGGGCTTCGCCGCCCAGGACGGCGGGCGCACCCGCTTCTTCATCTGGATGCCGGAACAGGGCGCGGGGCCAGCCACGGATCCTTGCCGCCGGGCTCCGGACGGTTTCGCGTCCCACCGCAACGTCGCACCCGAGGCCGATCCGGCGGCCGAAGCGGCGCCGGAAGGCGCCGACACCCTGCTGGTGGTGGACGACTCCAGGACCTTGTGCCACCTGCTGGGCGGCCTGCTCTGCCCGCGCTACCGGGTGCTCACCGCGGAAACCGGCGAGGAAGGCCTCGCCCTGGCCCTGCAGTGGTGCCCCGACCTGATCCTGCTGGACGTGATGATGCCGGGCCTGGACGGGTTCCACGTGTGCCGCCGGCTCAAGGAGGACTCCCGCACCCGGGAGATCCCGGTGCTGTTCCTCACCGCCCTGGGCGGGGAGGCGGAGGAGATGCGCGCCCTGGAGGCGGGCGGCATCGATTTCATCCTCAAGCCCGTGAGCGCTCCGGTCCTGGCCGCCCGGGTGCGCAACCAGCTGGAGCTCAAACACCAGCAGGACCGCCTGCGCAACCTGTCGCTCCTGGATGGGCTCACGGGCATCGCCAACCGGCGCCGGTTCGACCAGTACCCTGGAGATGGAGTGGCAGCGCTGCAGCCGCAACGGCCAGCCCCTGTCCCTGGTCATGGGCGACGTGGACCACTTCAAGGCCTACAACGACGGCTACGGGCACGGGCGGGGGGACGAGTGCCTGCGGTCGGTGGCCAAGGTGTTCGACCGGGCCCTGCGCCGGCCGGCAGACCTGGCGGCCAGGTACGGGGGCGAGGAATTCATCTGCCTGCTCCCCGAGACGGACCAGGACGGGGCCAGGATCGTCGCCGAGCAGATCATGGTGCAGATGGCCGAACTGGCCCTGCCCCACGCCTTTTCGCCCATCTCCCGGCAGGTCTCGGTAAGCGTGGGCCTGGCCACGGCCCGCCGGCCTTCCCAGGGCCGGCCCTGTCGCGCCCTGGTGGAGGAGGCGGACCGCTGGATGTACGAAGCCAAGGCCCAGGGCCGGAACCGGGTGGTGGGTTGCGGCTACTGGTAGGAACCGGATTGGGGGTATGATCTTGCTTATGCAAGATCCCCTTCCACCTCTCCTGGACGTGAACGCCCCGCTGGTGAAGCTCATCGGCACGGCCCGGCGGCAGATCCGCCAGAGTTTCTGGGGCCGGTTCGCCGCCCACGGCCTGACACCCCAGCAGGGCTGGATCCTGCGGGTGCTTTCGGCCGCGGGACCCATGTCCCTTCATTGCCTTTCCCAGTGGGTTTTCATGGACGACCCCACCGCCTGCCGGATCGTCAAGACCCTGCAGGATAAAGGCCTCGTGGATTCCATGCCCGACCCGGCTCACGGGCGGCGGAACATCGTCAGCATCTCCAGGGATGGGGCCAAAGTGGCTCCGGCCCTGGACGCCCTGGCGGAAGAACTGGGGCAGGACCTGGAAGCGGGGCTCACCGAAACGGAGAAAGTGCAATTACGGCGGATCCTCCTCAAGGTGATCGCCAACCTGTCGCCGAGCTCCGTACGGCCGCCCGAAACGCCCTGACTACGTAAAGGTTCGGATCCCGCCATGTCGCCCTGGTCCGTCGTCTGCGGATCACTGCGCGATCCTTAGCCGACGGAATTGACCTCGGCCGGGGCTTCGGCCGCCTTGTTCCACCTTCGATACAGCCAGCCGCTCCGCTTCAACCGCCGTAACGGTACCTAGTCGCCAGTGGGCGTGACGGTGGCCGCTTCGATCATGAGCACCACCGCGCGCTGGGGGGCGCGGGTTCGGTGCAGGGCCCCCTTGGGCACGCAGATGCCCTGGTGCGGCTCCAGTTCCACCGTGCCCGACTCCAGGTCCAGGAGCAGGTGCCCCTCCAGCACGAAGAACACTTCATCTTCGCGGTCGTGCTTGTGCCAGTGGAACTCCCCCTCGAACACCCCCAGCCGGGCCACGCAGTCGTTGACCCGGCACAGGGTCTGGTTCCACCAGCGCTCCTTGCCCTCCCGGGCCATGCCTCCGGCGTCGAAAAGCTCCAGGGGACCGAACTTCACGTCGGTCCGGATGTTGTAGTCCATGTCAGGTCTCCCTTCAACCTGCATTCTACCGGGAGGCCCGGACTGGCCTCAGGCATCCCCATCCATGGCCCGGCGGAACAGGCTGCGTTCCTCCATGGCCATGTGGGCCCTCAGGTCCTGGCAAAAGCGCCCCACTTCGCCCCGGATCGCCACCAGGCCCGGGTGGGCGCCGCCCAGGAGCAGGACTCCCGCCTCGGCCAGGTTCTCCATGCGGGCCATGTCCAGCCGGGCCTCCAGGTGGTAGTGCTCGACGATGTAAGCCACCAGGTCGGCCAGGGGGGCGGCCTTCCAGGCTTCCATTTCATGGTGGTCAGGATGCCAGAACGCTTCGATCAAAGGGTTTCCTATGGAGACGAACTGTTGGTTAATAATAATTAAATGATATTCCATCTGCGACTCTCTGGTGGAAATCTTGTGCGATGGTTGGGCTGCCGTCCGTTCCGGACGCTTCGGGAGATTATGGAATGATTAATACATTGTTATCCCTGGGCCTGGCCCTAGGGCTCGCTTCCGGAGCCGGTTCCCCTGGGGAAAGGTCCGCCGCCCGGCCCCGGACCTTCGCTCCGCCCCGGCTGGCCATCGACCCTTCCGGGCGAGTGGACCTGGGGGAGTTGGGACCCCTGCAACCCAGGACCCAGGCCTACCGTTGCACCAACACCAGCGCCGCCCCCATCGCCCTGCGGGTCCTGGACCGGTCTCCGGGAGTGACGGTGGCGGGCCCGGCACTGGAGCGGCCCATCCCGCCGAAAGGCTCGGCCTTCCTGGTGCTGCGGGTGGATCCGGAGGGCTGGGTGGGTGCCCAGGCGCGCAACGTGCGGCTGGGCACGGACGATCCCGGGCAAGGGAACTACTACCTGCCCATCCGGTTCCGGGTGCGCCCGGACCTGGCCGTGGACGGCGCCCGCCGGTCCCTGGGGGACATGCTCGGGGCGGAAAGCCGCCAGGCGGTGTTCACCTTCACCCGGGAGACCGGCAAACCGGTGTCCCTGCGGGTGACCTCGGAACTGCCCCTGTACCTGGAGTGGGAGACCCAGGGGCTGGGGCCGCAGGTCCAGCTGAACCTCACCCTCCGGGCCGCGCGGATCCCGCCCGGGATGCGCCTTGGACTGGAGCGGGTGCGGGTGGAGACCAACGCCCCGCAGCAGCCGGCTTTCGAGCTCTACCTGGAGTGGCGGCTGCACCATCCCGTCGAGGCCGTCCCTGCGCGGGTGGTGTTCCAGGATCCGGAGCCGGCGGAGCTGGACCTGGAACTGCGCTCCCGCAAGGGCATCCCGTTCCTGATCCTGGGGGCGGACCTGGAGGGCGAGGGATTCCAGGTGGGACCGACGCCCGGGGCGCCGGCGCCGGTCCAGACCCTGGCCATCCGCCGGACCGCGCGTGGAACGGCCAGGGCCATGCTGGTCCTGCGCTTTTCCGGGGAGGAGGAGCTCCTGAAGGTGCCCCTGGCCTACCTGCCGAGCCGACCAGCCCAGGAACAGGGTGTTAAGGTGGAACCTGATCCACGCCCTTGACACCCTGTTCCCACCCCCCACTTCCTCTGGAGCCACCCATGGTCTTCCTAGCCCTGCTCATGTTCCTGGTCGGGCTCGCCGCCTGGCGCGCCAAGAAACGGGTGGGCTTCCCCATGTCCCAGCGGCTGGGGCTGGTGCACCTGGCGGCCTGGGCCGTGGCGGTGGTGCTGGCGGTGGTGTCCATGGCGGTGGTGGTGGCGCCGGGCATGGCCGGAGTGGTGCTGGTGTTCGGCAAGGTGCAGCCGGAGGCGCTGCCCTCGGGGCTGCATTTCATCAACCCCCTGGCCAGCGTGGTGGAGATGGAGGTGCGCACGCGCAACTACACCATGTCCAACGTCACGGACGAGGGCCAGAAGAAAGGCGATGATTCCATCCAGGTGA
>CAWFOJ010000112.1:0-3829 GCA_963816585.1 uncultured Holophagaceae bacterium | reverse complement strand
CCCGCAGGGCCCAGGCGCTGGGCTGCAGGGGCACCGGGAGCAGGGCCTCCAGGACCAGGTACAGCCCCAGGGCGCGGAAGGGATGGGCCTGGATCCAGTCCAGGACGCTCTGTCCGCCCCTCCAGCCGGCCAGCTCGACCATGGTCACCCTCCCAGGGGCTGCCCGTCCGGCCCCCGGCTGCTCAAGTCCAGGTCCAGGATCCGACCGGACGCGTACGGCTTGGTGATGTAGCTGTTCAGGTGCTGGATCCGGTGCAGGATGCCGTTGGTGGTGGCCAGGCACCGGCGCAGGTCGTCCAGGTCCTCGGGGCTGGGGAGGGCCGTGGCCTTGGCCATGCGGTCCAGGAGCACCTGGGCGGTGGCCAGGGGCTGGGCCAGTTCGTGGGCCATGCCGCCGGCCACTTCCAGCAGGGCATGCTGGCGTTCGCCGGCCAGGGCGGCCTGGTGCTGGCGGCTGATCCGCACCAGCATCCGCAGTTTGGCCAGAAGTTCCGAAAAGGCGTAAGGCTTGACCAGGTAGTCGATGCCCCCCGCCTCGATCCCCCGGTAGACCCAGTCCTCGCCGATGCGCACGGCGCTCACGAAGATCAGCGGGGTATCGGCGTTCAGCTGGAAACGGCCGGGCTCCCGCAGCATCCGGCAGGCGGTGATGCCGTCCATCCCGGGCAGGCTCACGTCCATGAGGATGCCTTCCAGGGCCGTCTGGGCGCAGATCTCCAACGCCTCCCGGGCGGACCGCACCAGCCACAGCTGGAACGGATGCCCCTGGAGCTCCCGGTCGAAGACCTTCAGGTTGCCGGGAAGGTCATCGACGATAAGGATCCGGCCGGGCTGGTCGGGTGTTGGCAAGTATTGTTCAGACATGGGCCTCCCGAAAAAGGATACTCCCGGGAGGCTCCTGGGCCGAATAGTACCTGGGCCGGCCTTACGCCTGGATCAGGCTGATGATCGTCTGGAGGAGGGTGTTGGCGGTGGTTATGACCCGGCTGTTGGCCTGGTAACCGTTCTGGTCGATGATCAGGTTGGTGAATTCCGAGGCCACGTCCACGTTGGAATTCTCCAGGCTGGACCCGAGCACGGTGCCGCGGCCGCCGGTGTTGGCCGCGCCAACGTTGGGGGCGCCGCTGGCCAGGGTCATGGTCCAGTTGTTCGACCCCTCCTTGACCAGTCCGTTCTGGTTGGCGAAGGTGGTGATGGCCACCTGGGCCAGGGGTTCGGTCTGGCCGTTGGTGAACGTGCCCTGCAGGGTGCCCGTCTGGTCCACCGAGATGGTGCTCACCGTGCCGGCGGCGTAGCCGTTCTGGGTGGTGCTGGTGGTGCTGGAGTCCTGGGCGTAGGAGGTGAGGGAGCTCACGGGCGGGGTGCCGCTCCAGAGGTTCACGGTGATGGTGGGGCTGGTGGCGCCGTCGGACCAGGGAGCGGTGATGGTGAGGGTGGGGTTGGTGGCGGGGGTCTCGAGGTTGCCGTTGGCGTCGAACTGCAGGGTGCCGGGGTAGCCGGAGAAGGTGGCGCCGCCGTCGGTGCTCACCGCGGCCGTCCACTGGCCGGTGGTGCCGGTCGCGGTGTAGGTGATGAGGAGATTATGGGAGGCGCCCTGACTGTCGTACACCGTGATGGGAGTCGTGAAGGTGGTGCCGGCGGCCGCGGAAGCGTCCAGGTTGGTGGTATTGGTGATTTGCGACGTGGCGGAGGGCGGGCTGGTGGCTCCGGGGTTCACGAAGATGGGCACCGGGGTGGTGTTGGCGCTCACCACGCCGCCGCTGGCGTTCCAGCCGAGCACCTCATCGCCGTTGGGGTCCACCAGGTAGCCGTCCTGGTTCACGGTGAAGTTTCCGGCGCGGGTGTAGGCGGTGGTGCCCTGGGGGGTCAGGACGGTGAAGAAACCGTTCCCTTGCAGGGCCATGTTGGTGGCCGTGCCGGTGGTCTGGGGCGAGCCCTGGGTGAAGTCCTGGGTCACCGCCGACAGGCCCGCACCCATGCCGATCTGGATGGGGTTGCCGTTGCCCGAAGTGCTGCTGCCGCCCAGGGCGGTATTGTACAAGTCCTCGAAGTCCACGTCCGAGGACTTGTAGCCCACCGTGTTCAAGTTGGCCAAGTCGTTGCCGACCACCGACAGGGCGTTGGCGTTGGTGGACAGGCCAGAGAGGCTCGAGTAGAAGGCAGAGTAGAGACTCATTTGGATCTCCTAGGACGAGATGGCGTTGATGGCGGAAAGTGGGTACTGCTGGCCGCCAGCGGTCACCATGATGGTCCCGTTGACGAAGCTCACGCCGGTGACGGTGGCGTAGGACGTGGTGGTGGCGGCCACCGCCTGGCCATTGGCCCCGGTGGCGGACACGGACACCGTGTAGGCGCCGTCGGCCACCTGGTTGCCGTTGGAGTCCTTGCCGTTCCACTGGACCACCTGGCTGCCGGCCGCCATGGCCCCCTCGTTGAGGGTGGCGATGGTATTGCCGCTGCTGTTCTGGATGGTCACGACCACGTTGGCGGCCGAGGGCAGGTTGACGCCCACGCTGCCGGCGCCTCCGCTCACGGTCATGCTGGAGTTGGTCACCTGGACCTGCTGGCCGATCAGGTTGGCGCTCTGGCCCTGGAACAGGGCCGAGATCTGGTTCTGCATGCCCGTGAGCAGGGTGTTGGTGTTCTCCTGCTGTTCAAGGGTGGAGAACTGGGCCATCTGGGCCACCATCTGGTTGGGGTCCTGGGCGTCGGTGGGGTCCTGGTGCTGGAGCTCCGCCACCAGGAGCTGCAGGAAGGCGTTCTTGTCCAGGGTATCGTTGGACGCGCTGGTGGCGGTGGCGGAGGTGGAGGAGGTGCTGGAGGCGCTGGTGGTGCTGGTGGGGTCGATCATTCCCGTTTGCATGGGCCACTCCATGGATTTCCGATGGATGCATGAGTTGTGCCGTCAGGCGACGATTTCAATCCGGCCGGGCCTGGAGACGGATGGCGATGGAAGGGTGGGCGTTTCCTGCCCGGTCCCGGACGACTCCAGGGCGGAGCCGACCGCCGCCGTGGCGGCCGGGTCCTGGGTGGGCAGCGGCGTCTGCCCCTCCCGGCGTCCGTGCTGCAGGTCGAAGCTGCCCAGGGTGAGCCCCTGGGCCTGGAGAGACGTCTCCAGGGAGGCCCGGTGCTGCTGCAGCACCGGCACCGCCGATGCTTCCGTGGCCCAGAGCTTGGCGTGCACCACCGTGCCCTCCACCTGCAGCTTGATCTGGACCCGCCCCAGGGACTCGGGGTGGAGCTGCAGTTCGGCGCCCTGGTCCTGGTTCTTGAGCAGCCAGCGGATGGAGCCGTCCACCTGGGAGAACAGGCTGTCCTGGCGGGTGGCCAGGGAGGATTCGGGGCTGGAGGCGGCGGTGACCCGCACCGCGCCGCTGGCCCCCGGAAGGGCTCCGGCTCCGGCCGCCTGGGCGGAAGCGGCGCTGGTGGCGGCCACGTTGTCGGCGGTGGCGCTGTCCGGGTTGGGCACCGGGGCGGCCGGAAGGGCGGTGGCGCCCAGGATCGCAGTCTGCGCGGCCAGCAGCGGCGCCTGCAACGCCGCCGCCGAGCTCAGGTCGGCCAGGGCGGCGGCCGTGGCGGTGGCCTGGGCCGGGACCGGCTGGGGGCCGGCGGACTGGTCCTGGGACGCCGCCTGGGGCGCGGTGGCAGCCTGGGCCACCGGATCGACGAGGTCCGTGAGGGAAGCCTGGGCGGTCGTCGGCGGATCCGGGTCGGCGTCCACCTGGACCTGGAACTTGCCGCCGGGATAGGCCTGGTCCAGGGCGGCCTTGGCCTTGGCGTCCGCCTGGGGATCGGCGGCGGCGGCCGTGGGCGCGGGGAGGTCAGCCTG
>CAWFOJ010000111.1:0-5735 GCA_963816585.1 uncultured Holophagaceae bacterium | reverse complement strand
CTACGTCAATCCGGTTGTCGCCGTATTTTTGGGCTGGCTGGTATTACACGAACAGGTTACAGGCTACATCTTGGCCGGAGCCGTTATTACGGTCTTTGCCGTCTTCCTGGTTAGCGGTGCCGAACTCAAGACCCGTTTGGACGAAGAACGCTCCGAATGGAGGGCGGTTGAAAATACCGGAGACTGATGCGCGCGCACGCCAATGAGTCTATGGCGCTGCCTGTGAGGCCGCATGGGCGGCGCGCAGGCAAGTAAATTGCGCAAAAAATAGCATTTCGACCGGTCCCGCAGGACCTGATTCTGACATTTCCTCCGTGCTTCCATATCACGCTTCTTGCCACCCAGAGGCCGAGTCCGACTCCATTCTGCGGTCTCGCGTTCGGGAACGGGGAAGACGGGGGGGTGGTCTTTCCCGTCACCGGAGCTGCATATTCATTGGCCACAAGAATCCGAACACCCTGTTCCGCAGCTTGCCGAAAGGAGTGGGATCGATAGGCGCGAATGGCAATGGTCCCGCCGGCTGGCGCCTGCTCCATCGCATTCTGTAGGACATTCGACATTCCCTCGACGTTTACATGGCTTCCGGCGCCTGGATCCCCAGGATGCGCAAGCCTTGGCGCAACGCCCGCGCCGTGGCCACGCACAGGGCCAGGCGCGCGGTGCGCACCGGTTCGGAGTTCTCCGCCCACAGGATCGGGCAGTTGGTGTAGAAGCCCGAGAAGGCCTTGGCGATGGCCAGCAGCTGGCGGGCCAGGGCGGTGCCCATGTTCTCCCGCTGCATGACCCGGTAGGCGTCGGGCAGGCCTCCCAGCTCGAACAGCAGCGCCTGGGCGGCCGGGTCCGCGAGCCCCTCCAGGCCGGGCGGCACGTCCGCCGCCGGGAAGGGCAGCGCCGGTTCCGCCGCCTCCGGGTCCGCCCCGGGCCGGGCCAGGCCCGCCCAGTCCCCGCCGGCCTTGCGCAGCACCGACAGGATGCGGGCATGGGCGTACTGCACGTAGGGGCCGGTGTCGCCGTCCAGGGCGATGACCCGGTCCCAGGTGAAGGTGATGGGCTTGGCCCGGTCGTTGAGGGCGTTGAAGAACACCACCGCCCCCAGGCCCAGCATCTCCGCCACGCCCTCCTTGCCGGGCAGGTCCGGGTTCTTCTCCTCGATGATGGCCAGGACCCGGGACACCGCCTCGTCCAGCACATCCTCCAGGAAGATCACGTTGCCCTTGCGGGTGGACATCTTGCCTTCGGGCAGGGAGACCATGCCGAAGGGGGTGTGCAGCATGCGCCCCCGGTACCAGGGATCCAGCTTCTCCATGACCGCGAACAGCTGCTTGAAGTGCAGGATCTGGTCCGCCCCCACCACGTAGAGGCAGCGGTCGAAGTCCCAGGTCTCGCGCCGGAACAGCGCCGCCGCTATGTCCCGGGTGGCGTAGATGCTGGTGCCGTCCGCCTTCTGCACCAGGCACGGGGTCTGGATGCCCACGTCGGCCAGGTCCACGATGCGGGCGCCGTCTCCCCCTCCTGGAGCAGCCCCCGGGCCTCCAGCAGGTCCAGGGTGGGCTTGAGCCGGTCCTCGTAGAAGGCCTCCCCCTGCTCCAGGGTGTCGAAGCCCACCCCCAGCCGCCGGTAGATGCGCTCGAACTCCTGGAGGCTCAGGTCCCGGAACCAGGTCCACAGGCGCCGGGCCTCCGGGTCCCCCTCCTCCAGGCGCGCGAACCAGGCCTTGGCGTCCTCGTGCAGGGCCGGCTCCTTCGCCTCGGCCTCGTGGAAGCGCACGTACAGCTGGAACAGGCGGTACAGGGGCGTGCGCAGCTTTCCGGGCACCTCGTCCGCCCAGGGAAAGTCCCGGTCCAGGCGCGGGTTGTCCTGTTCCGCCCAGTCCTTGTACGCCGCCAGCAGGGTGCCGAACTGGGTGCCCCAGTCGCCCAGGTGGTTGAGCCGCACCACCCGGCAGCCCAGGTAGCGGTTCACCTGGGCCAGGGCGTGGCCGATCATGGTGGAGCGCAGATGCCCGATGGTGAACAGCTTGGCGATGTTGGGCGAACTGTCCTCCACCAGCACGGTCTCCCCGTGGGCCGGGGCGCTGCCGTACGGGACCGAGTCCAGGAGGGCCTCCAGCAGCAGCCGCGCCCGGGCGTCCGGGGCGAGCTTCAGGTTCAGGTACGGACCGGCGGCCTGCACTTCCGCCCCCTCCAGGGCGATCGTCCCGGCCAGGTCCTGGGCCAGCTTCAAGGGGCTCTGCCCCAGGGCCTTGGCGGCCTTGAAGCAGGGGAAGGCCAGATCGCCCAGATCCCCGGAACGCGGCCGCTCCAAGGTTATGTCCTGCCCGGGCAATGCCGCCTCCAGGGCCTGCTGAAACGAAGTTCTTAAATGCTCCATGACAATCCTTCATCCGGAAGCCAGGGGCCTCCCATAAGAATGAAGGAATGCGAGCCGGACGGGAAGGCCAAATCTTAGCCATTCAACCGTTCTTTCCCCTTGATCGCTTTGTTGCTTGAGATATCATGATGGTTCGCCTCCAGGGGTGATCCCGACGGTGCAAGGAAGCCCTCAGGGGCAGGAGACAGGATTCATGACCAATCACAAGTCCGCCGCCAAGAAAGCCGTCCACGACGTGGAAGCCCGGTTGCGCAACCGCGCCAACCGCTCCGCCCTCAAGACCGCCATCAAGGCGTTCCTGGCGACCGTGGCCACCGGCAACAAGGCGGAAGCGTCGTCCCAGCTGCCCAAGACCCTGGGCCTGGTGGACAAGGCCTGCCGCAAGGGCGTGCTGCACAAGAACGCCGCCAACCGCACCAAGAGCCGCCTGAGCGTCAAGGTCAACGCCCTGGCCTAGGGGCTCGGCACCGGTCGGAGGGCCCGGCATGGCGCCGGGCCCTCCGGCGTGTACGGGCCGCGTTGACATGAAATCTCAATTGGACCAGGGTGGCCTGCGGGGCGAAGGGTCCCAACGGCGCTCCCCAGGATGTTGATTTTCGGAGTCGTTCTTGTCCCGCACCCCCGCCGCCCCCTCGTACTGGGAAGACATCTACGCCGCCGAGGCCCGGCCCGGATGGGACATGGGCGGCCCCAGCCCCCTGCTGCCCGAACTGCTTGACCTGGCCCGGGACGCGGGCCTGGCCCCGGGCCCCGCCCTGGCGGTGCCCGGTTGCGGGTTCGGCCACGATGCGGCGGAACTGGCCCGGCGGGGCTTCGTGGCCACGGGGGTGGACTTCGCCCCGGCGGCCCTGCGGGGAGCCCGGGAGCGCTACGGGAACCTGGTCCGGTGGGTGCTGGAGGACTGGTTCCTGGGCAGCCGAACCTTCGATGGCATCTTCGACCACACCTGCTTCACCGCCATGGCCCCGGACCGCCGGGAAGCCTACCTGGCCGTTTGTGCCCGGCGCCTGCGTCCGGGAGGTGCCTGGTTGGCGGCCTGCTTCCACCAGGTGGCCCGGACGGACGGCCCTCCCTACCCCATCTCCATGGACGAGGTGCGGGCCCTGGCGGAACCCTGGTTCGACCTGCTGCACCTGGGCCCGGCCCAGCGCAGCCACCCGCGCCGGGCCGGGCGGGAGTTCCTGGTGGTGGCCCGGCGCCGGGCTGGCCTGGGAACCTTCCCCCCAGGCTCCACAGCCGGGACGGTGCCGGATGAGGAACCGGCCCGGGCGCCTATCCTGTTCCCGTTCGAGTATGATTGAAGCGTTGAGGGCTTTAACAAAACCTTGATACTCTGCCGATCAAATTGATATTCCTTTGATAAAGCCCTCCCTAGCCTTGAGCTTCACCTTTCCATGGGACTTCCTGGCATATGGCCGATTTCCGTCGTCTCATCCTTGGCCGCCGTCTGGCCAGCACTGAGACCCAGCACACCAAGATCAGCAATCCCATCGCCCTGGCGGTGTTCTCCTCGGACGCCCTGTCCTCGGTGGCGTACGCCACCCAGGAAATCATGGCCTCCCTGTCCATGGCCCTGGGCCACGGCGGGGGCGCCGCCCTGGCCGCCGGGGCGGCCGCCACGGCCATCTTCGGGCTCTCGGTGCCGGTGGCCATCGGCATCGTCATCTTGCTGACTATGCTCGCCTTCAGCTACCGGCAGACGATCCTGGAGTATCCAGGCGGCGGCGGCGCCTACATCGTGGCCAAGGAGAACCTGGGCGAGCTGGCGGCCCAGACCGCGGGCGCCTCCCTGCTCATCGACTACATCCTGACCGTGGCCGTGTCGGTCTCCTCGGGCGTGGCCGCCATCACCGCCGCGGTGCCGGCCCTGGACGG
Source organism: uncultured Holophagaceae bacterium (assembly GCA_963816585.1). GTDB lineage: Bacteria > Acidobacteriota > Holophagae > Holophagales > Holophagaceae > Mesoterricola. The sequence continues at coordinate 1,490 of CAWFOJ010000111.1, read as the reverse complement.
CTACAACGTGATCCTGACCCTCCTGGCCATCGCCTTCATCGCCCTGGCCAACCTGCGCGGGGTGAAGGAGAGCGGCCAGCTGTTCGCCATTCCCACGTACGGGTTCATCACCTGCATCATGATCCTGCTGGTCATCGGCTTCACCCGGTGGATCCTGGGCGGGCACCTGGACCTGGCCCCGGAGCCCACCGCCGCACAGGTGGTGAACGCCGCGGACCACGCGCGCCAGCTGGCGGGCCTGGTGTTCCTCTGGGTCTTCATGCGCGCCTACTCCGCCGGCTGCACCGCCCTCACCGGGGTGGAGGCCATCTCCAACGGGGTCACGGCGTTCAAGGACCCGGCCGGGAACAACGCCGCCAAGACCATGGTGTCCATGGTGATCCTGCTGGGCACCATGTTCATGGGGATCACCCTGCTCAGCCACCATTTCGGGGTCACCTACCACCACAGCCTGGATCCGACGGTGGTGCAGGAGACCCTGCTGTCCAAGCTCACCCGGGCGGTCCTGGGCCACGAAGGCACCCTCAGCATGCCGGCCCGGCTCTACTACTACGTGATCCAGGGCTTCACCTTCGCCATCCTGGTGGTGGCCGCCAACACCGCCTACGCGGACTTTCCCAGGCTGGCGGCCCTGCACGCCCGGGACGGGTTCCTGCCCCAGCAGTTCACCAGCATGGGCGACCGGCTGGTGTTCTCCAACGGCATCCTGATCCTGTCCCTGCTGGCAGGCACGCTGGTCTTCCTGTTCCACGCCAACACGGACGTGCTGCTGCCCCTGTACGCCCTGGGCGTGTTCCTGGGGTTCACCATCAGCCAGGTCGGAATGGTGGTGCACTGGTACCGCAAGCGCGGGCGCCACTGGCAGGCGAAGTCCATGGTGAACGGCGTGGGCGGCCTGGCGTCCTGCATCGTCATGCTGGACATCGCCATCACCAAGTTCGTGGGGGGCGCGTGGATCGTCATCGCCCTGGTGCCCATCATGGTCACCACCTTCTTCAACATCCACCGGCACTACATCCGGGTCAAATCCACCCTGGCCGCCAGCCGCACCGACGCCTACCTGCCCTACAAGCACCACGCCCTGATCCTGGTGTCCAGCCTGCACGCGGGCCTGGTGCAGGCGGTGGCCTACGCCCGCCTCATCTCCGGGGACCGGGTGGAGGCCCTGACCGTGGACCTGGGCTCCGACGGCCTCCACGAGAGCCCCGGGGTGGAGAAATTGCGGGCGGACTGGGTCCACTATGGCCAGGGCGTGCCCCTGCGCAGCCTGCCCAGCCCGTACCGGCGCATCGTCGAGCCCATCGTGGAGGAGGTGAACCGGTTCAAGCTGGCGGAGCCGGAAGTGTGCCTCACGGTGATCCTGCCCGAATTCATCACCCCCAAGTGGTGGCAGCGCCTCCTGCACAACCAGATGGCCCTGCGCATCAAGGCGTCGCTGATGGGCATCCCGGGGGTGATCGTCACCACCATCCGCATGCACCTGCCGGATT
>CAWFOJ010000110.1:0-23226 GCA_963816585.1 uncultured Holophagaceae bacterium | reverse complement strand
ATTTTATGCGTGCCTACGCTTGAACAGTACCGTATTGCTGTGGCCTCCTGGTACAGCTCACCGCTGGGGTCATTGGAGATGGCCACCAGGTCGATCACCGCGGCGACGCCCCGCAGGAGTTCCGGGCGGATCCGGCGCGCGTCTTCCCGGATCACCTGCAGGCCTTCCCGCAGCTGCAGCCGGTCCAGGCCAAAGAAGAACCGATCCAGGGCCTTCACCCGCCAGCCCCGGTCCAGGAGCTTGGGCACCAGCACGCTGCCGATGTATCCCCCGGCTCCGGTCACCAGCACAGTTCCGTTCATGACCATCCTCCGGTGGGTTGCGGCTCCAATCCCTGGATCCGGTTGCCGCAGTCCAGCATCATGGTGTTGGCTTCGGCCAGGCTTTCGAACGTTCCTGCGTCGGTCCAGCCGCCTTCGACGATGTCGAATTCGAGCTGGCCCATCTGGATGTACTGGTTGTTCACGGCCGTGATTTGTACTCCCCCCGGGGCGACAGGCCCATGCGCCGGATGATGTCCCAAACCTGGCAGTCGTAACAGTAGGCCCCGACCACTGCGTAGGGGCTTTTGGGGCTGGCGGGCTTTTCCTCGATCTCGATCACGTGTTTCTCGTCCAGGGCCGCCACCCCGTATCGGCAGGGTTCCTCCACGGACTTGAGCAACACCCGGGCGCCTTGCCCCTGCTCCTGGAATCGCTCCATGAAGCCCCGGAGGGAATGGGTGAAGATGTTGTCGCCTAGGAGCACTGCCACGGGCCCGCCGGCGGCGAAATCCTCCCCCAGCGCCAGGGCGTCGGCGATCCCCAGGGCATCCTCCTGGACCCGGTAGGTGAACCGGCAGCCGAAATCCTTGCCGCTGCCCAACAGACGCACAACCTCGCCCATGTGCTCAGTGCTGGTGATGACCAGGACATCCCCGATCCCGGCCCCAACCAGCTGCCGCACCGGGTGGAAAATCATCGGCTCCCGGCCCACCGGGAGGAGGTGCTTATTGGTGACCTTCGTGAGGGGATGCAGGCGGGTCCCCTTGCCCCCGGCCAGGATGATGCCTCTCAAAGCTCGGCTCCTCGATGGATGGTTTCGATGCCGCCATGTTAGCCTGCTTTACCGTGAAATCGAGGCACGTTCCCGGGTTCAACTCCGACAGGGCCATCTGCCCTTTGGCGTCACCCTCACTGACGCGCTGCGGCACCCCCTGGGATCAGGACCGGGAAAGGGCCGGTTGACCTTTTGTTGTCCTTTCCCCATAATCTCCCCCAGCGTCAAAGGTAATAAAGAAACGTAGGTTCCTTCCTCTACTGGCACGCCCTTTGCTCCAGATGAGTCCCCACCCCTATCTGAGGAGACCGCTATGAAGAAACAGTCTGGCTTCACTCTCATCGAATTGCTCTTGGTGCTGGCCATCATCGGCATCATCAGCGCCATCGCCATCCCCGCCCTGCTGAGCCAGCGCGCCAGAGCCCGGGACAAGGCGGCCATCCAGAACACCGACAGCAGCGTGGCGGACATGGTGGGCCAGTGGGACAAGGCCCGGGAACTCGGTTCCACTCCGTCCGGGGCCGTGACCGACGTCACCAACTACATGACTGCAGTGCATGCGAACGACAAGAACCCTTGGAATACAGCCAATGCGGCCTATGCGACCATTGCTGCCCTTACCGGCAAGTCCACCGCTTCGCAGTTCAGCACCGGCATGACCGTGGGTTCCATGGGCCAGACCAAGCTCTACATGCAGACCCCGACCACCTCCCTCGGCGGGTTCTGCGGCGGCGCCGTGCTGCTGAACAACAAGGTAAACGGTTCCACCGCTTATAGGAAGTGCACCGCCATCGAATAGGCAGAACGGAGAGGCTATCCTTATTTGGGGGGGGAATCTTACCCCCCCCTTTTTCTTGACGGTTCCCGATGAAATCACAGCAGCAGGTCCATCCCACCCGCCTCCTGGCCTTCCTCCTTGCAGGCCCCTTGTTCCTGGCGGTCCTGGTCTTCCTGGCCTGGCTGCACTTCAAGGTGGACACCGGCGGGTTCGCCGGATTCATCTCCGACTCCTTCAAGCTCAAGCCCATCCGCCAGTTCGGGCTCCGCTACGGCCTGACCATCCTGGTGCCCATCTACCTGGGGGCCGGAGTGCTGGCGTGGCTGGTCAGCATGGTCCCCGCAGCCCTGGCCCGCCCCGGGTTGCTAAGGGACTGGCGCGCCGGAGAAGCCCTGGGCCTGGCGTCCTCCGTCCTGCTCTGGGCCCATACGGTGCTGTGGTGGCAGGTGCCCACCGCCCTGTGGGTCCTGCCGGGGCTGCGCAGGCTGCCCTTCTTCCTGCTGTTTCCCCTCCTGGCGTTGCTGGCCTGGGCCTATCCCTGCCACTGGCTGGGGCGGGCCAAGGGCCTGGGGCGGTTCCGGCGGGGCCTGGTCATGGGCGCCTGGCTCCTGCTATGGACCGGGGTGGCCCTGGTGCCCCAGTGGCTGCCCAGGCTGAAACCCCCCGCCAAGGATGGCGACCAGCCCTGCCGGGTGCTGCTGCTGGGCATCGACGGGCTGCGCTCGGACACCTTCCTGGCCAACGCCGGGGGCCTGGACGGCATCCGCTACCAGAACGTGTACACCCCCATTCCCGCCACCCGCATGCTCTGGCACATCCTCTGGGGGGGCGACATCATGAACTACACCATCGGCCACGTGCCGCCCAGCGAAGAGGAACTCAAGGCGCAGCACGACCTGGCGCTGCTGCGCCAGGCCACCCTGGAGGGCTGGCGGCCGCGCTTCTACATCGACGACGGCGGCACCATCGGCTTGGCCGGGCGGCGCATGGACCTGGATGACGCCCTGATGCCGGCCACCGGCTGGGAGAACTTCGTCAACTCCAACCTGGCGGTGAACTTCCCGTTCTACGCGGTGATGGAGAACCTGCTCAAGCCCTTCCCCACCACCAACCCCTGGGCACCCCTGGACGCCGGGCTCAAGGAAGCCTTGCGCCTGGGCCGGGGCAGCGGCTGGGTGATGTTCCACTCCTGCCTGGCGCATGCGCCCATCTTCCTGAACCGGGAGGAACTCTGGCAGGTCGGCCGGTGGTGGACGCTCTCCCCCCAGGCCTACCAGCCCAAGTCCGACCTATCCGAGGTCAAGACCAGGGAGGTGGAGTACCCGGACCCCCGCACCAACACCTTCCGGGCCTACCAGATCCGCCACGCCCGGATCCTGGCGGCCTGGAAGCCGATCTGGAACGGCCTAGCCCAGGATCCGACGTACAAGGATGCGGTGCGAGTGCTGTTCTCGGACCACGGCGAACGCTTCCACCAGGTTGGGACGGCCGGGTTCCAATTGCAGGGCGTGCATGGCTTCAACCTGGACCCCTGGGAATGCCGGGCCGCCATGCTGGTGGCCGGTCCCGGATTCACCCAGGGCGAGGACCCCACGCCCCGGGGCGCCACCATCAGCCTCCTGGGCCTGCGGGCGGGGATAACCCGGCTGCTGGACGGCACGGGCCCCTTCGACGCCGCCTTTCTGGAATCCTTCACGCCCAGGGCGCCGTTCCGCTACCATACCCTGGCCACGGATGCCTTCGGCGCCGAACCCTACGATTTCCGGGGCGAGCCGGAGAAGGACTTGGCCGTGAACACCTACTTGGCCCCGGGCGGGCTATGGTGGACCGTCTACAAGAATACCGCCACGGAACGGGCCAAGGACGCCAGCGTCGGCTACGGGGAGGGCCCGGTGACCACCTACATCAAACCCCTGAAGGCCGGGGGAGCGCTGGAGTCCAGTTTCCGGGGCTACCAGCTCATCAGTGAGAAGACCATCGACGAGGCCGCCTTCCAGAAGGCCAAGGCCGACGTGGAGGCCCTGCTGGTCAAGGACGCGGTCGTGCCCCGCTGAGCCTGGGGGCTGCGGTCAGTACTTGGTGATGGTCGCCGACCCGGCCTGGTTGACGGTGTAGATGACGGCATTGCCGATGGAGGGGTCCTTGACGGAGAGGGTGTAGGTGAGCCCTGCGCCGGCGATGGCCAGGTTGTAGTTCATCCGGCTCTGGCCCTTGGGGGTGAAGTTCAGGGCCGTGGCCGACGCCCCGCCGGTGGGAGTCCCGCTGGTATAGGTCCAGGTGTAGGTGGCGCCGCTGGCGCCGTAGACCCCGTTGTCGGCCTTGTAGGACTCCAGCAGCATGCGCAGCACCTGCGCGTTGGCCTCGGCGTCGCCGACGGTCCGGGCCCGCCTGCGCTGGCCGATGTAATAGGGGATCGCGATGCCGGAGATGATGCCAAGGATGGCCAGCACCAGCAGCAGTTCGATGAGACTGAACCCGGCAGCCCTTGGTTTGCGGATCATGGCGCGCCCCCTGGAAAAACGTATGCAAAAAATATGCTTTCGGCACGCATTATATCGGTAACCGGGGATCAATCCAGCGGCAGGTGCAGCCATTGGACCCCGAAATGGGCCAGGATGGCTTCCCGTTCCGTGCGCTCCTGGTCGCCCATGCTGGTGTACGGACGCAGGAACACCACCCGGCGCACCCCTCGGCGCACCATGGCCCGGGTGCAGACGAGGCACGGTTCGTCGGTGACGTAGGCGCTGAGCACCGGGCCGTCGCAGAACCCCAGGGCGTTCTCCTCGGCGTGGCTGGTGTGCAGGCAGCGCTGGCCCGGCCCGCAGGTCTCGGGGGTGCAGTGGGGCATGCCCGGCAGGGCGCCGTTGTACCCCCCGAGGCGATCCCGCCGTCCGGGCGCAGCAGGATGCAGCCCACCTTCAGGCGGCAGCAGGTGCCCAGGCGGCTGAGCTCCAGGGCCATGCGCAGGAACACTTCGTCCTTCAGGCGGACGCGCGGGCTGGGGCCGGACTGGGTCATGGAACCTCCTTGAGGGCATTGTATAGTGCCTCGCGCCCGGCGGGCCCGCCGGCGCCCCTGGCCAGGCCTGGGCCCCTACCCGGGGGTCACCTCGATGCCGATCTCCTGGACCGGGCCGTCCGGGCGCTCCAGCCACAGCACCTGGGCCCCCAGGGCCCGGGCCAGGGCGTTGACCCCCTCCCGGGTCTCGGGCTGCAGGGCGTTCTTCAGGTCGGTGTGCAGGGTGAGCCGCACCTGGGAGCCCCGCAGGCGTTCCCCCTGGCGGGCCATTTCCCGGTAGACCCCCAGCACCACGGTCTCGGCGCTGAGCCGGTGCCCGGAGCCCCCGCAGTGGGGACAGGGGGAGGTGAGCAGGCGCTCCAGGCTGGGCCCGGTGCGCTTGCGGGTCATCTCCACCAGGCCGAAGTCGCTGATCTCCACCGCCCGGGCGTGGTTGCGGTCCCGCTCCAGCTCCTCCTGCAGGCGCTTCATCACCGCTTCCCGGTGGGCCTGGTCCATCATGTCGATGAAGTCGATGACGATGATGCCCCCCAGGTTGCGCAGGCGCAGCTGGCGCACGACCTCCGGGATGGCCTCCATGTTGGTGAGGTAGACCGTCTCCTCCAGGTCCTTCTTGCCCACGAACTTGCCGGTGTTCACGTCCACGCTCACCAGCGCCTCGGTCTGGTTGATGACGATGCTGCCGCCATGCTTGAGGAAGACCTTGGGCTGGTGGGCGGCTTCGATCTCCTTCTCGATGGCGAAGGCCTCGAAGATGGGCAGGTCGCTGGTGAAGTGCTTGACCCGCCCCACCCACTCCGGGTGCAGGCGGCTGACGAAGTCCACCACCTCCCGGTAGGTGTCGTCCCGGTCCACCCAGAAGCTGGCCACCTCCTCCCGGAACAGGTCCCGCAGCACCTTCTGCAGCAGGCGGAAGTCCTTCCAGACCAAGGCCGGGGCGTGGCACTCCTGGCACTTGGACTGCAGGTCCGCCCACAGTTCCCGCAGGTAGGTCACGTCGTTCACCAGGTCCTCGTCCTTTTCGCCGATGGCGGCGGTACGGACTATGAATCCTTCACCAGGGAGGGCGTGGCTCTTGATGAGCGTCCGCAGCCGCTCCCGCTCCTGGGGATTGACGATCTTGCGGGAGATGCCCACGTGCTCGATGCCGGGCATGAACACCAGGTAGCGGCCCGGGAAGCTGATGTGCCGGGACAGGCGCGGCCCCTTGCTGCCGATGGGATCCTTCACCACCTGCACCAGGATGTCCTCCCCTTCCTTCACCGGCGGCAGGGAAACGGGCATGACGAGAAAATCCAGGGCGCTCCCCTCGATTTCCTCGTCTTCGGTGGCTTCCTCGCTGGGCAGGCGGTGGGCCTCGGGCTCCTCCAGGTACAGGAAACCGTCCTTGGCTCCGCCGATGGCCACGAAGGCGCTCTGCATCCCCTGCAGGAGCTTGGCCACCCTGCCTTTGTACACATCGCCAACCTGGCTGGCCTGGGTGGCCCGCTCAATGAACAATTCGCATAATTGTCCGTTCTCCAGGAGCGCGATGCGTGTCTCCAGCGGGGTCGCATTGACCACGAGGGACCGTCTGACTTCCATGGTTGTTACCTCTCTCAAACTCGGCCGGAACGCAGCTTGCGGTCCCCCAGGCGCCCCGGGCCGTGCCAGACACGGAGCGTACCCTTTTTAACAAGTCTAAGGAATTATGGGAAGGGGAAGTTGCAAGGTGATCGCACCCCCAAAGGCCCGTGCCCTGCCTCTGAGTCCCGGTTGCGTAAGGATGGAAGAGGTTCCGTAGGCAACCCTGGGAATATCGCGGAATTATGCCAAACTCAACCGTCGAGCGGGCGGTTCCTGCATCCTGGCAGGAGTCTTGCTCCTGTCGTCCAGGAACCCAGCCATGCCTTTGCGTTCCCCTTTCACCACCACCACCGAGCCGGGGCGTTCCATCCACTACCGCCGGCGCTGGGCCTATGCCGCCTGGGTGGTCCTGCTGGTGTCGAGCCTTGGGGCCTGGATGCTGTGGGAACGGCCCAAGGCCAGGGTTTCCGCCGACCTGGTGGTCCAGGTGAAGATCCGCCAGGCCCCTCCGGACGTCACGGTGACGGCCTGGGCCGGCCCGCGGGCCCGGTTCGCCGGCCCGGGGCAGTTCCAGGACGCCCCCATCCAGGTGCCCCTGCAGCCGAACGGCACCGCCACCCTGCCGTCGTTCCACCTGCCCATCGCCTACCGCCGCTGGGTGCGCGGCTACATCCCCCGGGACACCTGGGACCTGGTGGTCCTGCGGTTCACCGCCCCGGGCCAGGGTCCGCGCTACCTGGGCCTGCCCCTGGCCAAGGACATCCGCAATGGCTTCCTGGCCCCCAGGCACAAGATGACCGCCGGGCTGGAATGCGCCTGGACCACTTTGCGCACCGACACCCTGGTTGCGGACGATTAAGGCAGGTGGCTGATGAACTGCGCCCTTTCCCCGCCGGGGGTGAGCAGGATGTTGTCGATGAGGCGGGTCCGGTCCACCACCGCGGCCACGCACAGGGCCGCCGGGCGGGTGATGGGGCCCGCCAGGGAATCCAGGGTCAGGGGGTCCACCGCCTCGCAGTACCTGGACCTCCTCCAGGCCTTCCAGGTGGCGCCGGACCGTGGCCACCAGGGTGCCGGCGTCCCGCTCTCCCTCCTGGAAGCTCCGCTCGGCGGCGAACAGGCCGTGGCTGATGCCCAGGGCCCGCTCCCGTCCCTGGGGCGTCAGGTAGCTGTTGCGGGAACTCAGGGCCAGTCCGTCCGGCTCCCGCACCGTGGGCGCCACCAGGATGTCCACGGGCAGGTTCAGGTCCTTCACCACCCGGCGGATGATGGAGGACTGCTGCAGGTCCTTCTGGCCGAAGAAGGCCAGGTCCGGCTGCACCAGGTTGAACAGCTTGGTGACCACCGTGGCCACCCCGCGGAAATGGCCCGGACGGAACCGCCCGCACAGGGTGTCGCCCATGGGCCCCACTTCGATGGACGTGCAGAAGCCGGTGGGATAGATCTCCGCCGGCTCGGGAATGAACAGGATGGCCACCCCCAGGCGCAGGCACAGGTTCTGGTCCCGCTCCAGGTCCCGGGGATACCGGGCCAGGTCCTCCCCGGGGCTGAACTGGGTGGGGTTCACGAACACCGAAACCACCGTGGTGTCGCACCGGGCCGTGCTCTGGCGGATCAGGGAGGCGTGCCCTTCGTGCAGGTAGCCCATGGTGGGGACGAAGCCGATGCTCTGGCCGCTCTCGCGCACGGCCTTGAGGGCGACGCGTAATTCAGGAATGGTGCGGACGATGCGCATGAATGAAAGGAATCCTCATTGGCTCGGTTGCTGGTGGTCTCCACCCGGGTCCGTGGAGGGCTGCCACGCCTGGAGCATATCCCGGGCTTCCTCAGGAAGCATATATGACTCCTGCGGGCCAGGGAACCTCCCGGCACGGACGTCCCGGCCCCAGGCCTCCAGGGCTGCACGAATCTGTTCGAAGGCATTCATGTATGTGCGGACGAATTTAGGTGGCTTCTCAGGTAGTAGCCCAACTATATCATGAAAAACCAATACCTGCCCCGAGCAGTGGGGCCCTGCGCCGATGCCGATGGTGGGCACCTTGACCTCCTGGGTGACCCGCTCCGCCAGCTGGGCCGGCACCCCTTCCAGAAGGATGCTGAAGCAGCCGGCATCCTGCAGCCGGAGGGCATCCTGCACCAGGGCCACCGCGTCCCGCCCGGTGCGACCCTGGACCCGGTGGCCGCCCATGCGGTGGATGGACTGGGGCGTCAGGCCCAGGTGGCCCATCACCGGGATTTCCGCATCCACCAGGGCGCGGATCACCGGGACCCGGTTGGCCCCCCCCTCCAGCTTGACCCCCTGGGCGCCCCGCTGGATGAATCCGCCGGCGTTGCGCAGGGCCTCCTCCACCCCCATGTGGTAGCTCAGGTACGGCATGTCCACCAGGAGCAGGCATCCGGGGCGGGTCCGGGCCACCGCCTCCAGGTGGTGGTTCATCATGGCCATGCTCACCGGGAGGGTGTTCTCGAATCCCAGGCAGACGTTGCCGACGCTGTCCCCCACCAGCAGGATGTCGGCCCCGGCCGCCTCGGCGATGCGGGCCGTGACCGCGTCGTAGGCGGTGATCATCACCAGCTTCTCCCCGGCCGCGGCCCGGCGCTGGAGGTCGGGAATGGTGTAGGGTGCACGGGAATCGGGTGCGTGGCTCATGGCTTGGCTCGCAGAGAAGGCGCCCGGGCCGTCCCGGGCCGGGCAACGTTCCAGTCTGGCAGAGGATCGGCCGCGGGCGGCCAGGAGATGGTCATCCCGGCCCGTTCCGCCGCCTCCCGGAAGGCCAGGATGTCGCTCCGGCCCAGGAAGGCCGGGCGGGACGCCTCCGGCAGGCCGGAGCACAGGTCCTGCAGGCCCGCCGCCGCGTCCTGGACCCGGGCCGCGGGCAGCCCGCACAACGCCTGCAGGAGCCACGCCCTGTCCCGGTCGCAGCCCAGGTGGCAGGCGCCCGGATCCAGGGGTTCGGTCCTGGAGAACCGGTGCAGGAACTCATCCTTGAACGTGTCGAGGACCGGGGCCGGCGGGCAGGGGTCCCAGAGCTGCAGCAGCCAGCGGGAGCCGTCGCCTTCGCGGCGCACCACCATCCAGGCGCACCCCGGGACGGCGCCGCCGGGCGGGACCAGGCGGGCTTCCGGCGCATACCCGTGCGGACCCAGGCGCCACCCGGACTCCATCACGCACCCTGGGCGCAATGGTCGATACGGCCCCCTGGCGCCAATACGGACATGGCGGGAATTCTACCACCCACCCGGCCCGTTTCCCGTTTGACAGAGATGCGGCGGATATGCAGAATCGGCTCCATGGCAAAAAAATGCGCTCTGGATCCTGCCCGAATGGATTTTTGCTGGTCAGACAGGAACTGAAGTTGGATTATGAAGCGAAAGTGACTGTTGGAGAGCGGGAATGCACCCTTACGATCGAGCCGCCCGGCTGGTGCTGCCTTTAGGAGCGTGCGCGGTGCTGGCCACGGTCCTGAGCGTGGGCTGGTTCGCGCAGCCGGAGCGGTACAGCCGGGGCTACGCGCCGGATCAGCCGATCCCGTATTCCCATCGGCTGCATGCGGGCCAGCTGCAGATCCCATGCCTCTACTGCCATTCCGGCGCCACCCGCTCGCGGATCGCCGGCGTGCCCGCCGTGGAGACCTGCATGAATTGCCACCGGGTCACCAAGGTGGACAGCCCGGCCATCATCCGCCTCACGGAGATCTACCGTTCCGGCCAGCCTCTGGTCTGGCAGCGGATCCACAAGCTTCCCGACTACGTGTTCTTCGATCACCGCCCGCACGTGAGCGCCGGCATCGCCTGCCAGACCTGCCACGGCGAAGTGCAGACCATGGACGTCGTCGCCCAGCACATGTCCATGCGGATGAGCAACTGCCTGGGCTGCCATCGGGACCCCCACGCGGCCTTGCCCGCCGGAAGCCCCATTCAGAGGGCCGCCGAGAACTGCGCGGCGTGCCACCGGTAAGAACCCATCAGGGAGGGCGGACGAGCATGTACGAACGCAAACCTGGAAACACGGCGGAGGCCATGAGCCGGGCGCGGTTCCTGGGCGGATTGGCCCTGCTGGCCGGCGCCCTGGGCCTCACCGGTCTGGACCTGCCCGCGCTGGTCCGGCGCGCCGGCCCTCCCGCCGGCCCGGATCCCGCCTCCCGCCCGGCGGCACCGCCCGCCATCACCCCCCCAACCCGATCGGTGAAGCGCCGTGGATGAAACGTCTCGAACCCCATCGGAACCGTCCTCCAGCCGGGAGCAAGGCCGCTTCTGGCGGACCCTGGAGGAGCGCGCCGAAACCCCGGCGGCCCGGGCGGCGGCGGCCAACGAGTTCGCCCCGGGCGCTTCCGAACCGCCTTCCGGCCTGTCCCGGCGGCGCTTCCTGGAACTGGTGGGCGCCACCACCGCCATGGCCGCCGGCGTCGCCTGCTCCCGCGGACGCGGCGGAATCGTGCCCTACACCCGCCGCGCGGGGGAGGTGGTGCCCGGGGTGGCCAACTACTACGCCTCCACGTTCCAGGAAGGGTCCCGCTCCTACGCTGTCCTGGTGAAGACCCGGGAAGGCCGTCCCATCCACATCTCGGGGAACGACGAGCATCCGGCCCTGAAGGGCAAGACGTCGCCCAGGGCCGTCGCCGACGTGCTGCGCCTGTATGATCCCGACCGCCTCCGGGGGCCCCGGATCGACGGAAAGGCGGCATCCTGGGACCAGGCCGGGGCCCGGATCGCCAAGGCGCTGGCGACGGCCAAGGCCGCCGGCAGGCAGGTGCTGCTGGTCACGGGCGCGCTGGAATCGCCGACCCGCCTCGCCCTGGTGGGCGACCTCGGCCGAGCTCTCCCCGGGCTCAGGCACCTGGCCTGGGAACCCGCCGCCGGTTCCGGCCTGGAAGCCGCCCGCACCGCCTTCGGCGAAGGTTTCGTGCCGGTGCCCAGGATCGGCGAGGCCAAGGTGATCCTGTCCCTCGGCGCAGACTTCCTGAACGGCGACGATCCTCCGGCCATCGGCGCATTCGCGGACCAGCGCCGGCCGAAGGGCCCGGGCGCCCCCATGAACCGGCTGTGGGTCATCGAGGGGACCATGACCCTCACTGGTTCCAAGGCGGACCACCGCCTCCCGGTGCCGCCGTCGCGGGTGGCGGCGGCGGCCTTCGCCCTGGCCAGGACGATGCGGGATAAGCACGGCGTGGCCCTGCCGGACGGGGTGGATCTCCCCGCCGCCGGCCCGGAATCCCTGGGCATTCCGGCGAGGGCCTGGGACGCCCTCGCGGCCGATCTCAGCGGCGCCGGCCGCCAGGCCCTGGTGCTTTGCGGCGACAGCATGCCCGCCGATGCCCACCTGGCCGCGCACCTGCTGAACGCCATGCTGGGGGTCGGGACCCTGGACTTGCGTCCCGTCCAGGCGTTGGCCACCGGCGCCGACCTGGACGATGCCGTCCAGGCCATGGCCGCTGGCAACTGCGCCGCGGTCCTGGTATGGGGCGCGAACCCCGCCTACGCCCATCCCCGGGCCGACGCCTGGGCCGCGGCCATGGCCAAGGTGCCGCTCCGAGTCTGGATCGGGCTCCAGGAGGACGAGACTTCGGCCCAGTGCCAGGTGCTGCTGCCCGAGGACCACTGGCTGGAAGCCTGGGGCGACCATGACGGCGGCGAAGGGCTGCTCACCCTGCAGCAGCCCGCGGTGGGGCCCCTCTTCGACACCCGCCAGGGGGAAGACATCCTGCTCGGCATCCTGCGGGGCCTGGGAACGGACGTTCCCGCTGACTACCACGCCTACCTCCAGGCCCGGTGGCGGAAGGACGTCTATCCGGGAGGCAGCCTGGTGCCCTTCGAACGCTATTTCGAAGTGGGCCTCCACGACGGGGTGGTCCCGGTGCCCGTGCGGCCGCGGCCGGCGCCGTCCCTGAAGAGCGCCGCGGTGAATGCGGCGGCCCGGCAAGCCGTCGCAGCCGGGACGGAGGACGCCTTCGAACTGGTCCTGTTCCCCGGAGCCGGCGTCTACGACGGCCGCTACGCCAACAATGCCTGGATCCAGGAATGGCCGGATCCCGTCACCAAGACCACCTGGGGCAATCCGGTCTCGGTTTCGGTGGCTGACGCGGGGAGGCTGGGCCTCAGGGACGGGGACCTGGTGCGGATCACGGCCGGGGGGACAAGCCTCGAGTCTCCGGTGGTGGTGCAGCCGGGGCAGGCCCCGGGCGTCCTGGCCCTGGCCTTGGGCTACGGCAGGGCCGCGGGGCGGGTGGCGAACGGGATCGGCGGGAACGGGTTCCCCTTCAGGGACCCGGACCCGGCCTGGGCCGGCCTCCGCCGCGGCGTCCGCCTCGCGAAGCTCGGCGGCAACCGCGAACTGCCGATCACCCAGGGCCATTTCCGGCTGGAGGGGCGGGACCTGGTGCACTCCTTCACGCTGGCCGACTATGCCCGGGAGGCGCCGAAGCATCAACCCAGGGGCAACCCGGCGAGCCTCTATCCGGACCAGGCCTTCCCCGAACACAAATGGGGCATGGTCATCGACCTGAGCGCCTGCGTGGGATGCGGCGCCTGCATCCTGGCCTGCCAGTCGGAGAACAACACCCCGGTGGTGGGTCCCGAGCAGGTCGCCAGGGGGCGTGAAATGCACTGGATCCGCATCGACCGCTACTACGAAGGCGAGCCCGGGAATCCCAAGGTGGTCCAGCAGCCCATGCTGTGCCAGCAGTGCGACGACGCTCCCTGCGAGAACGTGTGCCCCGTGAACGCCACCAACCACAGTCCCGACGGGCTCAACCAGATGGCCTACAACCGCTGCGTGGGCACCCGCTACTGCGCCAACAACTGCCCGTACAAAGTGCGCCGGTTCAATTACCTGGAATTCACCGCCACCACCAGGGAGCCCCTCTCCCTGGCCTTCAACCCGGAGGTCACGGTCCGTCCCCGGGGCGTGATGGAGAAATGCACCTTCTGCGTGCAGCGCATCGACAATGGGCGCATCCAGGCGAAGATCGAGCACCGGCCTGTGCGGGACGGCGAGATCGTGCCCGCCTGCGTCGCCGCGTGCCCGGCCCGGGCCTTCGTCTTCGGCGACCTCAAGAATCCCGCAACCCAGGTATCCCGCCTCGCGGACAGCGACCGCGGCTATCTCGTGCTCAAGGAGGTGGGCACCCGTCCGGCCATCACCTATCTCGCCGACCTGAGGAATCCCGCCATGGAGGAAGAGGGACATGAATCCTGAAGGCGCCCCGTTCCCCATGGATCTCCCGGAGGTCCTGCGCACCACGCCGCTGACCGCGGGGGAGGTCACCCCCGGCAAACTGGACGACCAGATCCTGGCCTTCCCGGCCCGGGTCCCGCCGCGGAAATGGTTCCTCGCCCTCGCCTGCACCGCTTCGGTCATGACCCTGGGGCTGGCCCTGGTCGGCTACACCTTCTACATGGGCATCGGCGCCTGGGGCAACAACAGCCCGGTGTTCTGGGCCTTCGGCATCATCAACTTCGTGTTCTGGATCGGCATCGGCCACGCGGGGACCCTCATCTCCGCCATCCTCTTCCTGTTCCGGAAACGATGGCGGAACGCCATCTCGCGGTTCGCCGAAGCCATGACCATCTTCGCCGTGATGGTGGCGGGCATGTTCCCCCTGATCCACGTCGGCCGGCCCTGGCTGGCCTACTGGCTTCTGCCCTACCCCAACCAGCGCGGCATCTGGCCCAACTTCCGCTCGCCCCTGCTCTGGGACGTGTTCGCGGTCAGCACCTATTTCTCGGTGTCCCTGCTGTTCTGGTACCTGGGCCTGCTGCCCGACCTGGCCTCGCTGCGCGAACGCACCGGCCGCGGGGTCCGCAAGTTCGCCTACACGATCCTGAGCTGCGGCTGGACCGGGGCGACCAGCCATTGGCGGCACTACGAGAAGGCCTACGTGCTCCTGGCCGGCCTCGCCACCGGGCTGGTGCTTTCGGTGCACAGCGTGGTCTCGTTCGATTTCGCCACCTCGATCGTGCCCGGCTGGCACATGACCATCTTCCCCCCCTATTTCGTGGTGGGCGCCATCTTCGCCGGCTTCGCCATCGTCCTCATGTCCCTCATCGTGGCGCGGGAGACCATGGACCTGAAGAACCTCATCACCGACTTCCACCTGGAGGTGATGAACAAGGTCATCCTGGGGATGAGCTGCCTGATGGGCTATGCCTACGTCGCCGAGGGGTTCACCGCGTGGTACAGCATGAATCCGTTCATCCAGCACACGTTCCTGCAGTATGTCTGGGGGCCCTACGGCTGGGCCGGATGCCTCACCATCGCCTGCAACGTGCTCCTGCCCCAGCTCATGTGGTTCCGGAGGTGCCGCCGGGGCTATCCGTGGATGTTCCTGGTGGCCATCGCCGTGACCGTCGGCATGTGGATGGAGCGGTTCGTCATCATCGTCATCTCCCTGCACCATGACTACCTGCCTTCGGCCTGGCACAACTATAAGCCGACCCTGGTGGACATCGGCATCCTGGCCGGGTCCTTCGGCATTTTCTTCACCCTGGTGCTGCTGTTCGCCCGGCTCCTGCCCATGATCGCAACCTCCGAAATGAAGGCCGACCTGCCCGGGGCTCAGCCCCGTCACGGAGCCATTCATGAGTGAGACCTTCGCTGTCCTCGGTCTCTTCGACAGCGCCGAAGCGCTGGTGCAGGCGGTGCCCGCCCTCAAGGCACGGCAATTGGGGCGGCTGGAGGCCTACACGCCCTACCCGGTGCACGGGCTGGACGACCTCCTGGGCCGCCGCCGTTCGCCGCTGGCCGGCATGGTGCTGATCATGGGCATCCTGGGCGCGCTGACCGCCCTGGGCTTCCAGTTGTGGGTGGCCGCGGTGGACTACCCCCTGGTCACCGGGGGCAAGGCGCCCTCGTCCTGGCAGGCCTTCGTGCCCATCATGTTCGAGGTCACGGTCCTGTTCGCCGCGTTCACCGCCGGCCTGGGCATGCTCCACCTGCTCAACCGCCTGCCCTTTTTCGGGCATCCGGTGCTCCATTCCAAGGCCATCCGGGGCATCACCCGGGACCGGTTCGCCCTTGCGCTGGAGGCTGAAGAGGGGGAGGCCGGCTTCGACGCCGCCGCCGCCCAGGCCGCCCTGGAAACCGCCGGGGCCCTGGAGGTCGAATGGCTGCCGGCGCCGGCGAAGGAACCGTTCCTCACCGCCGCCTTCATCCAGAGGGCCCTCGCCGGCATTGCAGTCGCCTGCCTGGTTTCCGGGCTGATCATGTACGGATCGGTGGAGATGATGTCCGTGGCCCTGCCCATGCGCCACATGCTCGACCAGCCGCGGGTCGACCCCCAGCAGCCCAGTTCCTTCTTCCGGGACGGCCACAGCATGCAGCTGCCCGTGGCCGGCACCGTGGCCCGCGGGTTCCTGCCCCTGGCTTCACGACCCCGGAGGAAGCAGGCCGGCTGGTGAACCCGCTGCCCCGGACCCCGGCGGTGATGGCCCGGGGCCGGGCGGCCTACCAGACCCATTGCACGGTCTGCCACGACCCGCTGGGCACCGGCATGCCCTCCCTTAGCGCCGCGTATGGCGCCAAGCCCGCCAACCTGCATACGGACGCCATCCGCGGCTATTCCGACGGGCAGATCTACGGGACCATCGTCCTGGGCAAGAACGCCATGCCTTCCTATGCCGCCGACCTGTCCGAGGACGACCGCTGGGCCGTGGTCCACTATGTGCGCGCGCTCCAGCGGGCCCAGAACGCCAAAGCCGAGGACTTCCAATGAGCGCCGACCGTACCGCCCCGTTGCTGTGGAGTGCCACCCTCCTGGGCGCCGCCTCCGCCGCGTCTACCTATTTCGTCTATGGCGGGCCGAGGTTCTGGGCGAACTGGCTGCTCTGGTTCATCTTCCTCTTGTCCATCGCCCTCGGAGCGCTGTTCCTGGTGGCCCTGGAACACCTGGTCGCGGCCCGCTGGAGCGTGCCCTTGCGACGGATCGCCGAACGGGTCTCGTCCCTTCTGCTTCCCCTCGCGGGGGTGGGCGTGCTGGCCCTCGGTTCGCTCCCGGCGCTTTACCCCGGCTCCAGGCCCGGGGCGGCGGCCGACCCGGTCCTGGCCGGGAAGGCGTCCTGGCTCGGCCTCCCGTTCTTTTCCGTCCGCGTGGTGGCCTGCGCTGCGCTCGGCCTCCTGGCCCTGGCGGTCCTGGTCCGGGGGTCCCTGAAGCAGGACCGGGACCCTGACCCCCGCTACACCATCCGGGCCCGCCGGTTCGCCCCGGTCTGCATGGCCATCTTCGCGCTCTCGATCAGCCAGGCGGCGTTCGACTGGATCGGGGCCCTTGAGCCCAAATGGTACAGCGATGTGATCGGCGTCTACCTGTTCGCTGGGTCGTTCCTCTCGGGGCTGGCGGTGACGGTGCTCGCCGTCCTGTACCTGATGGGCCGGCAACGCCTCCAGCAGATCCGGTTCGACCACGTGTACAACCTCGGGGCCTGGTTGTTCGCCTTCACCGTCTTCTGGGGCTACATCGCGTTCGCGCAGTACCTGCTCATGTGGTACGGCAACCTGCCCGAGGAGGTCGTGTGGTACCTGCCCCGGACCGGGGGAGCCTGGCTGGGGGTGGCGATCCTGGTGTTCTTCCTGCAATTCCTCGTCCCCTTCTTCGCGCTGATCCCGAAGGACGCGAAGGGGGACCTGAAGCGCCTGCGCTGGGTGGCCCTGGTGGTGCTGGCCGCCCACTGGCTTGACATCTACTGGATGATCTTCCCGGTCCTGGGCAGGTCCCTGGTCTTTTCCTGGCCCGAGCTGGGATTCGCCCTCCTGTTCATCGGCGGGACGCTGCTCTGCCTGCGGCGCGCCATGGAGCTGGGGGCGGACATGCCGGTGGGCGATCCCTTCCTCAAGGAGGGGCTGGAGTTCCGCCTATGATCGACCGCTACGTCAGCCCCAAGGAACTCAAGCAGCTGCTTTCGGCACTCCTGGTGGTGGTCCTGTTCATCGGCCTGCTCGGAGTCCTGGCCTTCCTCGTGCTGCCGAGCCTGCGCAACGCCAACCAGCCCAGCACCGGTTCGGCGTTCTACCCGGTGGGCAGGGAGAGCGGTTGGCTGGATCCCACCGACTACCCCCCCGAGAAGGCCCATACGCTGCCGCCCATCGACCCGGCTACGGTCATGAAGCCCAATCCGGACCTGCTCGCCAAAGGAATGGCCGTATTCGCCCAGACCTGCGCCCCCTGCCATGGTGCCGCCGGGGAAGGCGACGGGCCGGCGGGGAAGCTCCTGCATCCGGCGCCGCGCAATTTCACCCAGAACGCGGGTTGGCAGAACGGCTACCGGATCAATGACATCTACAAGACCTTGGCCGATGGCATCAAAGGCACCAACATGGTGTCCTTCGCCTACCTGTCCACCCGCGACCGGATGGCCCTGGTGCATTATGTCCAATCCCTCGGCCATTTCGATCATGGCCCCGAGGATCCCAAGGCGCTGGCCGCCCTGGCGGCGCAGTTCGCCAGCTCCGGGGGATTCGTCCCCGGGCGGATTCCCGTGTCCCTGGCCGTGCGCAAGCTGGAGCAGGAATTCACCGCGCCCGCGAGCCTGGCCGTGGGTTCGGAACCCATCCTGCGCTCGGCCGTCGCGGACCCCGTCCGGGCCGCCCTGACGCTCTCGGAAATTCCCGGCTGGTCCGGCAGTGATCAAGCCCTGGCCAGGGGCATCCTCTACGGCGCCCCGGACAATGGGTTCGCGCCGCAGGTCGCCCTGTTCACGCCGGCCCAGTGGCAGGATCTGCGCAACGCGCTGAACCGCGCGGTGAAGGAGGAACCTCGATGAGGCCTTTGACCCTGATCTGTGCCCTGGCGGTGGCGGCGGGAAGCCCGGCTCCCGCCCAGCCGGCCCCGACGCCCCCTGCCGCCCAGCCGCCGCCCGCGGCCGGCGAAGTGGGCATCTACGAGCGGCTGGGAGCCCAGGTGCCGTTGGATCTGGTCCTGAACGGCGAGGACGGCAGCCCGGTGCGCCTGGGGTCGCTCATCGACAAGCCCACCGTGCTGACCCTCAACTACTTCAGCTGCACCGGCATCTGCACGCCGCTGCTGAACGGCGTGGTGGATGTGGTGAACCAGGTCAAGGCCGGGCCCGGGCAGGACTTCCAGGTGGTCACGGTAAGCTTCGACCCCAAGGACACGCCCGAGATCGCCTCCCAGAAGCGCACCAACTACCTCAAGGTGATCCACCGTCCGTTCCCGCCCACGGCCTGGCGGTTCCTGACCGGCCCGGCGCCCGCGACCCGGGCCCTGTGCGACTCCGTGGGCTTCAAGTTCAAGGCCCAGGGCGACAGCTACATCCATCCCGGCGCCATCATGCTGCTGTCCCCGGGCGGCAAGATCACCCGCTATATCTACGGCACTTCATTCCTCCCCGCGGATCTGCAGATGGCGATCCTCGAAGCGGCCCGGGGAGAGACCCGCCCGACCATCAACCAGTGGCTCCAGTTTTGCTACAGCTACGATCCCAATGGACGAGGATACGTGTTCAACGCCACCAAGGCGGGCGGCGCGGCGACGCTCATCCTTGGCGCCGGGTTCCTGGCCCTGCTGGTGTTCAAGAAGAAGCCGAGGGTGAAGGCATGAGCGCGACCCGGACGGAGCATCCGCACTTCCCCGGCAGCTACCTGGAGGACACGGGAGAACGGAAGGGGATCCTGGCCTGGATCACCTCCACCGACCACAAGCGCATCGGGATCCTGTACCTCGTTTCCACCCTTTCCTTCTTCGCCGTCGGGGTCGGGGCCGGTTTCCTCATGCGCCTGGTCCAGTTGAGCCGGTTCCACAACCTGATCAGCGCCCAGGCCTACAACTCCCTGTTCACGGTCCACGGCGTGGTCATGATCTTCTTGTTCGTGATTCCGGGACTGCCGCCCGTGTTCGGGAATTTCATGCTGCCCCTGCTCATCGGCGCCCGGGATGTGGCCTTCCCGCGACTTAATCTGTACCTCCTGGTATTTCTATGTCGCCGGTGCCCTGGTCGCCCTGACTTCGTTGTTCCTCCCCGGCGGGCCAGCGGACACGGGCTGGACCTTCTACGCCCCCTTCAGCCTCAGGACCGGCACCAACGTGACCATGGCGGTCTTCGGCGCGTTCCTCCTCGGCTTCTCCAGCATGCTCACCGGCATCAACTTCATCACCACCATGCACCGGTTGCGGGCCCCGGGCATGACCTGGTTCCGGATGCCGCTCTTCCCCTGGTCCCTCTACGCCACCGGCTGGATCCAGGTCCTCGCCACCCCCATCCTGGCCATCACCCTGCTGCTGGTCATCCTCGAGCGGCTGGTCGGCGTCGGCATCTTCGATCCCGCCAAGGGCGGCGATCCGCTGCTCTACCAGCACCTGTTCTGGACCTACTCGCACCCGGCCGTCTACATCATGATCCTGCCCGCCATGGGCGCCATCACCGAGATCCTGCCCACCTTCGCCCGGCGCACCATCTTCGGCTACAAGGCCATCGCCTTCTCCAGCATCGCCATCGCCGCGGTGGGTTCGCTGGTGTGGGCCCACCACATGTTCACCTCCGGCATGAGCCCCTTCGCGAACATGCTCTTCTCCCTGCTGACCATGATCGTGGCCGTGCCCAGCGCGATCAAGGTCTTCAACTGGACCGCCACCCTGTACAAGGGCTCCATCGATTTCCAGCCGCCCCTGCTCTATCGCCCTGACCTTCATCTTCCTCTTCTCCATCGGCGGGCTCACCGGGGTGATGCAGGGCGCCCTGGCGGTCAACGTCCACCTCCACGACACCTATTTCATCGTCGGCCACTTCCACTACGTGATGTTCGGCGGCACCGGGTTCGCGCTTCTTCGCGGCGCTGCTCTACTGGTTCCCCAAGATGTTCGGCCGGATGTACTCCCGGCGCACGGCCGCCTACGTCGCCTGGTTCCCCATGTTCATCGGGTTCAACATGCTCTACTTCACCATGCTGGTGCTGGGGCTCGCAGGGCATGCCCCGGCGCTACTTCAACCACCTGCCCATGTTCAACACCGGGCACGACGTGGCCACGGTGGGCTCGTGGATCCTGGTCGCTGGGCCTGATCATCTTCTTCGCCAACCTGGTCGGTGGCGCTGTTCCGGGGCGCAAAGGCCGAGGCCAACCCCTGGGGCGGCGTGACCCTGGAGTGGACCATCGCCTCGCCGCCGCCCGTCGAGAATTTCGCGGGAGATCCCCACGGTCACCCATGGACCCTACGCTTTCGAACCGGAGGGCCAGGCATGAGCCAGACCGGTATGATCCACGAGGAGGACACCACCACGACTACTTTGGTGCGAAGTTGGGCATGTGGCTGTTCCTGTTGACGGAAGTCCTCCTGTTCTCCGGGCTGTTCCTCGCCTATTCGTACCTTGCGGTCCATATACCCCCGGGAGTTCCACCACGCCGGTTCGGACATGAACGCCTTCATCGGCGTCACCAACACCTTCATCCTGCTCACCAGCAGCCTCACCATGGCCCTGGGCATCGCCGCCATCCAGCGCGGGCGGCGCCTGATGGCGCTGCTGTGCGTGGGCACCACGATCCTGCTGGGGCTGGTCTTCCTGATGGACAAGGCCATCGAATGGACGGAGGAGATCCGCCGGGGCCTCTACCCCAGCTCCGCCCATCTGGCCACCCTGCCTCCGGGGGAGCAGACGTTCTTCGGCCTCTACTACACCATGACCGGCCTCCATGGCCTGCACGTGCTGGCGGGCGTCTCGGTCCTGTCCTTGATGGCGGTGCTGGTGGCCCGGGGCCGGATCAACGCCGAGCGGTTCGTGCTCCTGGAGAACAGCGGGCTCTACTGGCACCTGGTGGATGTCATCTGGATCTTCCTGCTCCCCTTGTTCTACCTGGCCGCCTGAGGATGGAAGCCGATCGCGTGGAGATGACTGCATGAGCGAACCCATGATGGAACCGGAAACTGGCCAGGCCCACCCCGGCTACGGGGTCTTCGTGGCGGTATGGGCCGTGCTCGTCTCGCTCACCGCCCTGCTGGTCCTGGTGAGCCGCCTCGGACAAGGCCCCGCCGTCTGGGGGCTGCTCCTCATCACCCCCACCAAGGCGGTGCTGGTGTTCTATTTCTTCATGCACCTTCGGTACCAGGGCCTGCTGCTGAAAACCTTGGTTTCCGTCGCTCTCGGAACCCTCCTGATCTTCTTCGCCCTTCTCTTCTCGGACGTCGCCTTTCGCTGAGGACCCGCCATGGGATGGATGACACAGGCAACCACTGGCGCCCACCGGGCCGATCAGTTATTCCTCTGGATCCTGGCTCTGACGGTGGTGCTGCTGCTCGGAATCACCGGCTCGATGATCGGTTTCGTGATCCTCTACAGGAAGAAGCGGCATCCGAAAGCCGAGCAGATCGAAGGCAATTTGTGGCTCGAGGTGACCTGGACCGTGGTTCCGCTGGTGGTCTTCATCGCGATCTTCTACTTCGGATGGACCAACTACGAGTACAACTCCAACGCGCCGGCCGATTCCATGATCGTGAAAGTCACCGCCAGACAGTGGGCGTGGTCCTTCGAGTACCCGAACAACAAGCAGACCACCGTCCTGTATGCGGCGCTGGACCGGCCCGTGAAGCTGGAGGTGCAGAGCCTCGACGTCATCCACGGATTTTTCGTCCCCGCGTTCCGCCTCAAGATCGACGTGGTGCCGGGCCGGATCAATTCCACCTGGTTCCGCCCCGTCGAGGTCGGGACCTACGACGTGCAGTGCACGGTCATCTGCGGGGTGGACCACTCCTCCATGCTCAGCCACGTGGTCGTGGTGCCCGAGGACGAATTCCGGCGCTGGTACTTCGGCGGCGAGGATGCCCAGGCGCCTGTGCCGGAACCGATGCCCGTCAAGACGGCCAAGGCCGGAGAGCCGGAGGCCGTCGCGGTCTTGCGGCGCCGCAACTGCCTGACCTGCCATTCCACCGACGGCAGCGTCATGGTCGGCCCGACCTTCCGCGGCTTGTACGGCCAGCGCGTGGACGTGGTGGAAGGTGACCGCACCCGCACGGTGCTGGTGGACGAACGGCACCTGCGCCGGAGCATCCTCACCCCCCGCGCCCAGCGCCTGAAGGGCTATCCCGACGCCATGCCGGCCGTCACCCTGGCCCCAGGCGAACTGGATGAGATCGTCACCTTCATCAAGAATCTGCAATGACCTGGCGGGACTTCACCCAACTCACCAAGCTCTCCATTTCGGGAGCCTCCACCCTCACCGCCGCGACCGGGTACCTGGCTGCCCAGCGGGCCCTGCACTGGGGCCTGGGCACGTGCCTCCTGGGCACCCTGCTGCTGGCCATGGGCTCCTGCGCCTGGAACGAAGCCCAGGAATGCGGCCATGACGCCCGCATGGCCCGCACCCGCAACCGGCCCCTGCCCTCCGGGCGGGTGTCCCTGGCCGCAGGAGCCCTCCTGGGAGCCGCCCTCAACCTGGCCGGGTTCGCCATCCTGCTCCTGGCGCACGGTTGGCCCGCAGCCCTCCTGGGTCTGCTGGCGCTGGTCTGGTACAACGGCGTCTACACGCCCCTCAAGCGGGTGACGGCCTTCGCCATCATCCCCGGCGCCCTCATCGGCGCCCTGCCTCCCGCCATCGGCTGGGCGGCCGCCGGCGGCGGCCTGGACTCCCCTGCCCTCCTGGTCCTGTGCCTGCTGTTCTTCCTCTGGCAGGTGCCCCACTTCTGGGTGCTGATGCTGCTCCACGACCACGACTACGGGCGGGCCCAGTTCCCGACCCTGTCCAGGCATTTCCGGCCGGACCAGAGCGGCCGGCTCACCTTCACCTGGATGGCCGCCACCGCCTGCGCCCTGGCGTTCCTGCCGGCGTTCGGGACCGTCTCCTCCCTCCCGGTGCTGGTGGTCCTGGCCGCCGCCGCCCTGTGGCTGC
>CAWFOJ010000109.1:0-35226 GCA_963816585.1 uncultured Holophagaceae bacterium | reverse complement strand
GCGTCAAGGCCAAGGCCGCGTGACCGTCGCTCCAGGTAGCGTTCCGCCAGCTTGCGGACCGCGCCCGGCCTCGCCGGAGCCGGTCAGGAAGTGTGCGCGGCACCGGTCTTCAGGTGTTCCACCACGCTCCGGGTCACCTGCAGCGCCAGGTCGTCCCAGGCGCGCTCCATGACCTCCAGCGAGGAAAGGGAGCCCACCTGGTCGGACGGGGTGCGGGCCCTGAACCGGGCCTGCCACTCGAGCTTCCCGAAGGTGAACCGCGCCCAGAGGCCGCATTCTCCCCACTCGGTGGCGGGGGTGGAGTCGTAGGGGCCCTGGGAATAGGGATACCGGGAGTAGGCTTCCACCACGTTCACCTTCAGCACCTGGCGGGAATGGCTGTCCAGGCCCACCGCCGTGTCCAGGGCCTCGGTGATGCGGGACACCAGGCTGGGGCCGGTGGGGATCCGGGTCCGGAAGGAATTGCCCATGGCGCTGTCGGCGCCCTGGTAGTTCATCCGGGCATAGAACGTGGACGGCCGCCACTCCAGGCGGATGGGCCCCATGTCCCGGTTGCCCAGGGTCCGGCACTGGGCCAGGGAGTCATAGCCCAGCTGGTTCCGGTACGGAAGGGCGGCGACGCACCCGGTGAGGAGGACGAGCGCAACACAGACAGAAAGACGCATGACCGGCTCCGGGAGGCGGTTGGGGGGCAGGGCTGGAACTGGCCGCGAAAGGACCGGAGTTAGTATAAATTTTTTATCAAACCACGCAAGCGGCCCTGCCCCCGGCGCCATTGTTTTCCGCACGAACCGGACCGAAATGGTTCCGGTGTCTTGATGGCCTACACTGGTGCAACATCCCTAAAAGAGTTTTAATAAATAATCACCCATAGCTTATGTTCTTCCCCTCGGCGAGCCTCGGCTCCCCGGCGCGCTCGACGATAATTTTTTCATGAGTGCTTTTGCGCAAGGACGATAAGGCGCTATCGGGACCTGGGAAAAGCCTATCGCCGAGGCACCGAAGAGCCGAGGGTCGCCGAGGAAAGCAAAAGATCCATCGATCTGCTCGGCAGATCCTTTCAAGCACTTCAAATCCAATCGCGCCGGGGACTCCAACCAAAAGCAGGGCCGCCTTGCCTAACCAGAGCGTTCGACCCTGGACACCGCCCTGCCTGTGATCCATCGAGCCGGCGTCATCATGCCATCGGCCGAGCTCCCCTCAGCGTGCCGGCTGGGCGGTGCCGGTCAACGCTTGCGTTGGACGTCACCGCAAGAGATCACCCTGCTTGGCTATTTATTCAAGCTATTTCAGGGATATTGCACTAGGAGGGTGACCAAGTAAAGGTCCGGGTCCCTCCATTTCGCTCTGGTTCATCGGTCTCTGAACGCGTTCGCGTTCAGAGACCGATGGTGCTAACGAAGGAACCGCGACGGCCGTGTTCCACCCCCGGGCCAAAGTTTTTGGGTGACCGGGTTAAAGATTGGATTGGTTCGTACGATAAGTAGGTATGACCAAACGATTCCGCCCCTGGGACCCGAAACAGAAGTGGCTGCTGCCGCCTGAAATCACCGAGTTCATTCCGGAAGGGCACCCGGCGCACTTCGTGCGGGACCTGGTGGTTGAGCAACTGGACCTCTCGCAAATCCTTGACAGCTATGATGAGGAGCGGGGCTACCCGCCCTTCCATCCGGCCATGATGGTGGCCCTGTTGCTCTATGCCTACACCCAGGGGGTGTTCTCCTCCCGGAAGATCGCCAAGGCCTGCATCGAGCGGATGGACTTCGCGGCGGTGACCGGATTTCAGAAGCCGGATTTCCGGACCATCGGCCTTTTCCGCCGCCGGCACCTGGGAGCGCTGGCCGGTCTGTTCCAGCAGGTTCTGGTTCTCTGCCGCCGGGCGGGGCTGGTGACCCTGGGACACGTGGCCTTGGATGGCACCAAGGTCAAGGCCAACGCCAACAAGCACAAGGCCATGAGTTACGACCGGATGGAGAAGGCGGAAGAGGAATTCGCCGAGACGGTGAAGGGCTGGTTGGACCAGGCGGAGATCACGGATCTGGGCGAGGATTTCCGGTTCCGGAACCGCCAGGGAGACGAGCTTCCAGCCTGGGTGACCAACAAGGCGGAACGGATGCGGAAGATCAGGGAAGCCAAGGCGGCCCTGGAGAAGGAGGCTGCGGAGAAGGCCAAGGAAAATAAGAAAGACGATGATGAGGACCCACCGGACCCACCCAAGGTGAACCCAAAGGCCCAGCGCAATTTCACCGATCCGGAGAGCCGGATCATGCCCACCAAGGATGGTTTCGAGCAGTGCTACAACGCCCAGGCGGCAGTGGACGCCAAGGCCCAGGTGATCGTGGCCTGTGATGTAGTGGCCACCAACGCGGACTGCCCGCAACTGCTGCCCATGATCGATCGGGTGAAAGCCAATCTCGGCCGGAAGCCAAGGGTCTGTTCGGCGGATGCGGGGTTCTGCTCGGAAGCGAACCTGGAAGGCTTGGAGGCCCGGAAGATCCAAGCCTATATCGCCACCGGCCGCCAGCAGCATGGCAGCAAAGCTGCAACCCACGCCAAGAACGGCAAGCCGGGTAGCCTCGTGGCCCGGATGCGGGAGAAACTGAAGCGGGGTGGCTGGCGGAGTCCCTACCGGCTTCGAAAGCAGATCGTGGAGCCGGTGTTCGGTCAGGTCAAACAGGCCATGGGCTTCCGGCAGTTCCTACTCAGGGGGCTGACCAAGGTCAGGGCTGAATGGAGCCTGGTCTGCACCGCCCATAACCTCTTGAAGATGGCCAGCGCTTCGGCCTGAGGGGCAGAAACCCAAGAAACAGGCCCAGGAAGCCTATGAAACGCTCTGCGGGGTCGATATCCCGGAGGTGGAACACAGCCGACGAGTACCTTCCAGCCAAGCCATCCGCTCTGTTGGATCGCGATCAGCGATCCAACAGAGCGAACCAGGGCGAAATGGAGGGACCCGGACCTTTACTTGTCCCTTGGTCGGGCTCCTAGGGCCTGGGGGTCCACCGGCTTGCCGTCGGGACCCAGGGGCGGCAGGGGTGCGTGCGGCAGGTCCGCGGCCAGGTTGTACCACCGGCGGGGGATGTCGTGGTCGGCCAGGATGGATCGGGTGGACATGGGCTGAGCCTCCGGGTGTCCAGGTTGAGGACGGGGACGGTTCGGCCGGGCGCGCGGCCTTCTGCGCCAGCATGGCGCGCACGGCCGAGTCGGGCCGTTTCAGGATCCGGGAGCCACGGGTGATCTTGCACAAACTGAGCCCTAGTTCCGCGGCGATGGAGCGCTGGCTCTGTCCCTGGTTCAGGCGCTGGACCAGTTCCCAGCGAAAGCTGATCACCTCAATCTCCGACGGGGTCAGCAATTCACGCAGGAACCCCTCCACCAGGGCCGTGTCCGGGGCCTGGTGGAGCAGCAGTGACAATTCGCTCAGGCGGTCCAGGGTGTTTCTATGCATAGAAACATTACAGACGGATCCCTGGCTGAATGTCAAACTCTTTTCCGCGGCCCGTTCTGCCTCCGCTCCGGAATGACCCGGGGATCGGCATGCCCGGGAGTTCCTCGGGGCGCATCAGTCATTTCCTACAGCCCAACAGCTCGTGGACCTCTTTGATGTAGTCGGAGTACGGCAGCATCGTCCACGTTTCGGCTTTCTGTGCCCCCAGCGACATGGAGATCAACGAAACTTTCGACGCCACCTTTTCATCGGGCGCATCGTAGATGCTTAAAAAATCGTAGACGGACCCAACACCCAGAAATGTTCGTGGAACTTCACTTCTGGGCATTTGTCTTCCACTTCCTTTTTCCAGCTCTTGGAATTCTCCTCGATCTTAGCTAGGTCGCAGAGGGAGTTCGGGCTCAGCTTGGTGAGCAGGACGTATTTGGGCATGGTTTGCTCCTCAACGTGAATAAAAAGATTTTTCTCGGGCGGTCGGACACCCAAAACAAAATAGAGGGCGTGGAGAATATAAAGGCCATCCGGAGCCTTTCAACGCAAAATCGACGCTGAATCGAAATAAGCCGACCTGAAATGTGAGCCGGCCATCATCAATTTCTGCACAAACTAAACTATATCTGTATTAATGGAAACGGTTCTGTTGCAAAGTTGACGGCTGGGCGGGACTGCCCCCTTCCATGCGGCAATCAAGCAACGCCTCGGAAGAGGGCCTCGACGAAGGTTGCCAGGGCCTTCCTGTCCCTCCGATGTACCTGCTCGACATGGCCTTTCCGGATCATTGACATCGATCCGCAGCCTTGGAGTGTTCGTCTGATCAACCTGATCATGATCGTGGGCGTCTGCTGCGACGGCGGCGACACCGTCTTCGCCGCGCTGATCGACGTGCTGGCCCCCTGGTGCGTGGGCATCCCCATGGCCGCGCTGGGCGTGCTGGTGCTGAAGTGGCCCATCTGCCTGGTTATGGCGCTGGTCAGCCTGGAGGAAGTGACTAAGATCTTATCCGTAAATAGTGTTGCCATCCTCCGTCCCTTTCTTCATGCTTTACTAGGGGGCGAGGATGGGAAAGATCCAGGCATGGGAGGTGTCCGATGCGTTCTGGGATAGGGTAGCGGCCTTGATTCCTGTCCCACAGCGCGATCCAAACCGGTCCTACCGCAGGAAAGCAGGGGCAGGCCGCCCTCCCATAAATCCTCGAAGGGTATTCGAGGCGATCATATTCGTATTGCGCACCGGGATTCAGTGGAAAGCCCTTCCCAAATCGGTCTATGGCAGTCCGAGCGCCATTCATACCTATTTTCTGAAGTGGCAAGTTGCTGGGTTCTTCACGAATCTATGGCGGGCTGGGTTGGCCGAATATGACGAGATGGCCGGAATTGCCTGGGAATGGCTGAGTATTGATGGGAGCCAGGGGAAAGCTCCGTTAGTTCTTGAGGCCGTGGGACCGAATCCCACGGATCGGGGAAAAAATGGAAGCAAAGTAAGCTTGCTGGTGGACGGGCGTGGCGTCCCGCTATCAATCGTCGTATGCGGTGCAAATCGACATGACGTGACCCAACTTGAACCACTACTGGATGCGCTTATAACACCTGAACTACGGCCTCAGCACGAGACACATCTCTGCGCAGATAAAGGCTACAAGGGCGCTCCAGCCAACGACATCATGTGCGTCAGGAACTATATCCCCCACGTGCCTTTACCTGAGGAGGAGCGGACCGTCGTTCTGAAGGACCCTGATTATCGGCCCCGGCGCTGGATTGTCGAAGTGGCGCACTCTTGGTTCAAACGGTTCAGAAAGCTCTTGGTTCGTTTCGAGAAGATGGAGAAGAGCTTCGTTGCGCTCCTACACCTCGCCGCCGCAGTGATTTGCTGGCGAAAGGTCGGAATCATTTACGGATAATTTCTTGGTTAAGACTAGCGAACAGCCGCCACCAGCTGGTCCAGGGCCTTGCCCCAGCCTTCCTGAAAGTGCATCGCCTCGTGGGCCTGCTGGTCGGCTTCGCTCTTGTGCAGGGCGATGGCGCGGTAGCGGGTGCTCTTGCCCTCGGCTTCCAGGGTGATGACGGCGGTCATGCAGGGGCCATGGGGGCCCGGGCTGGCTGGACGGAAGCCCGGGGCGAGGGCGTTGGTCCAGACCAGTTTCTCATTCTCGATGATTTCGAGGTAGCAGCCGACCATCGGGAACTCCTCCCCCTCCGGCGACTTCATGATGGTGCGGAAGATGCCCCCGGGACGGAGGTCGATCTCGCAGCCCACGGTGCGCCAGGGGGCAGGGGCGAACCACCGCAGGAGGATCTCCGGCGTGGTCCAGGCCTGCCAGATGCGCGCGGGCGGCACGTCGACGACTCGCTCGAAGACAAGGTCGAGCCGGGGATCGGGGAGGGAAGGTATCGTTCGGTCCATGGGGCCGCTCCTTGAAGGCACCCGACAGAATATTCCTTCTTGCACCTGGCCGCCGCAGTGATTTGCTGGCGAAAGGTCGGAATTATTTACGGATAAGATCTAAGCCTAAGCCCGGATTCTGCAGTTGAAGTTTGGCGGCTCAAATCTTCAGGCGGGCATCACCGCTGCGCCCAGGGCCGGGCAGGGATGAACGGGACGGACAGGCCGTTGATGAGATCCAGTTCATCCCCGTTCCTCCCCGGCTCGTTCTTTTGGCCGGGGTGGGTCGGCGCTATTGGATCCGGCTTCGAACCAAGGCCCCGGCTACATGTAAGAATTGATTTTGCCGGAGATGAACGGGGATTAACGGGGATAAAAAGGGATGCCGGCCTGGCTCGTCCCAGCCTACCCATCAAAATCCAAGGCGGGCTGAAAGGCGCCTCCCGGCCTCGCCCTGCAGTTGGAGGCTGTGGGTAAGAGGCACGCCAGGGCTTGCCGGAAGCGGGTCAACCAAGCCTCAGTGTCAACCCCCTGGCCCCCGGCTGCGATAAACTTCGGCCGCACCATTTGGCCCGCCATCCGATCCTCCCTGCGTTCTCGACAAACCCAAGGAGATCAGGCGTTCCAAATGGTGCAACTGATAATTCAGGGCCGAACTGCAGACATCCTCTAAGCTGGCAAGATAGTCCTCAAGGAGCCCGGAGATCGACGTCATCGGCATCGGATTGCGACGAGGCTGGCCATGAATCCAGATATCCAGTTCACCGAATCAGGCCAACTCCACCAGGAGGAACTCGGTGATCTGCTGCGCGCGGTCGGCATGGGCCCCTACTCGGTGGACATGCTGGAGGGGGTCATCGCCGGTTCGACCGGTTACGTGACTGCGCGGGACGGCGGGAAGCTGGTCGGTTTCGGCCGCGTCCTGTCCGACCTGGCCACCCTCGCCTACATCAATAACATGGCGGTGCGGCCGGAGTACCAGCGCCAGGGCATCGGCCAGCGGATCCTGGAGCTGCTGCTGCAAAGGGTGGAGCAGGTGAGATCGGTCTACCTATATACGAACACCGCGGATGCCCTTTACCTCCGCAACGGGTTCCGGCTTTCTGAGAAGCGGCTCTACACCCTGGGCGGACGGGGCCTTCATCCTTGCGCAGGAAGGCCTATGAAATGAATGTGACAGTCCGGTCCTGGTGGAGTACCCGACTCGAAAATAGTGGCACAGCGTCCCCCGGCTGATGCCGAACCCTCGCGCGAGTATGGGCTTCTTCTCTCCAGCCTGAACCCCGGCCCGGAGTTGGGCAGCCTGCTGTGGGGTCAGGGATAGCC
Source organism: uncultured Holophagaceae bacterium (assembly GCA_963816585.1). GTDB lineage: Bacteria > Acidobacteriota > Holophagae > Holophagales > Holophagaceae > Mesoterricola. Next base: position 28,073 of record CAWFOJ010000109.1, on the reverse strand, counting down.
ACTTCCCCTTGTAGGCGCCCTCTGGCCTCCACCTGGCTCGGAGGGCGGGGGCATTCGGTACAGGCCTAACCTGACCCTGGCCAGGATCCTTCCCGGGTTGTGGCCGGCCCCGCAGAGTACCGCTTTCATGGCGTCGCCGACCATGCCCTTGAGGAAGTTCGGGCCGAGCCGACTTGCCCACCCCCAGGCCGGGGCCCTGGCGCACGAGCAGGGCCGGGTGTCAGTTGCAGATGGTGGGACCAGGGCGGTGGCCATGAGCAGGATGCGCTGGCCGTCCAGGCGCTCCCCCAGCACCAGCGCCGCCAGGACCGCGGCATGAGCGGGTCGGTGGCCCCAATCATGGCGGTCTTGATGGTGGTGGTGTAATGCAGGGCCTGGAAAAGCAGGAGGTGGTAGCCCACCCAACTACGGCGATTTGACCGGGTCGCCCCGGGGCCCATGCGCAAGGGCCGGTTCGAAAGATTCCGGGGCGACCTGCGGAACCGCTTTGCCCAGCCCGCAAACGGTTGGCGACCGACCCGGAGGATGGCAGGCAAGAGGTGCAACCAGGGCGTCCCGGTTAGAATCAAGAATCGCGTACCACCCGCCGTTCCTGCCGGAACCGGTGATTTCCCCTGCGAGGCTTCCATGAAATTGAACCTGGGCTGCGGCAACGACCGCCTTCCCGGCTGGGTGAACGTGGACCGTTCCCCGGCCTGCGGACCGGACCTGGTGCACGACCTGACGCGGTTGCCGTGGCCGTTCTGGGACGGCTGCGCCGAAGAGGTCCTGCTCCACCACGTGCCGGAGCAACTGGGGCGCGACGGCGTCGGCGTCCTGGCGGTGCTCCAGGAACTCCACCGGCTGTGCGCCCCCGGCGCGACCGTCCGGGTGGCGGCCCCCGGCGGTGACGACGGCGCCCCAGGAACGGAGCTCACGTTCCAGGTGCAGAAGCCTACCCGGGTCCAGGCTCCCTTGCCGGCCCCCGCGGTGTGCTGGGAGGGCTCCCAGTTCGTCTACCACAGCCTCGCCCACGTGAACCGCCAGCTCTGCCTGGCGCTTCTGCGCACGGGTGGGGTGGACCTGAGCCTGACGCCGACCGAACCGGACCGGTTCGACGCCAGCGCCGAGCTGGCCTTCCGACCGCTGGCAGCATGCGTCCGCCGCACCCTGGACGGACCGGTCCAGGTGAATGTGCGGCACCAGTGGCTGCCCCGGTTCGACCCCCCCGCCGAGGGTGCGTGGGTCATGATCCAGCCCTGGGAATACGGCGGCATCCCGCAGGAGTGGATCACGCCCATGCGGGACCAGGTGGACGAGATATGGGTGCCCACCGCCTGGCTCAAGGACTGCTACGTGCGCAGCGGCATCCCCGAGGACAAGGTGGTGGTGGTACCCAACGGGGTGGACTGCGAGGTGTTCCGCCCCGAGGGTGAGCGGTTCCCCCTGAAGACCGCCAAGACCTGCAAGTTCCTGTACCTGGGCTACACCATCCACCGCAAGGGCATAGACGTGCTGCTGGAAGCCTATGTGCGGGCGTTCCAGGCCCATGACGATGTCTGCTTGGTGATCAAGGGACTGGGCAGCGGCGGCTACGGGGCCGAGGAACTGCCCGCGGTCCTGGCCCGGTTCCGGGCCCAGGACCCCCTGGGGCCGGAGATCGAATATTGGGCCGACAGCCTGGACGAGACCCAAGTGGCCGCCCTCTATCGGACCTGCGACGCCCTGGTGCTGCCATACCGGGGCGAGAGCTTCGGCCTGCCGATCGCCGAGGCCATGGCCAGCGGCCTTCCCGCGATCGTCACCGGGCGCGGCGCGGCCATGGACTACCTGCGCGGGGACTGCGCCTACCTGATTCCCAGCCGGACCATCAGGGTCCAGGGGCCCATGGGCTTCACCCCCGGTCCGGCCGGGTTCTGGCTGGAGGAGCCGGATCCCGCGGCCCTGGCCGATCTCCTGCGCCAGGCCTACCTCGACCCGATTGGGCGGCGCGGGAAGGGCCGGCGCGCCAGGGAGCACGCCCTGGCCGAGCTGGGATGGGCCAAGCCAGCGGCCATCGCCCTGGAACGTCTCGAGCAGTTGGCCGCCCGGAAACCTGCGAGGCTTCAGCGAGGTTGACCGGGCAGCCTGGCGGAAGTACCAGGTACTCGCTTGGCCTTCCTTGCAGCTATTGGGCTCAAGCAGAGCGTTCCCGGGGGCAGAACGCATTTGCCCTGAAGGTGAGCTCCGGGTCCAGGTTCAGGTCATCAGCAATCCAGCGATCCGCCATTACTTGAACGTTTCCAGGGTTCCAGGCCGCTCCCCTCGGGCGGTGTCCCTCAACCGTCAGGATGGCGGCGATTCTGCGACCACCCAGACCGGCCTGCCGCAGCGTTTCGCCACGAAGCGGGAAACGGTGCCGAACCGTACCTGGCCAAGATCCGGCTCTCTGTGGCGAAGCTCCCGGGTCCCGTAGCCATGATCCAGGGCCTGGACACCCTGATGTTCGGGCGTACCATGGACCGCTAGGTCCACGCTGTCGTATGGGGCGAAGGTGATGATCGACAATGCGCTGTGACGGCGGCGTGATGTTTGTATTGTGCCTTCAAAATCGTGTGCGACATCCCTGACAGGCGCCCTGGAGCTTCATGGCCTGGGCTGAGGGCGCCATGGCCAGTCCACCCCGGGCCGTGCCGCGCAATTCGGAGGGCAGCATCCGGCCCACCGCGTAAGCCGCGTCGATGGTTTCGTCCAGGGGGACAGGGTTGCAGTAGCCCCCCAGCACCAGGTCCGCGCACAGGAATGCGTTAGCGGCCGCCACTGCGTTGCGGGTGTGGCAGGGGATCTCCGTCACCGCCTGCACAAAGTCGCATACCCAGCCCATGGTGTTCTGGAAGGCGATGGCGGCGGCGTCGCAGGCCTGGGCTGCGGAGCCGCCCACGGCATCCACCACCGCCGCCGCAGCCATGGCGCCGGCGGCGCCGATCTCCACCTGGCAGCCCGCCACTTCCCCGGCGAAGGTGGCCCGCCGGGCCACGATCACGCCCACCGCGCCAGCTGCCATCAGCGCCCGGGCCACGGCCCGGGGTTCCAGCTCCCGTTCCTCCGCAAGGGTCATCATCGTTCCCGGCAGGGTGCCGGCGGAGCCCCCGGTGGGAGCCGCGCACACCACCCCCATGGCGCCGTTCACGTGCATGACCGCCATGGCCCGGGCCGCGGCCCTCAGGTGCGGCCCGCCCAAGGATAGCCCAGGCTTGGCTTGGGCCTGGAATACTTTGCCGGCGCTGGGCGCCAGCAGCTGCATGCCTTCGAAGGCCGGGTCCAGGCCCCGCCGCACGGCCTCCTCCATGATGCGGTAGCGACGAAGCATCTCCTGCTCCACTTGATCCGGCTCCAGGCACAGAAGCTGGGATTCATAGCGGGCCGCCACCTCCCCCAGGGACAGCCCGCCGGCTTGGGCCAGGTCAACCATCTCGGCGGCGCTTTGGAACAGCAGGGGGCCCGGTTGGATGAAATAAACCGGGGCGGCCTGGCAGGCCCACCGCACCCCGGGCTGGGCCCGCAGCCAGGCCAGCAGCTCCTCACCGTCCCGGGACCGGCTGGCGGTCACAAGCGTGGCGGCGGCGCGCTCCTGCAAGGCCGGGGGCGCCAGCAGGAAGCCGTGGCCGAGGATCCCGGCCTGGACTTCGGCCAAGCCCTCAGGTTCCACTTCCACCGCCAGATCGTAGGCGCAGCCGTTGAACCGGACAGGCCATCCGTCCATATGGGTGATTTCGAAATCGCCGCCGCCGATGGACCTGGCCATGAGGTCCAGTTGCCGACCATCGGTGCTCTGGACCTGGATGTGCATCTGGTTGGGGTGGTCGGCGCCGGGGATCGGGCGCACTTCGAAGCGCAGATCCAGGCCGTGGCGGGGCGCCAGGTCCAGGGCCTGGAAGAACGTCTCGTCGGTGAGGGGCCAACCCAGGAGGCCCTGGGCGAATGCCCGGTCCGATCCCGACTGGCGGTAGGTGGGGGCGTATTGGCCATCAACGTCGAAGGCGCACACCACCTTTGCCGGAGTGCCCCCTGCCAGGGAACGCACGCCACTGGCGATGTGATAGGTCCCGGCGGTGTGGGAACTGGAGGGGCCGCGCATGACCGGTCCCAGCACGTGGTTGAAGATTCCGATCCGCTTCATCAGGTCTGGCTCCTTGGCGGGAAGGTACGAGTTGGGGTGGCCATGAAAGGGTTCCGGCTCCGGTCCGGCCGCGGCCGGTGCCAGGCCAAGGAGCCGAGGGGGATGAGTGCCTGCGAAAAATTGATCCAATGCCTTCAAGCAATTATCCGACAGGGTGTACCCCAGCGGAAAGGGATCGTTAGGGTCCAGCCCCGCCTCGGCTGCTTCCTGGATGAGCCAGGAGACGTCCTCGGCCTCGTGAACATCGTAGCCTGCTCGTCATCGAACACCGAAACGAGTTAGTGCATCAAAACGTTGTGACCCTTGAATTCCGTCGAGGCGTCCCAGGGCCGCGTTTCTGGGAACGGCGCGGGTTGGTGCCAGGCGAGGAGAAGTCTTCGCCGAAGTTCACCTCCACGTGGTTTTCGCTGAACCGGAATGGGCCGGAGTCATTTTTAACCTGGGGCACCCGGTGATGTTTGGCGAAGCGACCCCGTGACTATCATCTGGGAAAGAGGTCGCCCTCTTCGATTTTCCGGAGCCCTCACCATGCCCAGGCTCAAGCCGCAACTGTCCGCACCGCCTCCACCGCCACCATCGCTCCCCCCGGTTCCCCTGGGTGATAAGGCAGCCCTGACCGCCCCAGAGGCGGCGGACATCCTCAGCCTCGGTCAGACGACGGTTCGGCAACTGATCGCAACAGGCCGGCTCAAGGTTGTGCGAATCGGCCGGGCTTTGATCATCCCCCGGACCGAGATCGACCAGTTCTTGGCCCGTGAGCCAAGTGGTCAGGCGTTGGCGCCCATGGACGTGAAGCTCCTGCGCGCGCTCGCGGATGCCAGGCAGGACACTGCCGTTGCCCAGCGGCACGCCGCCAACCTGACCGAACGGATCGCAGCCAGCAAGGCCGAGCGTGGAGCATCCGCCAGCCGAGCGGGTTGGAGCGACACTACCGAGGGGATCCGTCGAGGTCCCCTTTTTCGTGTCATCTGGCGCCACCAGATTGCACCTGGCATCGCCAGGCGATTTTCAACATGGTTTCAACCTATCGGTGAATTTACGGCCTAAAAATGCGATGGGCCACTTTGTAAGTGGCCCATTTCATTTTTGTTACTTGGTGGAGCTGAAGGGGCTCGAACCCTCGACTTCCACATTGCGAACGTGGCGCTCTCCCAGCTGAGCTACAGCCCCTTGGGGATTTCCAGTCTACCCTGGGTTGCGCTTCCGTCAATGACATCCGGGGAGGGGACCGCTCCGGGGCGCTACATGAGCTCCCGCATGCAGGCCTCCAGCACCTCCGGCCCGGGCTTGATCGCTTCCTGGGGCAGGGTGGCCAGGGGGGGCTCCACCAGGTGCAGGAAGTCGTGCATGGTCTTCTGCTCGGTGTGGATGTGCAGGATGCCGGTGAGCAGCTCGCCCCGGCCGTGGGCCTCGTGGAGGGCCCGGCTGGCGGCGAACCGGTCGGTGGGGTCGAAATCTTCCCGCAGGGTCCGGATGGTGAGCCGGGACCCGTCCGGCAGGGGCACTTCCCGGGCCTCGCCGGCGGGGATCTCCACCTCCTCCAGCTCCCGGTAGGCCACGAAGCCCAGGTCCTGGAGCGGGATCTCGTGGTCCTTGGCGGACTTGTAGGAGCGGGTGGAGCTCTCGTGGTTGTTGAAGGTCACGCACGGGCTGATCACGTCGATGAGGGCGGTGCCGCGGTAGGCCAGGGCGGCCTTGAGGATCACCGCCAGCTGCTTGGGGTTGCCGCTGAAGGACCGGGCCACGAAGCCGCAGCCCAGCTCCATGGCCAGGGTGCACGGGTCCAGGGGCGGGATCTCGTTCACGTCCCCGTGCTTGAGGGTGGAGCCCACGTCCGCGGTGGCGCTGAACTGGCCCTTGGTGAGGCCGTAGACGCCGTTGTCCTCGATGATGTACACCACCGGCACGTTGCGGCGGATCATGTGCACGAACTGGCCCATGCCGATGGACATGGAGTCCCCGTCGCCGCTGGCGAGGATGTTGACCAGGCTGCGGTTGGCCAGGGCCACGCCGGTGCACACGGCGGCGGCGCGCCCGTGCACCGAGTTGAAGCCCCAGGCCTGGTTCAGGAAGTAGGCGGGGGTCTTGCTGGAGCAGCCGATGCCCGAAAGCTTGGCCACCTGGTGGGGTTCCAGGTTCATCTCGAAGGCCGCCTGGATGATCTGGGAGGTTATGGCGTCATGGCCGCAGCCGGGGCAGAGGGTGGACTTGGCGCCCACGTAGTCCTGCCTGGTGAGGCCGAGCTTGTTGGTGGGAGCGGTGGTGGTGGTGGTCGGGGCGGGCATGGGGCCTCACTGCGCGGAAAGTTCGAAGGCGTTGATCTGGTCGACGATGGTCGCGGCGGGGATGGCGGTGCTGTCGTAGTGCAGCACGGTGCGCAGCCGGGAGGCCAGCTCCGGGTAGAAGTCCTTGAGCAGGCAGGCCATCTGCCCGTCGCGGTTCTGTTCCACCACGTACACCGTCTGGTGGGTCCCGAGGAAGTCCACCACTTCGCCGGTGAAGGGCAGCGCGCGCACGCGCAGGTAGTCGGTCTCCTTGCCGTGCTCCTCGCGCAGGATGTCCCGGGCCTCCGCCACCGCCGGGTCGCTGGACCCGTAGGCCAGGATCCCCCGGGGCACCCCGGGGCCGGAGACCAGGGGCTTGGGCACGTGGTCCTTGGCGGCCAGGAACTTGCGCTTGAGCCGGTCCACCAGGTAGCGGAAGTCCTCGGGCTTCTCAGAGTAGTGACCGTAGACGTTGTGCCCGGTGCCGCGGGTGAAGTAGGCGCCCTTGCCGCCGGGGGTGCCGGGCAGGGTGCGCCAGGGGATGCCGTCGCCGTCCGAGTCCTTGGACCGGCCCCAGTCCTGCAGGTGCTTCAGGGTCTCCGGGTCCAGGACCTTGCCCCGGTCCAGGGCCCCGCCCGGATAGGCGAAGGGCTTGGTGCACCAGTTCTGCATGCCCAGGTCCAGGTCCGAAACCACGAACACCGGCGTCTGGTAGCGCTCCGCAAGGTCGAAGGCCTCGTAGGTGAACTGGAAGCACTCCTCCATGTTCCCGGGGTAGAGGCAGATGTGCAGGGTGTCCCCGTGGCTGGCCCGGGCGCACAGTTCCACGTCGCCCTGGCTGGTGCGGGTGGGCAGCCCGGTGGAGGGGCCCATGCGGGTCACGTCCAGGAACACGCCGGGGCATTCGGCGAAGTAGCCCAGGCCGATGAACTCGTTCATGAGGGAGATGCCCGGGCCGGAGGTGGCGGTCATGGCCCTGGCCCCGGCCCAGCCGGCGCCAAGCACCACGCCGGCGGAGGCGATCTCGTCCTCCATCTGGATGATGGCCAGGTTCATCCGCCCGGTCACCGGATCCTTGCGGTACCGCTTGGCGTACTCGATCAGGCTCTCCACCGCCGAGGAACTCGGGGTGATGGGATACCAGGCCACCACCGTGACCCCCGCGAACATGGCGCCCAGGGCGCAGGCGGAATTGCCGTCGATGATGATCTGGCCTTCGGTCTTGGTGTCCCGCTGCACCCGCAGCCGGTCCTGGCGGGGCGCCTGGGTCTCGGCCCAGTCGTAGCCCACCTGGACCGCCGCCTGGTTGAGCTCGACGGCCTTCTGCTTGCCTTGAAGCTGCTTGGCGATGGCCCGCTTCACCTCGTCCATGTCCAGCCCCAGCATCTGCGCGGCCACCCCCACGTAGACCATGTTCTTGACCAGCTTCTGCAGCTTGGGTTCCGGGCAGCAGGCCGCCACCAGCTTCTGGAAGGGCACCGGGCAGAAGTGCAGGTCGCTGCGCAGGGTATCCAGGCGCAGGGGCTCGTCGTAGACCACCAGGGTGCGCGGGCCCACCTTGGCCACGTCGTCCTTGGCGGTCTCCGGGTTCATGCAGACCAGGAAATCGATGGACTGCTTCCGGGCCTGGTAGCCCAAGTGGCTGGCGCGGATCTGGAACCACGTGGGCAGGCCGGCGATGTTGGAGGGAAACAGGTTCTTGCCGGTGACCGGCACGCCCATCTGGAACAAGGTTCGCATTAATACATTATTTGCCGTTTGGGAGCCGGATCCATTGACTGTGGCTACCTCAATGGAAAAATCATTCACCAGGGTTTCATTTTCCATGGTTTTTGAGGTGGCGGGACCGCTGAGCATAGTCGTTGTCTCCCTTGGGAAGGAACTTGGGCGGGTTCCATCATAGAGCGAACCCGGGGAAGCGGCTGAAAGTTCGCTTCATGAAGATAGCTTACCAGATTGGTCGGCTTTAAAAGCAGGTCCAAGGTTGCGAAATCTTTACGTTGAGGCGAAAAAAAAGGGATTGACCGGGATTCCGGTTTCGCCTATCTTATCCATCATGAAACCCACGGACTTGACCAAACGACAGCTGGCTGTGCTTCAGCACATTCGGAAGTTTCTCGAAACGGAGGGCAGAAGTCCGACCCTCAAGGAAATTGCCGACGGGGTGGGTTCCAGCGCCGTGAGCACCATCCACAAGCACGTCCAGCACCTGATTGATAAGGGCTTCCTGGACCGTAGCCACGGGAAGGGCAACAACATCGTCCTCGCCCAGGCCCTGGAACCGGCCTCCGCCCCCGCCGCTTCCCCCGGAGGCTGGGTGGCCGAGGAACGCCGGTCCAGGACCCTTCCTTTCTGTGGCGACGTGGCCGCGGGCGCGCCCCTGCTGCCCGAATCCCGGGCCATCCCGCTGGAGGTGCCCACCTGCATCCACCGGGAGCGCCAGGACCTCTTCGTGCTGCGGGTGCGCGGGGACTCCATGGTGGAGGATTCCATCCTGGATGGTGACTTCATCATCCTCCAGAGACGGGGGGACTACCGCAACGGAGACCGGGTGGTGGCGCTCATCGACGGGGAAGAGGCCACCCTCAAGGAATACCGGCGGGACGTGCAGGGTGTGTGGCTCATTCCCCACAACCCGGACCTGTCACCCAAGTGTTTCACTCCCGAACGGATCACCATCCAGGGGGTTCTGGTGGGGGTCATGCGGAGTTGTTGATTTATTAATCATTCGGCGGTTGCATAGATAGCGCTAGAGGCGGGTGGGCCTTGTCGCTAAACTGGGAGAAGTCCTAGGGACCCCAAGATGGTTTTCTTTAACCATGCCACTCGGCAGATGACGGCCAAGATCGTTTACTACGGGCCCGGGCTTTGTGGGAAAACCACTAATTTATCTGCCATTTATGACCGGACGGCTCATAAAGCCCGGGGAGAGATGGTTTCCCTTAACACGGAAACCGACCGGACCTTGTTCTTCGACCTGTTGCCCATGGAGGTGGGCGTCATCGGCGGATTCAAGGCCAAGCTTCAGCTGTACACGGTGCCTGGTCAGGTGTTCTACAACTCCACCCGCAAGCTGGTACTGAAGGGGGTGGACGGCATCGTGTTCGTCGCCGACAGCCAGGCGGCCATGCTGGACGCCAACCGGGAGAGCCTGGAAAACCTCACCGAGAACCTGCGGGAACTGGGCATGAACTTCGCCGATGTGCCCGCCGTGTTCCAGTGGAACAAGCGGGACCTCAAGCAGATCGTCAGCCTCGAGGCCCTGGAGGAGGAACTCAACCCCCGGGGCCTGCCCAGCTTTCAGGCCATAGCCCGCACCGGGGAAGGGGTGTTCGAGACCCTCAAGGGCATCTCCCGCCTGGCCCTGGCCCACATCAAGCGCACCCACCTGGCCGAAGGGGCTCCCGCCCAGGCGGCTGTCCCCAGGCCGGTGGCGGCATCCGAAGAGGCTCCGGCCCTCCAGGCAACCACGGTGCCCCCCTGGTCCGCCCCGACGCCCGTGCATAACGGCGCAGAGCGCCAGGCCGCGGCGGCCGCACCGGGCGTTCCGGAGGAGCCGGCCCCGGAACCGCCGGCCCCGGCCCCGGAACCGCCGGCCCCGGCCCCTTTCCAATCCCCGGAAGCCGTGGCCGAGGCCCTGAGTTTCCTGGACCTGGTCCCCCTTCCGGAGGTGCTCCGGGGCGCCCAGGGGGAAGCTTCCAGGACCGGGGACGGCTCCCTGAAGGTCATGGCGCCCTTGTTCGTGAAGGTGCAGCCGCCCTATCCCGCCAAGCCGCCCATGCCCCTGGGGCCCAACGGCCTGCCCATTCCGCGCCTGTCCCTCAAGCCGCCCGCTCCCAGGATTCCACCCATGCCGTGGCCCCCGCCGCCCCTCCAGCCCAGCGCCAGCGGCGGCCTGCGGCCCGTCCAGGCGCTGCAGGTGGCCGTGCCCCCGGAACCTGGCGGAGGCGACCTGGAAGTGCAGGTGGTGATCCGGCGCCTGGGCCTCCAGGTGGCGGAGGCCGGTTACGTCCATCCCCTGGCCCGGCGGCGATGGTTCCGGGTACCCTCTCCATCGAACTGAAGAGGTCGTGATTTGCTCCGGAAGCTCATCGTCGGCGGTTTGGGTCTGGGTCTCCTGGGGGCGCCCGCGCCCGGCCTTCCGGCCTGGTGGAAGGCCTTTGCTTCCCTGCCCAGGCTCGAGAGCGCCTTCGTGCAGGAATCCGAGAGCGCGGTATTCGGCAAGCTGACCCGCCAGGGGCGGCTCCAGCTGGCCCAGGGTGGGCGTCTGCGGGTGCAGTACCACCAGGGCGGACTGGTGGTGGCCGACGGCCGCAACCTCATCCAGTACCGACCCGGACGCCCGCACGGCCCAGCGCATGCGCCTGCGCACCGCCGCCGGCGACACACCCTTGCTGTACGTCCTGCTCAACCCGGGCGCCCTGGGCGGGCTACTACGACGCCAAGCCCGGCGCCGGGGAGAGCCTGACCCTGGAGCCCAGCCGCCCGGACCTGCCCCGGGTGGAACTGGACGGCCGCGGCCGCCTGCTCAGACGCATCCAGTGGACCGACGCCACCGGCGCCCGGCAGGTGATCGAACTCCAGAACCCCACGGTTCCGGCCGCCCCGTTCCCCGCCTCCACGTTCACGTTCCTGCCGCCTCCGGGAACGCGCTGGCTGGCGACCCGGTAGGGGCCAGGCTCGGAGAGCTTCGATCAGCCAGGCTTCAGGCGACCGCCAGGTCCTTGCGGATCAGGGCCACCACATCGTCGGTGTTGGTGCCGGGCTGGAACACTTCCTTGATGCCCAGGGCCTTGAGGACGGGAATGTCCTCGTCGGGGATGATGCCGCCGGCGAACACCAGGACGTCGTGGACACCCTGTTCCTTGAGCAGGCGCATCACTTCCGGGAAGATCTGGTTGTGCGCGCCGCTGAGGATGGAGAGCCCCAGCACCTGCGCATCCTCCTGCACCACCGCGGCCACGATCTGGGCCGGGGTCTGGCGCAGGCCGGTGTAGATCACTTCCATCCCGGCGTCCCGGAGCGCCCGGGCCACGACCTTGGCGCCCCGGTCATGGCCGTCCAGGCCAGGCTTGGCGATGATGACGCGAATGGGGGAAGCGGACATTTCAGCTCCAACGGACACTTAAATCTAGCATGGCGGTCCGGCGCCGAACGTGACCAAAGCCGCAACGGACCGGAGCGGGATGCCGCGAGTTGGGCAACAATAGTGCCCGAGGAGTGCGACCATGATCCCGCTCTTGACCGCGCCGGAGATGACCAGCCTGGAACGCCGGGCCATCGACGAATGGGGCATGCCCTCGCTGGTGCTGCAGGAGCATGCGGCCCTGGGCGCGCTGGGCCTGCTGCCGCCTTCGGAGCCGGTGCAGGTGCTGGCGGGACCCGGCAACAACGGCGGCGACGCCCTGGCCTTGGCCCGCCTGGCGCGGCTCCGGGGGCGCGAGGTGCAGGTGTGGACCCCGGATCCCCAGCCCCGCTGGAAGGGCGACGCGGCCCTGCAGGCCCGCCTGTGGGAAGGCCTGGGCGGCACCTACCGCAGCGCCGGGGTGCCGGCGGAGGCGGTGGCGGGCTTCCGGGGCTGGGTGGTGGACGGGCTGTTCGGACTGGGCACCCGCCTGCCCCTGCGCGGCCCGTCCCTGGCCTGGGTGGAGGCCCTGGCCGCGGCGGCGGGACCGGCCGCGCCGTTCCGGATCCTGGCCCTGGACCTGCCGTCGGGGCTGGACCCCGGCTCGCCGGAGATCACCGGCCCGGTGGTGCCGGCCGACCGCACCGCCTGCTTCGGCCAGCTCAAGGTCTGTCACGGCCTGCGCCCGGCCCGGGATCTCTGCGGCGCCATCACCCTGGTGCCCATTCCCCTGGACCGGGCGCCGGAGGCGGCCCTGAACCTGCTGGAGGCGCCGGTTTTCGGGCGGCCCCGCTGGGATACCCACAAGCAGGACTTCGGCCAGGTGGGCATCCGGGCCGGGTCCCTGGGCATGAGCGGCGCCGCGGTCATGGCGGCCCAGGGTGCCCTGCGCATGGGCGCAGGGCTGGTCACCATCCTTCCGGACCCGGCGGTGCGGGCCGAAGTGGCGGAGCAGGTGCCCGAAGCCATGGTGCGCCCCTGGGAGGGCCTGGTGCCCCCGGGCCTGGACGTGCTCCTGGTGGGACCGGGGGGCATCGCCGAGGTGCCCCAGTGGGACGGGCCCCTGGTCCTGGACGCCTCGGCCCTGGGGGCGGGCGACGGTCCGCGCTGGATGGCCCGGGCCCACACGGTCCTCACCCCCCATCCCGGGGAATTCGCCCGCCTGTTCCAGGCCCCGGCGCCCCGGACCACCGCCGAGCGCCTGGCCCAGGCCGGGGCGGTGGCCACCGGGCCGGGCCTCCTGGTGCTCAAGGGCGCCCAGACCCTCCTGGCCGGGGGCGGCGAGGCGGGGATCCGGGTGAACCCCACCGGCCATCCGGGGCTTTCCGCCGGGGGCGCGGGGGATTTCCTGGCGGGCATGGTGGCGGCCCGGGTGGCCCAATGGGCCCGGCGGGGCGCCGGCACCGGGCCGTCCCTGGTCGAGGCGGTGGGCGAAGCCCTCTGGCTGCATGGAGCCGCCGCCGACCGCCTGGGCCTGGGCCCGCTCATGATCCGCGAACTGGGGCCGAGTCTCGCGGCCTTGCTCAGGGAACTGCATCGTGCCGCCAGCCGCCCATGACCACCGGCGCCTGCGCGGCGGCCGGGCCACGGAGGCCCTGGGCGCCGAACTGGCGGCCCTGACCCCGCCGGGGGGCACCTGGCTGCTCCAGGGCGACCTGGGCGCCGGCAAGACCACCTTCACCCGCGGGTTCGTGGCCGGCCTGGGGGGCGACCCGGACCAGGTGGCCTCCCCCACCTACGCGGTGCTGCACCGGTACCGCTGCCCCCGGGGCTTCGTGCACCACCTGGACCTGTACCGCCTGGGGGAGGCCGGCGCCTGGTCCCTGGGGCTGGAGGACATCCTGCAGCCCGGAGACAACCTGGTGGTGGAGTGGGCCGGAAGTTCCGGGCCCTGGCCCACCGACTGGGTGGCCCGCCTGTGGCTGGAAGGGGAGGGGGGCAGCCGCCTGGCCCGCTGGACCTTGCCCCAGGGAGGCTGATCCTGCCTTGAACAACAGGAAACCCCCTTGTTCTATCGCGGTAATACCCTGCAAAATGGAAGTGGATCGGTACAAACAAGGTCCCTATGTCGCCCCGGATGGAAAGGCCCGCCGTCAACTCGGTCATCGCCGTGGACAGGAACTATGTGCCGATGATGGAGGTAGCCAGGCGCAAGGCGATCCGGGCGGTGGCCACGGGCCGCGCCATGGTCCTGGATCCCGCCAACTTGGACCGGCACCTGAACCTGCACGGCGCCATCTCCCTGATCATCTTCCCCCACGCCAAGGCCTGCCCCGAGAGCAAGCTCCTCATGGGGCGCCTGGACCGGCGGGTCCTGAAGCGGGACCACTACGTCTGCCAGTACGAAGGGTGCCACAACAAGGCCGACACCATTGACCACATCATCCCGGTGTGCCAGGGCGGGCGGACCACCTGGCAGAACCTGGTGGCCTGCTGCCTGAGCTGCAACCAGGCCAAGGGCGGGCGCACCCCGGAACAGGCCGGCATGAGCCTGAAGAGGATCCCCCTGGGACCGCGGGCGCACCTGTTCAAGCGGCTGGAGGAGATCCTGAAGGAAGGCTCGGCGGCCTAGGAACCAGGCCTGGAGCCTTGCCAAGTCAACGTTCGTGTCCGGGAACCGCCATGCCGAACCCGCCCTTGCCCGCCAGCCCCGCCGCCTTCCAGGTGGCCGTGGCCGGCGGCGGCGTGGTGGGCATGGCCCTGGCCTACGGGCTCGCGCGGCTGGGGCGCCGGGTGGTGGTGTTCGACGGGGACGATTCCGCCTTCCGGGCGTCCCGGGGCAACGCCGGGCTGGTCTGGGTCCAGGGCAAGGGCAGCAAGTGCCCGCCGTACGCCAGCTGGTCCCTGGCCTCCGCCGACCGCTGGACCCGGTTCGCCTCGCAGCTGCAGGAGGAGACGGGCATCGATGTGGAATACCGGCGTCCCGGGGGGGTCCAGCTGTTCGGGCAGGCCCCGGACCTGGAGGACGAGGAGCGCCGCCTGGAAGCGCTGAAAGCCTTTGACCCCGCGCTGGCCTACCAGGTCCTGGACCGGCCCGCCATGGTCCGGCGCCTCCCCGGGGTGTCCCCGGACATGGCCGGCGGGACCTATTCCAGGAACGACGGGCACGCCAATCCCCTGGCCCTGCTGCGGGCCCTGCACGAGGCGTTCCAGCGCGCCGGCGGGACCTACCGCCCGCACCGGCCGGTGACGGCGATCCGCCCGCGTCCGGGCCGGTTCATGCTGGAGACGGCGGATGGGACCACCGAGGCGGGGCAGGTGGTGCTGGGGGCCGGGCTGGGCAACATTCCCCTGGCGCCCATGGTCGGGCTGCGGGCGCCGGTGGCGCCCCTGCGGGGGCAGCTCCTGGTCACCGAGCGCCTGGCCCCGTTCCTGGCCTGTCCCGTGGACGGGATCCGCCAGACGGTCGCCGGCCCGCTGCTTCTGGGCAGCTCGTCGGAATCCGTGGGCCTGGACGACCGGGTGACCGCGGCCATCATGGCCAGCATCGCCCGGCGCGCCATCACCCGGTTCCCCCGGCTGCGCGGCGTCCGGATCGTGCGGGCCTGGGGTTCGCTGCGGATCATGACCCCGGACGGGATGCCCGTCTACGAGGAGTCGGTCCAGCATCCGGGCGCCTTCGTGGTGAACTGCCACAGCGGCGTCACCCTCGCCGCGGCCCACGCGGACATCCTGGCGTCGTGGATCGCCGGCGGCCAGCCCCCGGCCATCCTGGAGTCCTGCCGCGCCGGGCGATTCCCTGTTTGAGCCCCTGCCATGCCCTGAGCCGCAACCTGGAGGTCCAAATGAAAAAGCTCCTTCTCCTCGGCGCCCTGGCGCTGCTTGCCCTCCCCGCCTTCGCCCAGCCGCCGACCGTGGTCCGGTTCGGGGTGGAGTCCGGCTACGCCCCGTTCGAGATCAAACTGCCCGACGGCAAGCTGGCCGGCTTCGACATCGACCTGGGCGAGGCCCTGTGCGTCCAGATGGGCGTCAAGTGCGAATGGGTGGAAAACCCCTTCGACAGCATGATCCCCGCCCTGCTGGCCAAGAAGTTCGATGGCATCCTCTCCGCCTTCTCGGTGAACGAGCAGCGCAAGAAGCAGGTGGCGTTCAGCGACAAGCTGTACCACACCCCCGGGGCCCTGGTGGTCCAGGCCGGGTCCGGCCTGAAGGCCACCGCCGAATCCCTGCACGGCAAGTCCATCGGCGTGCAGCAGGGGACCACCTACGAGACTTTCGGACGCAAGTACTGGGCGCCCAAAGGCGTGACCATCGTCACCTACCAGACCGCCGACCTGGCCCGGGCCGACCTGGTCGCCGGGCGCCTGGACGGGGTGGCCGACAACGCCGCGGTGCTGCAGGACAACTTCCTGTCCAGGCCCGAAGGCAAGGCGTACGCCTTCACCAGCCCGTACATCACCGACCCGGAGATCTTCGGCCACGGCACCGCCATCGGCCTGCGCAAGGAGGACACCGACCTGCTCCAGCGCCTGAACAAGGCCATCGCCGAGATCCGCAAGAACGGCACCTACGAGCGCCTGGCCAGGAAGTACTTCACCTTCGACCCGTACGGCAGCGACTAGGCCACAATGGGTCCCATGAAGACGATCTCCCTGCGCGTCGACGTGGACACCCTGGAGGGCAGCCTGAAGGGCATCCCGGCCCTGCTGCGCATGCTGGACCGCCAGGGCATGCAGGCCAGCTTCTTCTTCTGCTTCGGCCCGGACAACAGCGGCAAGGCCCTGCGCCGGATCTTCCGCAAGGGCTTCCTGGCCAAGATGCGGCGCACCGGGGCGGGCCGGCTGTACGGGCTCAAGACCATGATGTACGGCACCCTGCTGCCGGCGCCGGTGATCTGGAAGCGGGCGGCGGAACCCATGCGCCAGGCCCGGGAGGCCGGGCACGAAGTGGCCATCCACGGCTGGGACCACGTGCAGTACCACGACCTGCTGGACCGCAAGTCCCGCCAATGGCTGGCGGACTGGTACCGGCAGGCCCACGAGGCGTTCGCCGCGGTGTTCGGGGAGCGGGCCAGGGGCGCCGTCAGCCCGGCCTGGCGCTGCAACGACACCACCCTGGAACTGCAGGAAGCCTACGGGCTGGACTACGCCGGCGACTGCCGGGGCCTGGACCCGTTCTATCCGGTGGTGCGGGGGGGCGCGCTCAAGACCCTGCAGGTGCCCACCACCCTGCCCACCCTGGACGAACTGCTGGGGCTGGACGGGCGCACCCCCGGCCAGGTGAACCGGGAGGTGTGGGGCCTGATCCGGGAGGATGCGCTCAACGTCTACGCCCTGCACACGGAGGTGGAGGGGGGCGCCCTGGCCCAGACCTTCCAGGCCTTCCTGCAGGGGCTGCGGGACCGGGGCGTGCGCACCCGCACCCACGCCGACTGGGTGCCGGAACTCAAGGCCGCGGGCCCCCCGGCCCGGGCCCTCGGCCGGCGGGAGGTCCCGGGCCGGGCGGGGTGGGTGAGCTTCGGGGGCTGAAAACGTGACCCAAGTCCCGGCGGAATCCAGCAAGATGGCTTGCTGCTCCAATTACCCTCAACATTCCCATCCCCGGACCGGGCTCCCATGATCAACAACGCGCTGATAAACCCCCGTAGCATCGTCGTGGTTGGTGCCTCCAACGACATCCACAAGCCCGGCGGGAAGATCCTCAAGAACCTCCTGGACCATGGTTTCAAGGGCCAGCTCTACGTGGCCAATCCGAAGCAGGACGCGGTCCAGGGCGTCAAGTCGTACCGGAACCTGGAGGAGCTGCCGGAGACGGACCTGGCCATCCTGGCCGTGGCGTCGGCCCATTGCCCGGCGGCGGTCGAGGTGCTGGCCAGGCGCAAGAACACCCGGGCGTTCATCATCATCTCCGCGGGGTTCAGCGAGGAGAACGAGGAGGGGGCCCGGCTCGAGAAGCAGGTCGTGGCCCTGGTGGACAGCGTGGACGGCTGCCTGATCGGGCCCAACTGCACCGGCGTGCTCACGCCGAACCACGCGAGCATGTTCACCCTGCCCATCCCCGAGCTGACCACCGAAGGGTGCGACTTCATCTCCGGCTCGGGCGCCACGGCCGTGTTCATCATGGAGTCGGCCATCCTCAAGGGCATCAAGTTCGCCAACGTGTTCGCCGTGGGCAACAGCGCCCAGACCGGGGTGGAGGACGTCCTGGCGTACATGGACGAGACCTTCGACCCGGAGACCAGCCCCAGGATCAAGCTGCTCTACGTGGAGACCATCAAGGATCCGGATTCCCTGCTGGAGCACGCCTCCTCGCTGATCCGCAAGGGCTGCAAGATCGCCGCCATCAAGGCCGGCACCTCGGAGGCGGGCAGCCGCGCCGCGTCCAGCCACACCGGCGCCATCGCCAGTTCCGACCTGGCGGTGGAGGCCCTGTTCCGCAAGGCCGGCATCGTTCGCTGCTTCGGCCGGGAGGAGCTCACCACCGTGGTCGGGGTCTTCCAGCACAAGGCGCTGCACGGCAAGCGGATCGCCATCATCACCCACGCCGGCGGCCCGGCGGTGATGCTCACCGACGCCCTCTCCGCCGGAGGCCTGGAGATCCCCCGGATCGCCGGCCCCAAGGCCGACGAGCTGCGCAGCCGCCTGCTGCCCGGCTCCTCCGTGGCCAACCCCATCGACTTCCTGGCCACCGGGACCGCGGAACACCTGGGCCTGATCATCGACGCCTGCAACCGGGACTTCGACAACATCGACGGCATGGTGGTGATCTTCGGGACGCCGGGCCTGTCGGAGATCTTCGACGTCTACAAAGTGCTGCACGAGAAGATGGCCACCAGCAGGAAACCCATCTTCCCGGTCCTGCCGTCGGTGATCACCGCCCGGAAGGAGGTGGAATTCTTCCTGGCCGAGAACCACGTCAGCTTCCCGGACGAGGTGCTGCTGGGCCGCGCGCTCACCAGCGTGCACAACACCCCGCCCCCGGCGCAGGAGAAGATCGAGCTGCACGGCGTGGACATCCCCCGGGCCCGCGCCATCATCGACACGTGCGAGCGGGGCTACCTGCCGCCCAAGACCATCCAGGCCCTCCTGGAGGCCGCCAGCATACCCCTGGTGAAGGAGGGCGTGGGCGGCACCCGGGAGGAGATCCTGGCCCTGGCCGCCGAGACCGGCTATCCCCTGGTCATGAAGGTGGTCGGCCCCCTGCACAAGTCCGACGTGGGCGGCGTCACCCTCAACATCAAGTCGGAGGAGCACCTGCTGGCCGAGTTCGAGCGCATGATGCGGATCCGCGGGGCCGAGGGGGTGATGGTGCAGGCCATGCTGTCCGGCACGGAGCTGTTCGTGGGCGCCAAGTACGAACCGAAGTTCGGCCACGTGGTGCTGTGCGGCCTGGGCGGGATCTTCGTGGAGGTGCTGGAGGACGTCGCCTCGGGCCTGGCGCCCCTCACCTACCACGAAGCCCATTCCATGATCCGGTCCCTGAAGAGCTACCGGATCATCAAGGGCGCCCGTGGCAAGGAAGGCGTCAGCGAGAAGAAGTTCGCCGAGGTCATCGTGCACCTCTCGACCCTGCTGCGCTTCGCCACCGAGATCAAGGAGCTCGACCTCAACCCCCTGATCGGCACCCCCGCCGGGGTGACGGTGGTGGATGCCCGGTTCCGGGTGGAATAGGCCGCCCGCCCCGGCCTGTCTTCACAAAAGGATTATGTTTTATTAATGTGATGGGTGCCCACCGCCCGGGGCTTCAGCTTCCCGGCCTGGTCTGCTACAACAGGGGGGCCATGATCCCTGGATGCAGGACGAAACAACGGAGAGCCGAGCACGAGCCGCGTTCCTCGTGCGGCGATGCCACGGCTTGAGCCTGGACGTTCGTAACCGATTGTTTCCATTCCCCTTCCCCTTTTTCCTGCCCGAGGCCTACCCATGCCCAAGACCATGATCGAACCCTTCCGCATCAAGAGTGTGGAACCCATCCGCATGACCACCCGCGAACAGCGGGTCAAGCTGCTGGAAGACGCCAAGCTGAACGTCTTCAAGCTGCGCGCCGAGGACGTGATCCTCGACTTCCTCACCGACTCCGGCACCGGCGCCATGAGCTCCCGCCAGTGGGCCGCCATCATGCTGGGCGACGAGAGCTACGCCGGCGCCCGGAGCTTCTACCGGCTCCAGGAGGTGATCCAGAAGCTCACCGGCTACGAGCACATCATCCCGACCCACCAGGGGCGCGCTTCCGAACGGATCTTCTTCGGGGTGGCCACCAAGCAGGGGGACATCGTCCCCAACAACACCCACTTCGACACGACCCGGGCGAACCTGGAGTTCGACGGAGTGGAGGCGGTGGACCTGGTGATCCCCGAGGGCACCCAGCCGGCCACCCTCCACCCGTTCAAGGGCAACATCGACCTGGGCAAGGTCGAGGACCTGCTCAAGCGCGAAGGGCACCGGATCCCGTTCGGCATGATCACCCTCACCAACAACTCCGGCGGCGGCCAGCCGGTGTCCCTGACCAACCTGCGCGCCTACAGCGAACTGCTGAAGAAGTACGGCAAGCCCCTGATCCTGGACTGTTGCCGGTTCGCCGAGAACGCCATGTTCATCAAGCTGCGTGAGCCGGGCATGCAGGACCGCACCCCCGAGGACATCGCCCACGAGATGTTCCGGCTGGCGGACGGCTGCCTCATGAGCGCCAAGAAGGACGGCATGGTCAACATCGGCGGCTTCATCGCCCTCAAGGACGCCCGGTGGGTGGAAGCGTGCCGCAACATGCTGATCCTCACCGAAGGCTTCCCCACCTACGGCGGCCTGGCCGGGCGCGACCTGGAGGCCCTGGCGGTGGGCCTGGAGGAGGTCCTGCACGAGGACTACCTGCGCTACCGGCTGCGCACCGCCGAGTACATGGGCGAGAAGCTCCTGGCCGGGGGCGTGAGCATCGTCCAGCCCACCGGCGGCCACGCGGTCTACATCGACGCCAAGGCCTTCCTGCCCCACCTCAAGCCCCAGGACTATCCCGCCTGGTCCCTGGCCAACGCCCTCTACCTGGAAGGCGGCATCCGCGGCGTGGAGATCGGCTCGGTGATGTTCGGCAAGCGGCTGGAGGACGGCACCGAGACCTACAGCAACATGGAGCTGGTGCGCATGGCCTTCCCCCGGCGGGTCTACACCCAGAGCCACTTCGACTTCGCCGCCGAAGTGATCTGCGAGGTGAAGGCCAAGGCCGGGCAGGTGCGCGGAGTGCGCATCGCCAAGCAGAGCAAGTACCTGCGCCACTTCGGCGCAGAGATGGTCTGGGCCTAGGACCCTGGGTCCGGGGCCCGTGGGGCGGCCATCCGCCGCACGGGCCCCGGGCGCCGGGGATCCCTCGGCGCGAGCCCTGCCCGCCGCTGCGGGAAACCGTCAGCCTGGGCCAGCCTCCGTGGCCAAGCAGGAGATTGCGCATGGACGACCTCAAAGGGTTCATTGCCGATGCCATCGCCGAAATCGTACGCAGCCAGTCCCGGCGGACGGAATACCGGTCCCCTCTGGCCGGTTTCGCCGACGCCCGGGATCCCCTTTTCGCGCATCTGAAAACCCTCATCGATCCGGATCATCTGCTGCCCGCCGACCTGCTGCCCGGGGCGAAGACCGTCGTTTCCTTCTTCCTGCCCTTCACCAGGGACCTCGTCCGCCAGAACCAGGAAAGCCCCGTGACCGCTCCCGCCTGGGCCATCGCCAAGCAGGAGACGGACGGGGTCATCGATGCCGTCGTGCAGGGCGTCGGAGAACGGCTCGCGCGGCGGGGCATCGCCAGTTCCGGCAATCCGGCCCTGGAGCGGTACGATCCGGCGCGGTTCCTGCACCGGTGGTCCCAGAGGCACGTCGCCTACCTTTGCGGCCTGGGCAACTTCGGCTTGAACCAGCTGATCATCACCCGGCTGGGGTGTGCCGGGCGGCTCGGGAGCTTCTGCATCGATGCGCCGGCCGAGCCGGACCCCATCTGCAAGGAGGAGGTCTGCCCATACCGGATCGACGGCAGTTGCGGCGTCTGCGTGGGGCAGTGCCCGGCCCAGGCCCTGCACCACGGAACCATCGACAAGCCCGCCTGCAGCGCCTGGATCAACGCTTGCACCGAGAAATACTTCAAGGGGGAGAGGGCCTACCGATCCTGCGGCAAGTGCATCGCGCTGCCTTGCGCCCTGAGGCGCCCCGGCCGGGAGGCCAAGGTTCCCTGAAGCCGGGCTTGGCCGGCGGGGGCGTATGGGCTGCGATCAGAAGGCCTCAGGAAAGGCGACCGGAAGAAGGTCGAGTTTCTCGAGGAGGCCCCAGACGAATCCAGGCACATAGCTCCGGCCGCCAGCCTCGGCAGCTCCGCCGTCCACAGCGCCCGGGCCCTGGTCGCCCGCCCGGCTCATCGCCGCCCGCGGGTCCTTCACCTCCTCCTGGACCGGTGCGGGAACGTCCCTGGGCTCGGCACCGGGACCGGCCTGGGAACCCAGGGAGCTGGCATCAGCGGCCTCCGGAACATCCCCCTGGGGACGGGCCGGCCCATCGCCCCCCGCAGGCGCCTTCACCCGCACCTGGACCGGCGCGCTGCGCACCATCCTGGCGCCGACCCGGGCCTCGATGACATAGTCCCCGGCCTGGTCCGGGTCGACCGCGGGCAGGGCCAGGCCGGCGTGGCGGGTGTCGGGGTCGGCCTCCGGGAGGTTCCGGTGCCGCCACCGGTAGGTCACATACCCTTCAGGCCAGGTGCCCAGCCGTTCCGAAACCAGCGTCAGCGGGGCGCCCTGCTCCACCTCCACCAGCCTCGGGCCCCGGATCGCCAGGACCGGGGCGATCGCCCTGGGCGGGGCCACCGCGCTGTACTTCCCCTCGGGCGCCGCGGGCGCCGAGGCGGAGGCGGACACATGGATGGCCCCGGAAGCATCCGGCGGCAGGTTCACCGGCGCTTCCGCGGCGCCGCCGAGCGCCGGCCTTTCGTCCCCGGAAGGGGCGTGGGGACCCGTCTCCGGGGGCTGGGCCATGGCCACGATGCAGGCGAGGGACGCGAGTGGGGTTCGAAAGCGCATGAGGTCTCCTGGGGGGCCTGGTTCTGGGCGGATGGCCCGGGGTCCCCACTCTTCTATGATCTAATCATGGAAAAAGTTTCCAGATCCCCTCCCAGGCCGACCCATGCCTGCCCATTCCGCAGGTCCAATCCCCCGTCCCCAAGGTCTGCATCACGGCTTGACCCGGCCCTTGGGGCCGGGGTTTGGGCCGTGTTCCGGGTCAAGGATCCTTGAAGCCCGGCTTGGCCGGCGGGGGCGGGGGCTTCAGCTCCTGCCCCGCCTGCTCCAGGCGCTTCTCGGCGTCGCCGCGCTGGGCGGCCACCTGGGCGGAGGTCTCCATCAGGGTGGGGGTGATGAAGATGGCCAGTTCCGTGCGGCTGGCGCTCTTCTCGTCCTTGGCGAACAGGGCGCCCAGGATGGGGATCCTGCGCAGCCAGGGCACGCCGCGGTTGTCCTGGTTCTCCCGCTTCATGATGATGCCGGCCAGCACCAGGGTCTCGCCGCTCTTCACGCGCACCACCGCGTCCAGGTCCCGGCGGTTGATGACCGGGAGGGTCATGCTCACGTTCTGGCCCTGGTCCAGGCCGATGGCGCCGATGACGGGCTCGGAGATGGTGGTGGTGGAAGCCACCTCCGAGATGCTGGGGTTCACCGACAGGGAGATGTAGCCGTCGTCGCCCACCTGGGGCAGGATGTCCAGGGTGATGCCCACCGGGACGATCAGCGGGGTGAGCTGGGTGGTGGCCACGGCGCCGCCGGCGGCGGTGCCGGGGGTGATCTGGCTGCTGGGGATGGCGAAAGCCTGCTCCTGCACCACCCGCAGGATGGCCTTCTGGTTGTTGAGGGTGGCCAGGCGCGGCGCGCTGAGCACGTTCAGGCGCTGATCCCGGGCCAGGGCGGTGAGGGCGGCCTGCACCCGCCCCTTCTGGGCCACGATGGTCATCAGGCCCTGGCTGGCGCCCACGTTGGGGTTGTTGACGCCGCCGCTGGAGAAGGAGGAAAGGGCCGGGTTGCCGTTCTGGGAGGCCAGGCCGCTCCAGTCCACGCCCATCTGGCTGTCGTTGTTCAGGGTCACTTCGACGATGCGGGCTTCCAGGAGCACCTGCCGCTCGGCCCGTCCCTGCACCTCCTGCAGGTAGGCCGCCACATGGCGCTGGATGGAAGGATCGGCTCCCACCGCCACCAGGCCGCTGCCGGGCTGGATGAGCAGGGTGCGGCCGCCGCTGGCGTAGCCGCGCGGAGCCGTGGCGGCGGCGCCGGCGCCCGGGGTGGCGGCGGGCGCCGCCTGGCGCTCCACGGTTCGCCCGAACACCAGCAGCATCAGCCCGTTCTCCACCTCCCCCCACGGATCGGAAGCGCTCTCCAGCTCCACCGAGGAGGAGTAGGAGGTGGAGTAGGCGCCGCCGCCGGAGGTCCCGGCCGGTCCAGCCGTCCCGGTGGCGCCTGTGCCGCCGGCGCCCTGGCCGGAGCCGTTCACCTGGTAGGTCTTGCTGCCGGTGCGGGCCATGGCCAGCTGGTCCAGGTGGTAGAAGCGCAGGTCCTCCTCGCTCTTCTGCACATAGAGGTTGCGGCCCTGGCGGTTGGCGCGCAGGCCCAGGCGCGGCAGCACCTGGTCCAGCAGCTCGTCGAGCGTGGCCCCCTTGAGGTTCAGGCCCTGCACGCGGGTGTCCAGCCCCGGCTCGAAGATCAGGTTCAGGTCGGTGCCGGCGGTGGCCGCCCGCAGGATGTCCCGCAGGTCCGCGTCGCCCACGGTGATGTCCATGGGGGCGGGCGTGGCCTGGGCCCGGAGGGGGGCGACCAGGAGCAGCACGGGAAGCAGGCCGGGGCTCATCATGGATGACCTTTCGAGACTGAAGGGGTTGGCCGTACGTTCAGGGGAATGGCCACGTCTCCGGCCGGGCCCGCCGCCACGGCGCCGCTGGCGGTCAGGCGGCGCAGGGTGTAGCCCCCGCCCAGGTCGGCGCCGGGCCGGTAGGGCCGTCCGCCCATCCAGGCTTCCTGCCGTTCGCCCTGGGCGAAGAGGAAATCCACCCGGCGGGGCGCGGGGCCGGCGGGTGGCGCCGGCCTGGGCGGCGCCGGCGGCCGCCAGAGCCCGGCCCACAGCCGCGGGTGCAGGCGGGGCGGGGCGGTGGGCTGGAGGGCCGCGGGCGGCAGGGGCTGGCGCCCGGCCTTGAGCAGGGGGGCCGGGTCGGCGGCGGCCGGGGGCAGCACCGCCAGGGCCTTCAGGTCGGTCCCGAAGGCATCCGCCGGCACCGGCGCCGGGGCCGGCTCAGGGGTCGCGGCCATCGGCGGCGGCGGGGGGGCGGGGGCCTCCCCGCCGGACAGGTTGTACCAGAGCACCCCCGCCGCCGCCAGGATCAGCAGCGGCAGGAGCCAGGTCTTGTGGCGCTCGGCGAACGGCATGGCGGTACCTAGTGGTAGTAGCTGCGCAGCAGCAGGTACTGGTGGAGGACGGCCGGAGCGCCGGCCTCGCCCGGGGTGCGGTCCCAGCGCAGGCCCACCGGCTCGAGGACCGGCCCGGTCCGGGGCAGGGCCGCCAGGGCCTGGAACAACTGGGCGGTGCTGCCGGGGACTTCCACCTCCAGGACCCAGGCGCCCAGCGGATCCCCGGGAGGTTTCCCGGCCCCGCCGGCCGGGGCCGGGGCCGGGGCCGGCAGGTTCCCGGGCGGGGTGGCGTCCAGCTGGACCGGATCCAGCACGGTCCGCATGCCGCCCACCGGCACGCCGCTCCGGCGCAGGGCGGCGCCCAGTTCCCGGACCACACGGTCCACCAGGGCCAGCCGGCCGCCGTCGCCGGCCACGGACGGGATGCGGGTCCGCCAGGGCGCGCCCGGATCCTCCAGCAGCGGACCCTCCCCGGCGCCCAGAGGGGCGCTGCCTTCCAGCTTCAGGGCGGCGGCGTGGGCGGCCTGGATGCGCAGGTGCAGGGCGGCGATGCGCCGGCGCGACGGGAGGATCAGCAGGCCGTGGATGAGCGCCGGCAGCAGCGCCAGCAGCGCGAGCAGGAGCAGGCGCCGGCGGTTCATCGGCCCAGGCCCTCCACGTGGAAGCGGGTGATGGGCGATCCGGGCTGGGGGCCGGGGGCGGCGCCGGGTGGGCGGTCGGTGACCTCCACTTGGCGCAGGGGCTCCAGCTGGATTCCCGGCAGGGCCGCCAGGTGCTGGTAGTACGCGGCGAACCGGCCCAGGGAGAAGGCCCCGGCGCTGGCCGCCGTGCCCTCCACCAGGAACCGGTCGGTCAGGTCGTCCCCGGGCTCCTGGCGGATCTCCACCCGCTGCAGTTCCAGCCCGGCCGGCACCTGGAAGACCCGCACCCCCACCTGCTCCAGGTGCTCCGCCGCCAGCTTCTGCCGGGCCTCGGCCCAGCGGGCGCGGAGCAAGCCGAAGCGCAGGCGGGCCACGGCGTCCCCGGCCTTGGCCAGGGCCTGGCGCCGGGCCAGCACCGCCTCCGCCTGCACCGCTGCCCGGGCCAGGGCCGCCTCGTGCAGGGCCAGGAAGGCCTTGGTGCCGCCGCCCAGCACCAGCAGCCCCGCCAGGGCGGCCAGCACGGTGGCGCGGAGCGCCGTCCGCTGCCGGGCCTGGCGGATCTCCAGGGGCAGCAGGTCCAGGGGGTGCGCGCGGCTCCGCTCCCGGGCCGCCCCGTCCAGGAGCACCTGGGCCAGGCTCGGGCCAAGGTCGCGCCACACCAAGTCATGCTCCCAGGCCAGGCGGTCCAGCATGGGCTGCGCTTCGGCGGGCACGCCGGCGCTCAGCAGGGTGGCCGGCACGGCGTCCCGGTGCTTCTGGCGCAGGAACTGGAGGAACAGGGTGAGGGCGGCGCCCACGGCGGTACGCAGGGTCTCCACCCCGGCGGCGGCCGGCGCCTCCAGGTCCAGGCCCGGCGGCAGCGGGAAGGCGCGCTGGAACCGCAAGGCGCGGCCACGGAAGCAGAGCAGGTGGCCGGCGCCCGGCTCCAGGGCCAGGCAGAGGGCCTCCGGGGCGTCGTCCGGCCCCGCCGCCTGCAGCGCCCGGGTCCAGGGCAGCACCCAGACCGGCCGCGCCCCGGCCTGGCGCAGCAGGTCCAGCCAGGGGTCCAGCGCCGGCTCCGGGCAGGAGGCCAGCCACAGGACATGGCCGCCCTCCGCCAGGGGGTCCACGTCCAGCACGTGGGCGGCGCGCCCGCCCCCGGCCGGGTCCGCCTCCCGCAGCAGCCGCCGGGCCGCCTGGGCCTGCTCGCGGGGGTCCAGGAAGGGCGTGTCCTGGCAGCGGACGGCCAGTTCCGGCAGGCCCAGGATGACCTGCACCGGCGCCCGGGGCGGCAGCAGCCGGCGCAGGGCCAGGCCGGGGTCCTCGCCGCCCGCCGGGGCGGCCGGATCGGCCAGCTCCAGCAGCGGCTCAAAGGCCCCGCGCAGGAGCCGGGCGCCGCGGCCGGTGATCCAGAGGGTGAAGACGCGGCCGAGGCTCATAGGGCCACCTTCAGCACGCGGGTTTCCCCGGGCCGGCAGTCCAGGGCAATCTCCTGGCTGGTGGCCCAGGCGCGCCCCACCATGCCGGGGGTCCAGGCCTTCACCACCACCACCGCCCGGCCGGCCGTAAGGTGGTACACCAGGGTCTGGTTTCCGGAACCCTCGGGGACGAACGTGTAGCCGTCGGGAACCCTGCCCTCCGGGAAGGCCGCCCCGGTCCGGGAGCCGGCCAGGGGCGGCACGGTGCGCATCCGGGTGCCCGGGGCCCCGGCCAGGGCCAGACCGCCCGGCGGTTCCTCCACGCCCACGCACCCGTAGCGAGGCCCGGCCGGCGCCGGCTCGGCCGGGGTCACCGCCAGGACCAGGGTGGCCTGGAGGCTGTCCAGGGGGAAGGGGGCTTCCGGATAAGCCAGGCGCACCGCCCCCGGCCCCCGGGCCGGATCCATCGAGAGCACCCGCACCCCGCCGCCCCGGTGCTCCACCTGGAGGGGGTTGCCCCAGGCGTCCGCCGGATGGCCGTCCCGGACCGGCCCCAGCCAGTAGGGCCCCCGCCAGCCCCAGGGCAGGAGGGCGCTGTCGCCCGGCTGCAGCCCGAAGGCCGGGATTCCGCTCCGGCCCACCAGGACGTCCAGGTTCGCCAGGGGCCCCGCCGGGGGCGCGAAGCCGCAGTCCGAGCGCAGGTTCGGCACCGTCCCGTCCCGGCGCCCGACCAGCGCCTCGAAGGCCAGCCGCAGGCCCTCCCGGCTGGCCTCCTCCCGCTGGCGCGCCACGGTGCGGGTCGCCAGGGGCGTGAACAGGCCCGCCAGGATGGCCAGCACCGCCAGGACCACCGCCACTTCCAGGAGGGTGAAGCCGCCGGCTCCCCGCTCAGGCCGCGCCATGGATGCCTCCGATGAGCGTGTAGATGGGCAGCAGGATGGCGATGGCCACGAACAGCACCAGGCCGGCCAGGGCGACCTTGATGGCCGGTTCCAGCACCTGGAAGAACACCCGGGTCCCGGCGGCCACCTGGGCGTCGCAGTGGGCGGCGAGCTTTTCCAGAGCCTCCTCCAGACGGCCGGTCTCCTCGCCGATGGCCAGCAGGCGCACGGCCAGGGGCGGGAAACGCCCGGAGCGGGCGGCGCAGGCGGAGAGGCGAG
>CAWFOJ010000108.1:0-8397 GCA_963816585.1 uncultured Holophagaceae bacterium | reverse complement strand
ACGAAACCGGTGGGCAAAATGTCCCGGTCGTCGAAGTCCCGGGCCAGGAAGGTGCTGAAATGGAGCGTGCTCTGGTCGAGGCGCTCCACCACGAAGTCCGGGTTGGCCCGGGGCCCGAAGACCTCCCACACGGCGCTGCCCAGGGCCCGGGCCGGCTTCAGGAACCGCTCCGCGTAGGCCGGGTTGGGGCCGCCCTCGGGGGTGAGGGGATCGGGCATGTCCCCGGGCAGGCGGAACCGGTCCCGGTCGATCACCCGGGACTGGGGGATGCCCAGGCGGGCCAGCCGGGCCAGGCCTTCCCCATCGGCGCTGCGGGAGACCAGGAAGGCCAGTTCCGCCCGGCGCTCCAGGGCGGCCCGGGCGAACGCCAGGGCGTAGTCGTCGGCCCCCCAGATGAGGCCCCGGCGCCCCGGAGGCAGGGCCATTTCCTGGAAGATCGCCGCCGGCGGCCGGTCCCGGAACAGGATCTGCTTCTGGCGCATCCACACCCAGCGGGCATCCAGCACGAAGCGGCGCCCGGCGTAGAAGAAGGTCTCCTTGTACTCCCCCTTGACCCCGCCGCCGGTGGCGCCGAAGAAGGCCAGCCGGCCGCCCTCGGCCAGGGCCGAGACCAGCAGGGGGAAATTGCGCCCGCCGGTGTGCTCGAACACCGCATCCGCCAGCCGGCCCCCGTTGGCTTCCCGGATGGCCCGGCGGAAGGGCTCCGTGCGCTCCTCCCAGGCCTTGGCGTCCAGGTCCTCGGGAACCACCCCGGACACCTGGACCGGGAAGGCTCTCCGGTCGATGAATGCGTCCGCCAGGCCCCGCGCCACCATGGCCCGGCCCAGCCCGGGCTGGGAACCCACCAGCAGCACCCGCGCGCCCAGGGCCTTGGCGACCTGGGCGCCGGCGAAGCTGGTGCCCTTGCCGCCACCCATGACCAGCGCCGTGTCCCCGGGCCGCACCCGCAGGCGTTCCGCCACCGCCCGGTAGGCGGTGCCGAAGGTCAGCAGGAGGGCCGCCAGCTGCTCGGGGGCCCTGCCCTTGAGGGGGTCCGGCACCGGGATGGCGCGTTCCTCGTCCACCCGGGCGAACTGGGCGTTGAACCCGTCGTGGGTCTCGTAGCCGCGGATGGCGCCCCGGTCGGTCCAGGAGTCCAGGATCACCGCCTGCCCCAGCCTGAGGGTCTTCACCCCCGGCCCGGCGTCCACCACGATGCCCAGGGCGTCGCTGCCGGGCACGTGCAGGAACGCCGGGTCGCCCTTGCCGAACACCGGCACCGGCAGCCCCAGGGAGGCGAAATTGGTGTTGAAGTTGGGGCCCGTGGCCAGGACCGCCACCAGCACCTGCCCGGCGTCCTCCGGGTGCAGGGCCGGGCGGGGCAGGTCCACCAGGCGCAGGCAGCGCTCCGGGGGCCCGTACTGGTCCCGCCGGATGGCCAGGGCGGCCATGAGCTCCGGCAGGGGCGCGGCGAGGGTGGGCAGCTGCCCCAAAGGCCACCGGGCGTCGGTGCGCATAAGGTTCCTCCCTTCCTGGTCCAGACGCCGCACATTGTTCCACGCCGGAAGGGCAAGGCAACCGCCAAAGACCCGGAATCCGCCGCGCCGTCCGGGGACGGGGCGGCGGAACGGCGGCTATCGGACAGGCTCCTATGTGCCGAAGAATTCCGGGACCGGAACTTCCGTGCGGGGTTCGCGGCGGATCCGGGAAGCCTGGGTCTTCCAGTGGTGGATCTCCTTCTTCAAGGCGTTGATCTGGAAGTTCAGGGCGTAGCGCCCGGGCTTGACCGCGGCCTCCATCTGGGTCTTCTTCTGTTCCAGCTGGGAGGACAGGGCCGCGAGGTGCTTCCCGATCCGCTCGATGGCTTCCCCTTTGGGCAGCACCACGGTCTTGGCCAGGGCTTGGTTGTGACGGTTGGGCATGACGCGCTCCTTTGCAAAGCCAGTAAACCTAACATGAAGAAATCGGTCGTGTATAGCCATGTCATTTAATAATAGCATTTACAAAATATCGACGGCCCCTGGAGGCAAGCAATCATCCGTGTCCCGGCCCAGCGCTCCGCAGGGGCCGGAACACGGATGGCGCGCGGAACCGACTGTTTCAGGACGGCTGGCCGTACAGCTTGCGCAACTCCAGGTTCACTTCCAGCACGTTGACGAACTTCTCCCCGATCAGCCCGTTCCACGGCGCCGCGGCGTTGCGCTCCAGGACCGCTTCGATCTCCTGGCGGACCGCGCCCGGGTCCCGCTTCAGGTCCGCGGCCCATTTGCCCGCCACCCGGTCCAGCTGGAACTGGGCGTTCTGCAGGGTGATGTGGGGATCAAGGCCGGAGGCCGAGGAGGTGACCAGGTCGCCCGGGACCTCCTGCAGGTCGGCGTCCGGGTGGTCCTGGCGCCACATGTCGAAGTAGATGGACTGGATGTCGGAGCCGTCCTTGACCGGTTCCAGGGCCGTCACCGGCTTGCCGTCGGGGCCGGGCTTGGTGACAGCCGACGGGAACCGGCCCGGGTTGGCGGCCGAGAAGTCCTTGAAGAACACCACCGCCAGGTCCGCGGCCTTGGGCTGGGGCGTGGCCGGGTTGTCCTTGACGAACTGGGCCACCAGGGCCGGGTGGGCCTTGGTCCAGGCATCCACGTAGGCGGCGTTCTTCGGGTCGGCGGCCACCCAGCCCTGGGCCAGGGAATTGTGCAGGTCCGCCCACTGGGCCACGATGTGGGGCTGGCCCTGGAACTTGTCCTGCTGGAACCACGCCTCCACGTCCGGAGCCACGAGCTGCCCGGCCTTCGCGCCGCCGTTGGTACTTCACGATCGGCCCCAGCGCCCGGGCCACCCGGTCGCGCAGGGCGTAGTTGGAGGCGGCCAGGGCCGAGGAGCTGGAGGAGGTGGCGTCGTAGGAGGCCGCCGAAGGACGCGGCTGGAAGTACTCGTCCTTGGTGAACGGCTGGGCGATGAGCCTGGAGCCCACCACCTGGCCGTCAGGGCCCTTGAGCAGGCTGCCGTTGGCCTGGAAGGGGAACAGAGTCTGCCCGACCGCCCACATGCCCAGGGGGTAGAGGATGCAGCAGACCACCACGGAGATGGCCGCCAGCAGGATGGCTTTGCCTAGATAACGCAGCATGGATTTCTCCTAGATGGTCAGATGGCAGGCGACCAGAACCATATCGATGAGCTTGATGCCGATGAAGGGGATCACCACCCCGCCCAGGCCCCAGACCAGGAGGTTCTGGCGCAGCAGGACGTCGGCGCCCAGGGGCTTGTAGTGGACCCCCTTCAGGGCGATGGGGATGAGCGCGGGGATGATCAGGGCGTTGAAGATCACCGCCGACAGGATGGCCGAGGTGGGGGAATGCAGGTGCATGACGTTGATGGCGGCCAGCCATGGCAGGGAGCCCGCGAACAGGGCCGGGATGATGGCGAAGTACTTGGCCATGTCGTTGGCGATGGAGAAGGTGGTGAGGGCGCCCCGGGTCATGAGGAGCTGCTTGCCGATCTCCACGGTCTCGATGAGCTTGGTGGGGTCGCTGTCCAGGTCCACCATGTTGGCGGCCTCTTTCGCCGCCTGGGTGCCGGCGTTCATGGCCAGGGCCACGTCCGCCTGGGCCAGGGCCGGGGCATCGTTGGTGCCGTCCCCGGTCATGGCCACCAGGTGCCCGGCGGCCTGCTGCTCCTTGATGAAGGCCATCTTCTTCTCGGGGGTGGCCTGGGCGATGAAGTCGTCCACGCCGGCCCGGGCGGCGATGGTGGCGGCGGTGAGGGGGTTGTCGCCGGTGATCATGACGGTCTTCAGGCCCATCTGGCGCAGGCGCTTGAAGCGGTCCGGCATGTTGGGCTTGAGGATGTCCTCCAGCACCACCACCCCCAGGACCTCCCCGCCCATGGCCACCACCAGCGGGGTGGCGCCCCGGGTCGCCTCGGCGTCCACCACCTTGGCCAGGTCCATGGGCACCCGGCCGCCGTTGACCTTGGCGAACTGGGTGATGGCGTCGGGGGCGCCCTTGCGCAGCAGGCGCCCGTCGGCCAGGTCCACTCCGCTCATGCGGGTGGTGGCGCTGAACGGCACCGGCTGGGCGCCCGGGGGCAGGGCCATGCCCTCCCCCACGCGGGACTGGGCCAGGGCGACGATGCTCTTGCCCTCGGGGGTCTCGTCGGCCACCGAGGCCAGGGCCGCCAGGCGCGCCACGTCGGCCTCCGTGTGGTTGGCCACGGGCAGGAACTTGGTGGCATGGCGGTCGCCGATGGTGATGGTGCCGGTCTTGTCCAGCAGGATCACGTCGATGTCGCCGCACAGCTCCACCGCCTTGCCGCTCTTGGCGATGATGTTGGCCTGCATGGCCCGGTCCATGCCGGCGATGCCGATGGCCGCCAGCAGGGCGCCGATGGTGGTGGGAATCAGGCACACCACCAGGGCGATCAGGGTCGGCACGTCGGTGCCCAGGCTCTTGAGGGGCTCGGACAGGCCCAGGTAGCCGGTCATGTACTGCTCCGCGTTCCAGGCCATGGGCCAGAGGGGCACCACCACCACCAGGAACACCAGGGTGAGGGCCGACAGCAGCAGGGTGAGGGCGATCTCGTTGGGGGTGCGCTGGCGGATGGCGCCCTCCACCAGGGCGATCATGCGGTCCAGGAACGACTGGCCCGGCTCGCTGGTGATCTTCACCTCGATCCGGTCCGAGAGCACCAGGGTGCCCCCGGTGACCCCGGAGCGGTCGCCGCCGGCGGCCCGGATCACCGGGGCCGACTCGCCGGTGATGGCGGCCTCGTTCACCGCGGCGACGCCCTCCGATCATCTCGCCGTCGCCGGGGATCATCTGCCCGGCCTCCACCACCACCCGGTCGCCCGGGCGGAGCGTGACGGCCGGACACCTGCTCCAGGGTCGCCGTGCCGCGGTCTTGCGCCAGGCCACGGTGTCGCTGGCGGGTCCTGGCGCAGGGAGTCGGCCCGGGCCTTGCCCCGGGCCTCGGCCAGGGCGGTGGCGAAGTTGGCGAACAGCACGGTCAGGAACAGCCAGGCGTCCAGGGCGATGAAGTAGGTGATGGGCACCAGGCTGTCGGCCCTGCCCAGGGCCATCTGCGATGATGTAGCCGCAGGGTCAGGAAGGCGCCCACCTCCACCACGAACATCACCGGGTTGTTCCACTGCAGGTCCGGCCGCAGCATCATGAAGGCCTGCTTCAGCGCGGGCAGCGCCGTCTCCCGGTCCAGCAGGGCGCTGCGCCTTGGCCGGCCGTGGCGCGGGCGCTGCGGCTGCGGGCGCGGTTCCGGCGTGGTGGCTGGGGGGCATTTCAATGCATTGTCATGTCAGCTCCTAGGGAGTACTCGTTCAGGGACATCAGCACGCGTCAGCCGCCGAAGGGGAACGGGCCCAGGTGCTCCGCCACCGGGCCCAGCACGGCCACCGGCAGGAACAGGAGGGCGCCGACGATCAGCACCGTGCCCAGCACCAGGACGCCGAAGGTGGCGGTGTCGTCGCGCAGGGTGCCCAGGCCGGCCGGGCTCGGCTTCTTGGCGCCAGGTAGGCGGCCATGGCGATGGGCGCGACGATGGGCAGGAAGCGGCTGAACAGCATCACCAGGCCGGCGGCGATGTCCCAGGGGATGGCGTTGAGCACCGGGGCCAGGCCGTGGGCGAAACCGTAGGTCACCCCCAGCCCGTCGAAGGCCGAGCCGTTGTTGGCCGAGGCGGAGGAGAACTGGTAGAGCATCTGGGAGAAGCCGTGGGCGCCGGGGTTGCTGACGGCCTTGAGGCCCCAGCTGGTGGCGGCGAACAGCCCGGTGGGCATGAGGATCATCAGCGGGTGCACCAGGATGGCCAGGACCGCACAGCTTCATTTCCCGGGCGCCGATCTTGTAGCCCAGGTACTCGGGGGTGCGCCCCACCATCATCCCGGCGATGAAGATGCCCAGGATGACGAACAGCAGCATGTTGATCATGCCCACGCCCTTGCCGCCGAAGATGCAGTTCAGCCACATGCCCACCATGGGGGACACGCTCGCCGACGGGTTGAGGCTGTCCTCCTCGGCGTTCACCGCCCCGCAGGTGACGTCGGTGGTGATGGCGTCGAATGCGGCGCCGGCGGAGGTGCCGAAGCGCAGTTCCTTGCCTTCCAGGTTGCCCAGGTGCTGGTCCACCGGCAGCCCGGCCACCGCCGGCAGGCTCACCGCCACCGGGCCCTTGGAGGTGGGCAGCTGGTAGGCCCGGGCCTGGGGGTGGGCGGTGAGGCCGGGGTTGGGCTTGAGGGTGTCGTAGTACACCGACCAGACGATGGTCCCGGCCATCATCAGTAGCATCACCCCGAACACCACCAGGCCGTGGCGGAAGCGCTTGAGCATGCGCCCGTACATCAGCACCAGGGCGAACGGGAACAGCATCATGGCCAGGGTGTCGAAGAAGTTGGAGAAGCCGGTGGGGTTCTCGAACGGGTGGGCCGAGTTCATGCCGAAGAAGCCGCCCCCGTTGGTGCCCAGCATCTTGATGGACTCCAGGGCCGCCACGGGGCCCACCACGATGGTCTGGGGCTTGGCCTCGCCCTTGTCGGTGGTGCCCATGGCGCCCGGCTCGAGGGTGGCCACCGTGACCGAATCCTTCAAGGTCATGGGGCTGCCCTGCTGCAGGAAGACGAGGCCGAACACCACGGCGAAGGGGATGAACAGGTAGACCACCACCCGCCACATGTCCACGAAGTAGTTGCCGAGCTTGCTCTCTCCCCGGAACGCCCGGATGATCGCCACCAGGGCGCAGAAGCCCACCGAGGCGGACAGGAACATGTTGTAGATGCAGAAGAAGATCTGGCTGAAGTTGGACAGCTGCACGTCGCCCGCGTAGTGCTGCAGGTTGGTGTTGGTGATGAAGGAGATGACGCTGTTGAAGATGGTGGAGGGGAACATCAGCCCCTTGCGGTCGCCGTTCAGGGGCAGCCACGGCTGCAGCGCCAGCACCAGGTAGCCGATGACGAACAGGACGGCGTTGAACAGCAGCAGGGCCCCGGTGTACTGCTTCCAGTCCTGCCGCCGCTGTCCAGCTTTCCTTCGACCCAGCCCAGGACCGGCAGGGGCCGGTATTTCCCGTCCATGATCCAGGCGAAGTAGCGGCTCAGGGGGAAGGCCATGAGGGTCGCCGCCGCGAGCAGCCCGATGGGAAGCAGCCAAGTGTGGGCAAACATCATTTATGCTCCTTTTGCCGGTTCGGCGTCGCCTCTCGGCCGGTTCAGAACCACTCGGGCCGGATCAGGGCGAAGAATAGGTAGACGAACAGCGCGGCCACGATGGCCAAAGTGCAAAAAATCATCATTTTCGGCGCTCCTGTTCAGATCTTCTGGCAGGCTTTCAGGAACAGACCGCAGAGCCCCAGGGCTCCGAGGCCAAGCAGGAACATTGAGATCATCCACGCGGACAGACTCATGGTTGGCTCCTCCTTCGGATGGGCCGAAGGGCAACTCAATACAAAGCTCATCAACCCAAATTTATTTCATGGATATCAAGACGGCGTTAGAAAGGGGCCCTTACTCGTTAAAAACTCGTTAATGCTCATCCAATTATCTGAAAAAACCAAGTCCCTCTCACCAGGGCAGGGTCAGGTGCCCGGCCACCGGTCCCAGCACCAGGACCGGCACGAAACTCAGCCCGGCGACGATCACCACCGTGCCCAGCAGGAGCGCGCCGAACAGGGCTGAGCCGGCGGGCATGGAACCCGGCCCCGCGGGGCGGCGGCCCTGCCTGGACAGGGTGCCGGCCAGGGCCAGGGCCAGGATCCCGGTGACGAACCGGCCCGCCAGCATGGCCACGGCCGTGGTCAGGTTCCAGAACGGGGTGTTGGCGGAAAGTCCGCCCATGGCCTGGCCGTTGTTGGTGACGCAGGAGGCGTAGGCGAAGACCGCTTCGGTGAGCCGCTGGGGCGCGGGGTTGGCGCTCAGGGCGGCCCGGCCCGGGGGCAGCAGGAGGGCCAGGGCGCCCAGGACCAGCACCACCGCCGGGATCACCAGGGCGTGCAGCACCGCCAGGCGCACTTCGTGCACCCCGAAGGCCTTGCCCAGGTATTCCGGGGTCCGCCCGATCATGAGGCCGGCCAGGAACACCGCCACCACCGCCACCATGAGCAGGCCCACAAGGCCGGTGCCGATGCCGCCGAAAGCCACCTCCCCCAGGAGCATGTCGGCCAGCAGCACGCCACCGCCCAGGGGGCTCAAGGACTCGGGCTGGGCCACGCTGGAACCGCAGGCGCCGTTGCTGGTGACCACCCCGGCCAGGACGGTCTGGGCCATGCCGAAGCGCACTTCCTTGCCCTCCAGGTCGACCCCCTGCACCACGGCGGCCTTCAGGGTCGCGGGCCTGGCCTGTTCCGCCAGGTGCAGCCCGGCCAGCCCCAGGGCGGTGAGCAGGACCATGACCGCCAGCAGCACCCAGGCGGCGTCCCGGCGCCCGG
>CAWFOJ010000107.1:0-13091 GCA_963816585.1 uncultured Holophagaceae bacterium | reverse complement strand
AATTACAACTGCCTCGAATTGCAGGTGCCACCGCGAAAGCAAGAGGCTGGGCATTATCGTCAACAATGGGAGGGGACAGTACAGAGTGGGAACGCCGGAAGGTCCTGCACCCCGACCCACGCCATCGGCACCAGCGAGACCCAAAGAACAAGAACGAACACGATTCGCTTCACGGGCATTATGTAATCAGGCTACTCTGAAGCCCACCTCCTCATTATTCTCTGCTCTCAACTTCTGCCTTCTTTTAACTTCTTCCACTTCTCTTCCACGCCCCGCGCTAATTTTTCTTTATGCGCGTGCAGCTTCTTGGCGACGGACTCATCCGCCAACCTAATCATCTGCGCCGCTATAGGCCGGCCCAAGCGGGGTGGACTCGCCGTAGCCGGTGATCCCCGCGTCCGTCTCCACCGCCACCACGGTGGCGTCGAACACCTGCACGGAGTTGCCTCCGGACCAGTTGTAGCGCCCTTCCCGCAGGGGCAGGCCGGTCTGGTGTACGTGGATCCTGGTGATCTCCATGGTGCCCTCCGGTCCCTAAATATAGGTTCGCGCCCCCACCAGCCGCTCCCGGTAATAGCCGGCCAGCTTCTCCCTGCTGATGCTCCGCCCGTGCTTGGGGGCGTGGATGAAGCTGCCGCCGCCCACGTAGATGCCCACGTGGGACACGGCGCCGCTCCTGCCGGTGGCGAAGAACAGCAGGTCCCCCTGGCGGGCCTCCTCCAGGGTCACGGGGGTGCCCTGGGCATACTGTTCCCGGGAGGAGCGGGGCAGCTTGAGGCCGTTGAGCTGGTAGACGGCCATGGCCAGGCCGCTGCAGTCGAATCCCGCCTCGCTGGTGCCGCCCCACAGGTACGGCACGCCCAGGTAGTTGGATGCCGTCTCCACCAGGTTGGCGCGCAGGCCGTCCTCGTCCTCGGGCCGGGCCCGGAGCAGGGGCGGTTCCTGGGGGGAGACGACGATGAAGTGCTGGATCACGCCGGCGTCGCGCAGGGCCACGGCCCGGGCCATGGCCGCGTCCCGGGTGGGGAAGTCGCCGAACCGCACCCGGTACAGCTTCTGCTCCGAGGCCTGTGCCGGGGCGGCGAAGAATACCGCGTCCAACCCCCGGGCCCGGAGGGATTCGGCCAGGCGGTAGGCGTTCTCCGGCTGGGCGAAGGCACCGGCCTGGATGGTGTAGCCCATGCGGGGCAGGGCCTGGACCAGGGGCGGCGCCTGGGGCACGGCGGCCGGGTGCCGGGCGCAGCCGGTCAGGAGCGCCAGGAGCGCCCAGCAGCCGACAGCCAGGATGGGCCGGAGGAACCAGCCGGAGAACGCCGAGGTGGGGTGCGACCGTTCCGCCATGGGGATGGCTCCACCCTAACCCAGGCTCCGGCCAAAGTCACTCGGTCGTCAGGCCCATTTGAAGCGCTTCACGGCCACCAGGAAGCTGGCGGCGGTCCAGGCCGCCACGGCCGCCAGCCCGGCCCAGTGTCCCGACAAGCCGGCGCCGTCGTTGAACACGGCCCGCATGGCCTTGAGGAAGGGGGACAGGGGCAGCGCCACCACCGCCTGCTGCATCCACCGGGGCGCCGCGTCCAGGGTGAAGTAGACCCCGGAAAGGAACATCATGGGGAAGAACGCCGCGTTGGAGACGGCGGCGTAGCCTTCGGTGGTCTGGGCGAAGCTGGCGAGGGCGAAGCCCATGGCCATGAAACAGGCCGTGCCCAGCGCCATCACCCCTCCCAGGAGGGCGTACGAGCCCTGGTTGCGGATGCCGAAGACCAGCCAGCCCAGGGCCAGCATCAGGGCCGACTGGACCAGGGTCACCGTGAGCCGGTGCAGCACCTGCCCCATCAGGAAGATCCACTTGGGCAGCGGGGTCACCGCCAGGCGTCGGAACTTGCCTTTCTCCCGGTAGGAGACGTTCACCATGCCCACGCCGAACAGGCCCATGCTCATGAGGTTGAGCCCCAGCAGCCCGGCAGGAGGAAGGCCGCGTAGTTGCCCGAATGGGCGTGCCCCGGGCTTTCCATCGCACCGGCACGAGCCGGGGCTCGTGGCCGTCCCGGCGGATCTGCACCGCCAGGTTGGCCTCCTGCACGGCATGGGCGCGGCATCTGCCCCTGGGCCGCCAGGTAGGTGTTCACCTTCAGGGCCAGCCCCGCACCGTCCGGCTCCAGCTGGGCGGTGGTCTCGCCCTGCTGCCAGCGGGCATCCGCCTCCTGGGGCGTCCAGCTCGCAGCACCTTCACCGGGCCGCGCTCCAGGGCCGCCAGCAGGTCCCGCCCCGCCTGGGAGCCCGCGGCGGCGGAGGTGACCACCACGGTCGCCGCCGGCATCGAGCCCGGACCTGAAGATGGTGCCGAAGCCCATCAGCATGAGCATGGGAAAGGCGAAGTTCCAGAACAGGGCCACCCGGTCCCGGCTGTAGAGCCTGCATTCCATCAGGTACTGGCGCAGGAGCAGCACGGTTCAATCCCTCAGGCTGCGGCCGGTGAGCTGCAGGAAGACGTCCTCCAGGGTGGCCCGGCGCACGTGGATCTGGCGGTAGGGCACCCGCAGGCTTTCGGTCGCCTCCAGGAGCCGGGGCAGCAGGGTCTTGGGGTCGTGGGTGGGAATCTCCCAGACGTCGCTGCGCCCGGCCACCGCCAGGCCCAGGCGCGCCTGGAAGGCGGCCGGGTCCGGGGCGGCGGTCTCGAAGGTCAGCTCCACCACGCTCGGGATGGCCAGCTCGCGGACCAGGCCCATGGGGGTGCCCTGGGTGAGCAGGCGTCCATGGTCCATGATGGCCAGGCGGTCGCACAGCACTTCCGCCTCGTCCATGTAGTGGGTGGTGAGGATCACCGTGCGCCCTTCGGCCTTGATGTGCCGCACCACGTCCCACAGCCCGCGCCGGGCCTGGGGATCCAGCCCGGTGGTGGGCTCGTCCAGGAACACCAGCTCCGGGTCGTTCACCAGGGCCAGGGCCAGGGCCAGGCGCTGCATCTGGCCGCCCGAGAGGGTGACGTGGTAGGCGTCGGCCTTGTCCTGGAGCTGGACCAGCTCCAGGAGTTCCACGGCGCTCCGGCGCCGCGGGTAGTAGCTGCCGTACAGGGTCAGGGCTTCCCGGGGGGTGATCTTGTTGAACAGGCTGGTGCTCTGCAGCTGCACCCCGATGCGGGCGCGGATGGCGCGCCCGTGGTGCCTCCAGTCCAGGCCCAGCACCTGGATCAGGCCCGCGTCCGCGGGCGTCAGCCCCTCGATCATCTCCAGGGTGGTGGTCTTGCCGGCGCCGTTGGGGCCCAGCAAGCCGAACACCTCGCCCCGCTCCACGTCCAGGTCCAGGCCGTCCACCGCCACCACCTTGGGATAGGCCTTGCGGATGCCGCGCACCCGCAGGGCCGGGCCGGCGTCCGTCATGCTCCCGCCGCCCAGGAGCGCCATCCGGGATGGGCCGCGCCCAGGCGCTCCCGGGCCGCGTCCCGTTCCGCCGCGTCGCGGTAGCGAGCCGCCCAGCAGCTGCCGGAACCGCACAGCAGCGGTTCCCCGCCGCTCTCGGCCAGGGCCGCGCGCACCTGGGCCAGGTCCGGGCAGGCCCAGATGGCGGCGCCGG
Source organism: uncultured Holophagaceae bacterium (assembly GCA_963816585.1). Lineage (GTDB taxonomy): Bacteria > Acidobacteriota > Holophagae > Holophagales > Holophagaceae > Mesoterricola. The sequence goes on along the minus strand of CAWFOJ010000107.1, from coordinate 9,521 downwards.
TCAGGTCGTTGCGCCAGTCCGGGACCTGGCCCTCGCCGAGGCTGGCGCAGGGGACCGGGACCGGGTAGCCCACCCGGGCGATGGACTGGTAGACGCTGGCGGTGGCCACGTACAGGCCGGGATGGACCACCAGGATGGGCTCCAGGGGGATGGGGCGCAGGGGGAAGACCCGCTCGCCCCGGTCCAGGCCCAGCACGGTGCCGCCCACCAGGAACAGGGGCACGTCGCTGCCCAGGCGGGCGCCCAGCTCCAGCAGCCGGGACCCGGGCAGGCCCAGGCGGAACAGGGCGTCGCCCAGCCTCAGGGCCGCGGCGGCGTCGCTGGAGCCCCCGCCCAGCCCGGCGCCGTGGGGGATGCGCTTGCGCAGGCGGATCCGGGCCGGCAGGGGGCGCCCCGCTTCCCCTTCCAGGAGCCGCCAGGCCTTGACCACCAGGTTGCGCTCGTCCGCCGCCAGGCCAGCGGCGTCCGGCCCTTCCAGCTCCAGGGTGAGGCCCTGGGCCGGTTCCGCCTCCAGGGTGTCGGTGAGCTCCGGCACCCCGTCCAGCACCGTGGTGACCAGCTCCAGGTCATGGTAGCCGTCCGGGCGCCGGCCCAGCACGGCCAGGAAGCGGTTGAGCTTGGCGGGGGCCCGGAGCGTCAGCACGGCGGGAGCACCTCCATGAAAGCAGGTCAAAGACCGTCCTCCAGCTCGAATTCCGGGTCGGGCATGCTGAGGATCCACGGGCCGTCCTTGGTGATGGCCACCGCGTGCTCGAACTGGGCGCTGAGGGAGCCGTCGGCGGTGCGCACGGTCCAGCCGTCCGGCTCCACCAGGCAGCGGTGGGAACCGGTGTTGAAGATGGGCTCGATGGTGATGGTCATGCCCACTTCCATGCGGAAGCCGGTGCCGGGGCGCACGTCGGCGTAGACCACCTGGGGGTCCTCGTGCAGGTCCCGGCCGATGCCGTGGCCGATGTACTCCCGCACCACGCTGTAGCCCCGCTCCTCGGCGAAGGTCTGCACGGCGGTGGCCATGTCGCCCAGGCGGTAGCCCTGGCGGCAGTAGTCGATGCCCAGGAACATGGCCAGCTGGGTGGACTGCAGGAGCACCTTGGCCGTTTCGCTCACCTTGCCCACCCCCACGGTGAGGCAGGTGTCGCCGTGGTAGCCGTCCAGCTTGGCGCCGCAGTCGATGGCGATGATGTCCCCCTCCCGCAGCACGTAGCCGTCGGGGATGCCGTGCACCACCCGGTCGTTCACGGAGGTGCACAGGGTGGCGGGGAAGCCGTGGTAGCCCTTGAAGTTGGGCACGCCGCCCTGCTTGCGGATGTAGGCTTCCGCCAGGCGGTCGAGCTCCAGGAGTGAGACGCCCGGCTTGGCGGCCCGGGCCGCCACCCGCAGGGCATTGGCGGCCAGGCGCCCGGCCTCCCGCAATTTATCCATCTCCTTCCGGCTCTTGTATCGAATCTGTTCGCGGATCGGCACCGTGCGCTCCCTGAACCCAGTCTACCGCGAGGCGTTAGAATCCAGAGCGGGGGGAGGTGCCATGAAACCACGGGATCCGCGCGCGTGACCGCCGCCAGGGCCTACACCCGGGAAGAGCTGGACTGGATGGAGGCGGAATGGGCCTTCCACCTGCATGGGCGCTCGGCCTTCATGAGCCGGGAAGACTTCCTGCAGCTCAAGGCCTGGGCGGAGGAGGGGATCCCCGCCGACGCCGTCGTCACCGCCATGGAGTCCTATTTCGCCCGGCGGGAGAAGCGGGCCAAAGGGCGCGCCTTCGTGGCCCTCAGCCACCTGGCCAAGGACGTGGCCCGGGCCGCCAAGCTGCGCTCGGCCCTGGAGCGGGCCGGCGCCCCCGGGGCGGGCGCCGGATGGGACGCGGTCAAGGAACCCCTGCGCTCGGACCTGCGGGCCCGGGCCCTGTTCGCCGACTGGAAGCGCCTCCAGGCCTCGGCCCCGGCCCCGGACGCCCCCGGCTTCCTGGACCATTATGATGAGGAACGCAAGGCTTTCCGGGAACTGGTGGCCCAGGCGGAGGGGCGCCTGGGGGTGGGCGAGGGAGCCCTGCGGGACCAGCTGGCGGCCCGCCTGGCCGAGTCCCGCCTGGAGGAGGGGACCCTGGTCTGGCGCCGGGCCTGGGACCACCACTGGAGCCGGATCGTGTGCGAAACCTGGGGCATTCCCTTGTAAGATTGGGGTCCCGAAAGGAGGCTCCATGGCCGGACCCGGGGGCGGCGGCTGGCTCGGCGAACTGGAACACCCCACCGGAGACTTCTTCCGGAGCTTCGCCGCCGTGGGAACCGGGCCCGGAGGGCCCCGGGCGGCGGCCCTGGAAGCGGTGCTGCGCCTCACCCCGGCGGTGGACTGGGCGGCCTACCTGCCCCACGTGCCCCATGGCCTCCTGGGCCTGTGGGCGGTGTTCCGGCTGCGCCCCCTGCTGGAGGCAGGCAGCTTCCTGAGGCTCCTGGCCACCCAGGCCCACGCCTTCGCCCTGGAAAGCCGCAGCCCGGCTTCCCGCCGGCTGGGCGCCATCGGCCGGGGCTCCGGCAGCTGGGACAACCTGCGCCTGGCCCTGGCCCAGCACCGTCCGGCCATCGCCTGGGGCGAGGCCCGGGCGGTGCCGGCGGTCAAGCGGGAGCAGTTCCTCCAGCTGGAGAGCGCCGTCGAGCCGGACATGGCCAATGTGGGACACAAGCCGGTACTGGCGCGGTCCCTGGGCGACCTGTTCCGGACCCTGGGGGAGTCCCAGGAGGCCGGGCGGGTGCTGCTGGGCCTGGCGGCGTGGCAATGCGCCTCGGAGCCCTTCGACACCTTCTGGCACGACCGGGCCTGCCACCGGCTGGGGGAGGCCGCTCCGGTGCCCGCCGGGGCCCCGGTCCTGGAGCCCGGGGCGCACCTGGCCCTGGCCCGGGAGGTCTGCGATGCGGGCCTGGTGGACCTGCTGGACCGGTTCTCGGCCCGGGTGAAGGCCGGGGGCGCCAGCGGCGACCTGCTGGCGGCGCTGGCCCTGGCCGCGGCCGAGAAGCAGCTGGACGCCCGCCGGGACCTGGAGGGCAAGACCTCGTGGAATTTCCTGTACCTGGCGGCTCTGGCCGGGCGCACCCGGGAATCCGGCGCCACCGCTCCCGCCTCCTGGGTGCAGGCGGCGGCCCTGGTGAACCTCTTCCCCACCGGCGAGGCGGAGGAACGCCCCCGCCCGGTCCCCCCGCCCAGCTGGCCCCAGGACCTGGGCGCGGGGCTGCTGGATGCGGTCCTGGACGGGGAACCCCTGGCGGCCATGGCCCTGGCCCGGGAGCTGCTGGGCCGGGACGGGCCCGGGCCGGTGCTCAAGGCCCTGGCGGAGGCCGCCGCCGCCAACGACCCGGGGTTCAACCACAGCCAGCAGGTCCTGGCGGTGGCCGCCGCCGCGGACCTGCTGGAGCACCTGCCGCCCCACGCCCTGGAGGCGGTGCTCGAGGCCCTGGCCAAGTCCCTGGCCAACGCCCAGGGCAGCTCGGACCTGGGGCGCCTGGCGGACGCGGCCCTGCGCAAGGCGGGAGCCTGAACCTGCCCCGGCCGGAGTAGACTGGAACCGTCCTCGCCCGACCAGGCCGGCCGGAAGCGGGTTGTCCCTTCCGGCCGGCCTTTCCGCTGCCTTCAGGAGACCCGCCGGTGGCCATCCTGCTTTTCAAGCTGATCATGACCCCCCTCTTCATCGGCGGGGTGACGTTGGCGGGACGGCGCTGGGGCCCGGCGGTGAGCGGGATGCTCATGGGCATTCCCCTCACCTCCGGGCCCATCTCCGTGTTCCTGGCCCTGCAGTACGGGCCGGCCTTCGCGGTGCGGGCCGGGGCCGCCAACGTGGCGGGCCAGGGTTCCGCCTGCGTGTTCTACCTCGTCTACGGGCTCGCCGCCCGGCGCCGGCCCTGGACGGTCTGCGCTTCGGTGTCGCTGCTGGCGTTCTGCCTGGGCACCGTGCTTCTGGACGCCTTCCCCTGGAGCATCCTCTCCGCCAGCCTGCTGCTGGCGGCCATGATCCTGGTGGTGACCCGGACTCTCCCCCGCCAGGAGGTCCCGGCCGCTCCGGTCGCCCCGCCCCGCTGGGACCTGCCCGCGCGCATGGTGGTGGCCACCGCCTTCGTCCTGGCCCTCACCGCCACCGCCCAGGAACTGGGGCCGCGCCTGAGCGGGCTGATCGCCCCGTTCCCCATCTACGGGGTGGTGCTGGCGGCGTTCACCCACCGCCACCAGGGCGGCCGGGCCGCGGCCCAGGTGGTGCGGGGCAATGCGGTGGGTTCGGTGGCGTTCATGACCTTCTTCGTGATCGCCTGCTGGGGCCTGGCCAACCTGCACCTGGCGGTGGCCTACCTCCTGGCGGCCCTGGGGGCCGTGGCCGCCGGCTCCCTGGCGATCCTGGCCAACCGCCGCGCGCCGATGCCTTGCGGGATGTAGGCTGGCTGGGGCATCCGATTCGCGGCCACCGGCCGTCGAGCCGCATCGGACTTGGGAATCGGTGCTTTGAGAGTCCGTTTGAAGGCGCCTTGCCGGCTGACCGGGCCTGGCGAATCGGCTTGGCCTAGCTGGGATCGAAGGACCTTTGAAGTTTGCGGAAGCGATTCCCCCAGTCCGCCCCGAAGTCACCCATACCTGCCATCTCTGGTCCGCCCCGACGAGCCAGCGAGCGCTTCGTCAGACCGCGCGCAGCGCGGCCTGACGAAGCCGAGCAACGGTGGGGCGGCGCGGCGCCCGGGGACCCGGACGGCGGACCTGCCGCCGACCGGGACACGGGCGCCCCGGCAGCACCAGGGCCGAGCTCAGCCCAGGTGGGGGGCGTAGTCCTGGTTCGCCGCCTCCATGGCGGCCCAGATCTGGGACACGTCGTTGGCCAGGACGATCAGGTCCCGCTTCATGCCGGCGATGTCCATGACGTGGTGGGCCAGGACCGCTTCCTTGTGGAAGCCCAGTTTTTCGAAGATGCGGCGGGCGCCCACCTGGTTGTCCACCACCTGGACGATGATCTTCTCGATGCCCAGGTCGGTGGCGATCTTCACCAGGGCGGAGCAAAGGTGGGTGGCCAGGCCCTTGCGGCGGTACGGCGCCGCCACGGTCACGCGGATCTCGCCCACGTGCCGGGTCCAGCCGCGCAGGGTGCGGTACAGGGAGGCCTCCCCCACCACCTTGCCCCCGGTCTTGGCGACCAGGGAGACCACTTCCTTGGCTTCCACCTTGCGCATGAACCCCTCAGCCCAGTCGCTGGTGGTGACATCGTCCCTCAGGACCCGCCGGTCCTCCTCCGGCAGGTGCCGGTAGAAGGCCAGCAGCGCGTTGGTGCAGGCGGGCTGCAGGGGCGTGATGGAGACAAGGGTGCCGTCACGCATCGTGACGCTCACCGGAAAGCTATCAAGAGCCATCGGTAACTCCTAGTTGTTCAGAGTCGCTTGTTGACGGCCATAATCATACCCCTTCCTCAAGGCCTTCATGTTCAGATCTTCGGTGCCTTTGGGCACGGAATCCTGCACCGCCTTCTCGACGGCCTCGATGGGGACCAGCCCGGTGACCCCGGCAAAGAAGCCCACCATGACGATGTTCAGCACCAGACGCCGGCCCAGTTCCTCGGCGAACCGGGTGGCGGGGACGCCCACCGCCCTGGCCCCCGGGGGCAGGTGGCCGTCCGGGTCGACCAGCTCGTTCTCGTACAGGACCATCCCTCCGGGCTTGAGCTTGGGGATGAACTGGGTGAAGGCGTCCTGGGACATGAGCACCAGGATGTCGGGCTCCTTGACGTAGGGGTAGCCGATCACGTCGTCGGACACCATCACCTGGGCGCTGCACGCGCTGCCCCGGGCCTCGGGCCCGAACGCCTGGATCAGGGTGGCGTGCTTGCCGCCGTAGATGGCCGCGGCCTTGCCGATGATGGAGCCGCAGAGGATGACGCCCTGGCCGCCCAGGCCGCCGACGCGGATTTCAGTCTTTGCCATTGGGAGCTCCGTAAGTCTGGAACCGGTCGCCCAGGACCTTGGTGAAGTGGCTGTTCATGGAATCCAGCCAGGTGGGCCGTTCCCGGTCCACGAACTTGCCCACGATGATGTCGCCCTGGAATCCCAGCCCCACTTCCTTGGTGTCGGCGCCGTTCTTGATGGTGGAGCGCTCCTTGTAGTACTTCACCTGGTCCACGCCGTCGCCCAGGCGGTTGCGCCGGGAATAGAGGGTGGGGCAGGGGGAGAGCGCCTCGATGAAGACGAAGCCCTTCTTCTGCAGGCCCTCGCGCATGGCCTTGGCCAGCTGGCGCACGTGGTAGATGGTCCAGCGGGCCACGTAGACGGCGCCGCAGGCGTCGGCCAGGAACGGCAGGTTGAAGGGGCTCTCGAAGTTGCCGAAGGGCATGGTGGTCTGGGTCGGGCCGATGGGGGTGGTGGGGGCCACCTGGCCGCCGGTCATGCCGTAGGTGTAGTTGTTCACGCACACCACCATCAGGTCCATGTTGCGGCGGGCGGCGTGCATCAGGTGGTTGCCGCCGATGGCCGACAGGTCGCCGTCGCCGGAGTAGACCACCACCTTCAGGTCGGGATTGGCCAGCTTGAGGCCGGTGGCGAAGGGGATGGCCCGGCCGTGGGTGGTGTGGAAGCTGTCCAGGTTGAGGTAGCCGGCGGTGCGGCCGGTGCAGCCGATGCCCGAGACGATGGCCACCTTGTCCAGGTCCAGGCCCGAATCGGAGAGGGCCCGGCAGAAGCAGTTGACGGTGGTGCCGATGCCGCAGCCGGGGCACCAGATGTGCGGGATCCGGTCCTGGCGCAGGAACGGCAGCACCGCGTTCTCCGTCCCGTACTCGAGTTCCAGCGGGGCGTCCAGTTCCTGGCTCATCGCGCGGCCTCCATGATCGCATTGAGGATGGTCTCGACCTCGTGCACCGTTCCCCCGGCGTGGGGCAGGGAGATGACCCTGGTGGCGCCGGCCACCGCCCGCTCCACCTCCAGGGCCATCTGGCCCATGTTCATCTCGGGCACGATGATGGCCTTCGCGTGCCTGGCGATCTCCTTGATCCTCCTGGCCGGGAAGGGCCAGGTGATCACCAGGCGGGCCGAGCCCACCTTCGCGCCCTTGGCCCGGGCCTGGTCGATGGCGGCCATGGCCACCCGGGAGGTGATGCCGAACGAGACCACCACCACGTCGGCGCCTTCCACCCCGTCCTCGCGCACGTCCACGATCTTGTCGGCGTTCAGGCGGATCTTGTTCACCAGGCGCTTGACCATCCTGTCCTGGGTGGCCGGGGTGAGGTTCGGGTAGCCGCGCTCGTCGTGGGTGAGGCCGGTGATGTGCACCCGGTAGCCGTCCCCCGCCTTGATCATCTCGGGCACCGGGTCTTCGGGGGTGGTGGCGTAGGCCTGGTACTCGCCTGGGCGCTTCCGGGTCCACTTGCGCTCCACCACCTCGATCTCCGCAGCGGGCGGGATGTCCACCCGTTCGGTCATGTGGCCCACCACCTCGTCCATCATGAGGAACACCGGCACCCGCCAGGTCTCGGTGAGGTTGAAGGCCCGGATGGCCAGGTCGAAGCACTCCTGGGGGGAGTTGGGGGCCAGGGCGATCACCTCGAAGTCGCCGTGGGAACCCCACTTGACCTGCATCATGTCGGCCTGGGCCGGCCCGGTGGGAAGCCCGGTGGAAGGGCCTCCGCGCTGCACGTCCACCCACACGCAGGGAGTCTCGGTGATGAAGGCGTAGCCCAGGTGCTCCATCATCAGGGACAGCCCCGGGCCGCTGGTGACGTTCAGCACCTTCTTGCCGCCCCAGGCCGCGCCCTGGATGGCGATGCTGGCGGCGAGCTCGTCCTCCATCTGGATGAAGATCCCGCCCACGGTGGGAATGCGGGAGGCGAAGCGCTCCACGATCTCGGTGGAGGGGGTGATGGGGTAGCCGGCCACGAACCGGCACCCGGCTGCGAGGGCGCCTTCACAGGCGGCGTGGTCGCCGTCGATGAAGTGCACACCGGTCAGGACTCCTCTGGGATCCGCTTGCAAGGTCTCCTCCATTCTTCGGGTGCGGCTGGGCACGAATATGACTACGCCTTCTTGCGCTTCTCGTCGATGTCCTTCCATCTCACGCCGTAGATGGCGAAATCGGGGCAGTACAGCCCGCAGTTGTCGCAGCCGGTGCAGTCCTCGGGCCGCGCCAGGACCGGGACGTGGTACCCCTTGGCATTGAACTCGTGGGAGAACTCCAGCGCGTGAGTCGGGCAGAAATCGATGCAGTACCGAGCAGCCCTTGCACACTTCCTTCTTCACGAAGACCGTGCCTTTGCCCTTGCGTTCCGAGACCTGGTCGCTCATCGTCATTGCCCCCTGGCGCGAATGTTTATGAATCGTACGTTGCACCTATATAGTTGGCAAGGTTGTCAACCTGTAAAGCCGGACCCCGGGCATGCCCGGGAATCGAGTGCTGGCGCAGGTTGCAAAGGATCAGGATGGCAGGTGCGCGGAACGTGCCGTGACGATGGTCACAGGCCCGAGAACCGGTCTCAGGTTTTCCTGGGCGCCGTGGCCAGGCCGCCCCGGGCGGTTTCCCGGAACTCCTCCGGCAGGCGCCGGCCCACCTTGCCCATGGTCTCGATCACCGCGTCGGCCCCGAAGATGTTCTCCATGCCCGACAAGGCCATCTCGGCGCAGGCGGCGGCGTTCACCGCCCCCATGACGTTGCGCTGCACGCAGGGGACCTCCACCAAGCCCTCGACCGGGTCGCAGATGAGCCCAAGGAGGTTGGCCAGGGCGAAGGCCACCGCGTGGTCCACCTGGGCGGGCGTGCCGCCGAGGAGCTCCACCAGGGCGCCGGCGGCCATGGCCGAGGCTGAGCCCACCTCGGCCTGGCAGCCCCCGCCGGCCCCGGACAGGGTGGCCAGCTTCTCGATCACCAGGCCGATGCCTCCGGCGGTGAAGAAGGCGCGCAGCACCGCCTCTTCATCCGCGCTCCTGCCGTCGGCCACGGTGAGGATGGCCGCCGGCAGCACGCCGCAGGCCCCGGCGGTGGGCGCCGCCACCACCCGCCCCATGCATGCGTTCACCTCCGCCACCGCCAGCGCCGCCGCGATCATGCGCGAGAAGGACGGCCCGAGGAGGGACCCGCCCTGGCCCAGCCACCGGTGCATGCGCGCCGCCCCGCCCTGGACCAGGCCGCTGCGGGAGACCTGGGGCGCGGCCAGCCCCCGTTCCATGGCCTGGCGCATCACCCGCACCCGGTCCCGCATCTGGGCCAGGACCTGGGGCTCCGGGCGGCCGGTGAGCTGGGCTTCCAGGCGGATGAAGACTTCCGACAGGGGGATTCCGGCCTCGATGGCCTGGACCCGGTAGGCTTCCAGGGTGCCTTCACGACGGCGGGACGGGGTATCCATTCAACCTCCGAAATCCAGGCTGGGGATGAACCGGACCTGCTGGATCTGGGGCAGGCAGCGCAGGCTCTCCAGCACGCTGGCGGGGGGCTCGGTGTCCAGTTCGACGGTCATGAGCGCATCTCCCCCCGGGCGGCTCGGCGCGCCCTGATGGTGGCGATGTTGAGGGCGGCATTGGCCA
>CAWFOJ010000106.1:0-16787 GCA_963816585.1 uncultured Holophagaceae bacterium | reverse complement strand
AGCTGGTGCGGATGTGGCGCGCCCAGGTCACCAAACCGGGACTGGTCATTGACGAGCGCTTCAACAGCGGCGGCCAAATACCCGACCGTTTCATCGAGCTGCTGGATCGTCCCCTGCGCAATTACTGGGCGGTGCGCGACGGCAAGGACTGGATGACGCCGCCGGTCACCCAACTCGGCCCCAAGGCGATGCTCATCAACGGCTGGAGCGGCTCGGGCGGCGATTGCTTCCCCTTCTACTTCAAGCAGTCCGGGCTGGGGCCGCTCATCGGCATGCGGACCTGGGGCGGCTTGATCGGCGGCGGCACCCTCCGGTTCGCGCCGGGCTATTTCACCGCCGAGGCGGACCTGGACGCCGCCCTGGCCGCCCTGGAGGCCCTGCTCACGTGAGCGAGACACCCGCCCTCACCCAGTTCACCCGTTTCTCCGGCTGCGGCGCCAAGCTCGGCCCCGGAGTCCTGGAACAGGCCCTGTGCGGCCTGGTCCAGCCCGCCTACCCGGACCTTCTGGCCGACTTCTCCGGTTCCGAGGACGCCGGGCTGTTCCGGGTCGGCCCGGACCTGGCCCTGGTGCAGACGGTGGACTTCTTCCCGCCCATCGTGGACGACCCGCGCCTGTTTGGGCGCATCGCCGCCGCCAACGCCCTCTCGGACGTGTACGCCATGGGCGCCCGGCCGGCCACGGCCCTGGCCCTGGTCTGCCATCCCCTCAGGCGCCTGGGCCTGGACCCCCTCAAGGCCATGCTGGCCGGGGGCCTTGAGGCCCTGGTGGAAGCGGGCTGCGCCCTGGTGGGCGGGCACAGCATCGAGGACCCGGAGCCCAAGCTGGGCTATGCCGTCACCGGCCTGGTGGATCCGGCCCGGGCCTGGCGCAACAACACCCTGGTCCCGGACGCCGCCCTCATCCTCACCAAGCCCCTCGGCACCGGCCTGGTGAACATGGCCAGCCGGGCCCAGTGCGCCGCTCCGGAGGCCCTGGCCGCGGCCCAGGCGTCCATGGCCACCCTCAACAAGGCCGCCGCCGAGGTCCTGGCCCGGTTCCCGGTGCTGGCCTGCACGGACGTCACCGGCTTCGGCCTGGCCGGCCACGCCGCCGAGATGGTCGCCGGGGCCCCGTGCGGGCTGCGCCTGGCGGTACGGGACCTGCCCCTGCTGCCGGGGGTGCTGGAGTACGCGGCCATGGGGCTGGTGCCCGAGGGCACCCGCCGGAACCTGAACGGCCGCCTGCACGTGGTGCGCAACGCCGGGGTGGTGGATCCGGTGGTCCTGGACGTGCTGTTCGATCCCCAGACCTCCGGCGGCCTGCTGGCGGCGGTGCCCATGGGGCTGGCCGGGGACGTGCTGGCGGCCCTGAGGGCGGCCGGGGTCCCGGCGGTCCGGGTGGGCGAGACCGCCGGCCCCGGCGGGGCCCTCGAGATCCTCCCATGATCCACTTCATCGCCACGTTCCCCTCCACCCAGGCGGCCCTGGAGGCGGAGCGCGCCCTGCTGGGCCAGGGCCTGCCGGTGGAACTCCTTCCCGTGCCCACCCAGATCCACGGCGACTGCGGCTTCTGCCTGCGGGTGGAGGCCGGCGCCGACACCCTCGAAACGGATCGCCGCCTGCGCCTGCTGGGCGCGTGCGGCGCCCAGGCCCTCTGGCGGGTCACCCCGGACCAGGGGGCTGGTTCTTCCCGAAAGGTCAAACGCTATGAACGAATCCCGCCGGATCCTTGACGCCCGGGGCCAGGCCTGCCCCCAGCCGGTCATCCTCACCCGCAAAGCCCTGGCCGAAGGCGGCTTTGGCCTCCTGGAAGTGCTGGTGGACGACGCCTCCTCCCGGGACAACGTGGTGCGCTTCGCCACCTACACCCACTGCACGGTCCAGGAGGTGCTGGAGGAGGGGGAGACCAGCCGCATCCTCATCCGCCCTGGCGCTCCCGGCCCCAGCCTCGAGGAGCCCGGGCGGGTGTTCGCCCAGCCCGACCCGGTGGTGGACGCCGCCGCCTTGTTCACCCGGGGCGCCACCCTCCTCATCACGGCGGCCGGCATCGGGACGGGTGACGAGGGGCTGGGGGCGCTGCTCATGCGCGGCTTCCTGGCCACCCTCACCGAGACGGAATCCCTGCCCGCGCGCATCATCCTCATGAACGGCGGGGTTCGCCTGGCGGTGGACGGAGCCGACTCGGTCGTCAATCTGCAGCGCCTGGTCCACCAGGGGGTGGAGGTGCTGGCCTGCGGCACCTGCCTGGAGTTCTACCGTCTCAAGGACCAGCTTGCGGTGGGGCGGATCACCAACCTCTACGAGATCGCCACCCTGGTCTTCCAGGGGCGGACCGTCAGCCTCTGAAACGGTGATTTCAAGCGGCTTCGCGAACCACCAGACATCCTTGGGTTTGCAATGCGTATCATTAATTTGGCGCTTAGCGGCGGCGATCCGGACGACGGGCCGGGTCCGGTACTTACCGGTTGGCCACGTACGCCTTCAGCCCCTCCGAGGTGGGCTTCATGGCCTTCTCGCCCCTCTTCCAGTTGGCCGGGCACACTTCGCCGTGCTTCTCGGAGAAATCCACCGCGTCCAGCACCCGGAGCACTTCATCCACGTTGCGGCCCAGGCTGTTGTCGTTGACGGTGATGTGCTTGAGAATGCCCTTCTCGTTGATGATGAACAGGCCGCGCAGGGCCACCCCGGAGCCCAGCAGGACCCCGTAGTCCGCCGCGATGGTCTTGTTGAGGTCCGAGACCAGGGGGAAGGCCACGCCCTTGATGCCGCCGTCCTTGCGTTCGGTGTTGGCCCAGGCCAGGTGGCTGAAGTGGGAGTCCACCGAGATGCCGACCACCTCCGCGTTGCGCTCCCGGAAGGCGTGGATGGCGTCCGAGAAGGCCAGGATCTCAGTCGGGCACACGAAGGTGAAGTCCAGGGGGTAGAAGAACAGCACCACCTTCTTGCCCTGGAACTGGGACAAGGTGAAGTCGGTTGCGAACTGGCCGTTGACCAGGGCGGTCGCCTTGAAGTCCGGTGCGGGCAGGGTTACGAAAGCGGCCATGTTGCCTCCATAAAGGTCGTCCTGACACTTGGAAAATACAGGCTACCCTGCCGGCTGCGGGCATGCAAGGATTTCCCCAGCCTTTTCCGCGGTGCCCAAGGGCGGGCACGTTTCCGGAAGGGACCCGACCCCATGCCCGGTCACCCGGCTGCGATGTGACGAAGCGCACCCCATGGGGTTTGGGGTGGAGGCGATAATTACTTCAATTCACCGGATTGGAGCCGTTCATGTCTGTCCAGACCCCCACTCGCGTCAAGCCGCAAACCGAGCTTTTCTCCAAAGGCTATGATCCCCAGAGGTCCGAAGGGGCGGCCGTGCCGCCGGTGTTCCGCACCTCCACCTTCATCTTCAAGACCGCCGCGGAAGGCAAGCGGGCATTCGAGATCGCCTACGGCCTGGACGCCCTCAAGGCCGGCGAAAGCACGGCCCTCATCTACACCCGGGTGAACAATCCCAACAGCGAGATCCTGGAGGACAAGATCACCGCCTGGGACCAGGCGGAGGCGGCGGCCTTGTTCTCCTCGGGCATGGGCGCCATCTCCAGCACCTGCCTGACCTTCCTCAAGCCCGGGGACACCCTGGTGTTCTCCGACCCGGTCTACGGCGGGACCGAGTACCTGTTCCGCCACCTGCTTCCCGCCTTCAACATCCGCACGGTGGCGTTCCCGGCCGGCAGCACCCGGGAGCAGATGGAACGGGTGGTGGCCGGCGACCCCACCGTGAAGGTCATCTACATCGAATCCCCGGCCAACCCCACCAACATCCTTTCGGACGTTCCCGCGGCCCGGGAGCTGGCGGACCAGTCCTCCACCGCCGGCCGGCGCATCCTGGTGATCGTGGACAACACCTTCATGGGCCCCATCTTCAGCAAGCCGCTGCTGAACGGCGCGGACATCCTGGTCTATTCGGCCACCAAGTTCTTCGGCGGCCACTCGGACCTGGTGGCGGGCGTCGCCATGGGATCCAAGGAACTGATGGGCCAGGTCAAGGTCACGCGCACCATCCTGGGGTCCAATTCGGACCCAGACACCGCCTGGCTCATCCACCGCTCCCTGGGCACCCTGCAGCTGCGCATGGAGAAGCAGGAGGAAAGCACCTCGCGCATCGTGGACTTCCTGCGCAGCCACCCCAAGGTGGTCCAGGTGGCCTACCCGGGCAGCCGGGAGATGGGCGCCCGGCAGGTGGAACTGTGGCGCCGCCAGTGCACCGGCACCGGCAGTGTGGTCTCCTTCTGCGTCAAGGGCGGCGAACCGGAAGCCTTCCGGGTGCTGGACGCCATGAAGCACGTGAAGGTGGCCGTGAGCCTGGGGGGCATCGAGAGCCTCATCGAGCACCCCGCCACCATGACCCATTCGGACATGACCGCCGAGGAAAAGGCCCACACGGGCATCACCGACAACATGATCCGCCTGTCCGTGGGCCTGGAAGACACCGGGGACTTGATCGAAGACCTGCGCCAGGCCCTGGATACCCTTTGAGACGCCGCCCGGCGGGGCGGAAGCGAAAAAAAGGCACCCCCGGGAAGGGGGTGCCAGCCTTTTGCGGGTCTCGCCAGGCAAGGGATTCCGGAGATCCGTTCCTGGGGAAGGGGCTCACACTTAGGTAGCCCGCCATTCGGGTCCTGCAGACTTTTTGTCTACCCGATTCCAAGGATATCCCTCACCAGGGCTCCGGCAAGGGGGTCAGGAACGGGACAGGGCCGCGCGCAGGCGGCGCTGGTCCCAGTCGCAGGGGTTCAGGCGGATGGACCAGAGCAGCTGTTCCCGGGCCCGGGCCAGCAGGCTGCGGCGTTGCCCGGGCCGGACCCGGGCCTCCAGGGCCTGGGCGAGTCCCTGGAGGGCATGGGCGGCCGCGGAGGTGGGGCACACCTCCAGGGCGCGCTGCAGTTGGGCCTGGGCCCGGCGCAGGCTGTCCAGGGGGTCGATGCCGTGGTCCAGCTCCCATCCGGCCCGGGTGAGCCAGGCCCGGGCGGCCGTCTCCCGCTCGCTGGCGGGGGCCAGCTGGTCGGGCGGGGGCTGGAAACGGGCGACGATGGCCTCTGCCTGGGGACGGGGGTCGCGGCCCTGGGCCGCATCCACCCGCGCCTTCAGGTTCAGGAGGTCGCCCAGGAAGTCCCGGAACCGGGTGACGGTGCGGACGGGATCCTTCAGGGCCTCGGTCAGGGCAGGTCCCGGGTCTTCGCCTTGGGCCCAGTCCCGCTCCGCCTGGAGCCAATAGAGCACCAGGTGGTCCATGCGCAGGGCTGGGGGGCGGGGGTCCTGGGTGCGCATCCAGTAGAACTGCACCGCCCGGTCCAGCACCGCCCGGGGATCCTGGCCCAGGCCCAGCAGGCGCAGGGTCTTGAGGGCGGCCACCTGGAGCCAGTCGCTCTGGGCTTCCGGGCTGTCCGGATCCAGGCCCAGGGCTTGTTCCGCCTGGTGCGCCAGCCGGTCCACCTCCTGGGCGCCCAGGGTGCCCCGTTCCAGGGCCGCCGTGGCCAGGCCCAGGGCGGCGGCGAGGGCGGCGTGGTGCAGGCGCGGCTCGCTCTGCCCCCTGGCCAGGGCCGTCTGGGCCATGTCCAGGGCCTCCTGGTAGCGGGCCGCGGCCCCGTCCGCGTCGCCCGCCTCCAGGCGGGCCTTGCCCAGGGTGGCCAGGGCGGCCGCCCCCAGGATGGCCGATTCCAGGTGCCAGGGGTTGGCCGCCAGGGCCTCGCGGGCGTGTTCCGCCACCTGCCTCGGGTCACCCTGCAGGTCGGCCTCCAGGGCGTCCACGTACTCCCGGGGATGGCTGGTCTGCAGCCTTGCCTGCCGCAAGTACTGTCCAGCCTGGGACTGGGCCTCGGCGGCCCCGGGCGGGGGCGGCTGGCCCAGGAAGGCGGCCTGGAGCGTCAGGCTGCGGTACAGGTCCAGGTTCACCTGGGCCAGGAGGATGGCCGCATCGGGGGTACGGCAGCCGGCGGCCCAGGCCTGGTCCAGGCGGGCCTTGGCCTGGCCCAGGTCCTGGAGCCGGTATTCGGCCCGGCCCAGGGCCAAGTTCATGGGGCCCTGGTACTTGGGGCCCAGGGCGGCCATGCGGGCCTGGAACGCGGCCATGCGCATCCGGGTGTCCTTGGCGGCCGGGCGCAGGTCGTGCACGGGCAGCATGCGTTCGCTGCCCAGCGCCTGGTCCAGGCTGGCCGCTTCCAGGGCCAGAGTCTGGGCCGCTTCGTCCTGGCGCGCCCGTTCCTGCCGCAGGTAGTGGGCCAGGACCGGGAGGGCCGTGGTCAGGGCCGCCAGGGCCGCCAGGCCGCCCAGGAGCGCCCGGCGCCCCCGGGTCCAGGCCGGCACCCGGGCGATGGCCGCCACGCCCCGGGGGGGCGGAGCCAGGGTGGCGTGGATCCGCCTCAGGTCCGCCGCCAGTTCCCGGGCGCTGGCATAGCGATCCTGGGGGGCCGGGCGCAGGCACTTGAACAGCACCGCCTCCAGGGCCGGGGGAATTTCCGGCTCCAGGGAACGGGGAGTGGGGAACCGGCACTCCCGCTTCACCTTGAGCATCTCGGCGGTGACGGTGCTCACGCAGGGGGGACGGCCCACCAGGGCGAAATACAGGGTGCTCCCCAGGCCGTACACGTCGGTGGGGGGGCCCACCAGGCTCCGGTCACCCCGCACCTGTTCGGGGGCCATATAGGCCGGGGTGCCGGTGAGGGCCAGGGGCTGGGTGACCGAGGGACCGTCCAGGGCCATGGCCAGGCCGAAGTCGCACAGGTACGGGATCCACCCGGCGCTTTCCTTCCACTGGAGCAGGATGTTGCCGGGCTTGATGTCCCGGTGGATGAGGTTCAGCTGGTGGGCGCCGTGGACCGCCTCGGCCGCCTGGGCCAGGATGTCCACCACCTCGGCCAGGCTCAGGTCCTTGGCGGCTTCCTCCAGCGTGGGCCCGCGGATGAGCTGCATGGCGATCCGGGGCGAGCCCCCGGTGGCGTCCACATCGTAGACCCGGCAGATGTTCGGGCTGTCCAGGCGGGCATGGAGCTGGGCCTCGTGCATGAACCGGATCATGGCTGCCGGCTCCAGGTGCTGGAGGATCTTGAGGGCCACGGGACGGGCCAGGACGATGTCCCAGGCTTGGTACACGTCGCCCATGGCACCATGGCCCAGGAGCGGTCCGATCACGTACCGCCCCTCCCGTCGCCCCTGGGCGTCAAGCCAAGCCGGTTGAATGAGTGATTCTGGCAAAGGGAAGACCTGGAAGGGGAGGCAGGAGAACCGGCAAAGCGAGTTTATAAAATCAAAATAAAGTACTTACCCTGACAAGTGAAGAATAAGCCTAACTTTCTGCAATGTTATGATAAATTTATTTATTGTCGAAAGGCAAGTTACCGCCTGGATAAATTATAAAATTAATTATTTATTATAACTTCATGTTTCGCCCAACACCTGTTCCAGCCGGGCCGGGGCCTGTATTGGCGCGGAGCAAACCGTGCCCCGGCAGACGTAGGCCGCCGGCCGCCCCTTTGCATCGCGTCCCTGGTGCAAGGGCAGGTCCGGGTCCGCCGCCGCCAGGGAGATCCGGAGGCCGGGCAGGTAGGGCCGCCGGGCCGCCGCCAGCAGGGCCTGGGTGGCCGGATCCGGCCAGGCGCCGCCCAGGACCACCGTCACCGCCGGGCGGACCAGCTCGTCCAGGGCCTGGAGCAGGCCCAGGCAGGCGCCCGGCGCCCGTTCCGCCAGGGGGGCCGCGCTGCGCAGGATCCCTTCGGCGCTGGCCCGGAACTCCGGGCGCTCCAGGTGTCCGGCCAGCTTGAGCAAGGCCCGGGCGGCCAGGGTGTTCCCGGAGGGCAGGGCGCCGTCGAACAGGGGCTTCTGGCGGAACAGCAGATCGTCACCGCCGTCCTGGGTGGCGAAGAACCCCCCCTGGGCCGGATCCTCGAACCGGGACCGCATGGCCTCCGCCAAGGCCCCCGCCCACCGCAGCCACCCGGGATCGAAGCCGGCCTCGTACAGGTCCACCAGGCCTCCCGCCACGGCGGCGTAGTCCTCCAGGAAGCCCGGGGTGTGGGCCCGCCCCCGCCGCCAGGTGCGGGCCAGGCCGCCGTCCAGCCGCATCTCTCGATCCAGGAACCGGGCCAGGCCGGTGGCCGCCTCCAGGTAGCGGGGCTCCCCCAGAACCTGGAAGCCCCGGGACAGGGCCGTGAGGGTCAGGCCGTTCCAGGCGGCCAGCACCTTGTCGTCCTTGCCGGGACGCACCCGGGCGTCCCGGTAGGCCAGCAGCCGGACCCGGGCTTCGCCCAACCCGGTCCAGTCCATACCCGGGGGCGCCTCGAACCGGTGCAGCACACTGGCGCCATGCTCGAAGTTGCCCTGGGGGGTGACCCCGTAGGCCCGGCCGAACCGCTCGCCCAGGGACGCCCCCAGGACCTCCTGGATCTCCCGGAGCGTGAAGACGTAGAAACGCCCTTCCTGGCCTTCGCTGTCCGCGTCCTCGCTGGAGTGGAACCCGCCGGCGGGATCGCGCAGGTCCCGCAGCAGGTAGTCCAGGGTCTCCCGGGCGATGACCCGGTACGGCTCCCGCCCGGTGGCCTGGTAGGCCTCCAGGTAGCAGGCGGCCAGCTGAGCGTTGTCGTAGAGCATCTTCTCGAAGTGGGGTATGAGCCATTTTTCATCCACCGAGTACCCGGCAGAACCCGCCGCCCAGGTGGTCGAACATGCCCCCCTCGCCCATGGCGTCCAGGGTGCGCCCGGCCATGGTCCGGTCCGCGGGCCCGCCCCGGCGCAGGATCAGTTCCACCGCCTGGCTCGGGGGAACTTGGGCGCTGGGCTGAACCCTCCCCAGCGGGGGTCGAAGGTCCGCCGCAGGTGCTCCAGGGCCTGGGCGAACACCCCCGGCCCGGGCAGGTCCGCGCCAGGCGCCAGCGACGCCTGGCGGGCCAGGGCTTCGGTGAGGGTCCGGGCGTCCCCTTCCACCTCCGACCGGCGTTCCCGCCAGGCCCGGCCCACTCCGTCCAGCACCTGCAGGAAGCTGGGCATGCCGTAGCGGGGGGAGGGGGGGAAGTAGGTGCCTCCGTAGAAGGGCTTCAGCTCCGGCGTGAGCCACACGCTCATGGGCCAGCCGCCGCGGCCGGTGATGGCCTGCACCGCGCCCATGTACAGGTCGTCCAGGTCCGGGCGCTCCTCCCGGTCCACCTTGATGGGCACGAACTGGGCGTTCAGCGCCCGGGCCACGGCCTCGTCCTCGAAGGACTCCCGCTCCATGACGTGGCACCAGTGGCAGGCGCTGTAGCCGATGCTCAGGAAGATGGGCCGGTCCTCCCGGCGCGCCCGTTCCAGGGCCTCGGGCCCCCAGGGGTGCCAGTCCACGGGGTTGTGGGCGTGCTGGAGCAGGTACGGACTGGTGGAGCCGATGAGCCGGTTGGCCGGGCGATCGGACATGGTTGACCTCCGTGCTCAGATATTGGCACCATCCGGCGGGATGAGCCATTCGCGCTCCTTTCCATTGAGGTGGACCGGGTTTGGGGTTAAGATCATGGGTTCATCCCAATCTGGGGATGGCAACGTCTGCCTGCGGATCCCATGTTCGATTCCCTGACCGAAAAACTCACCCGGGCCATGAAGTCCCTGAGGGGCCAGGCGAAGCTTACCGAGCGCAACATTGAGGACGCGCTCCGGGAAGTGCGCATGGCGCTCCTGGAGGCGGACGTCCACGTGCAGGTGACCAAGGCCTTCCTGCAGCGGGTGAAGGAGAAGGCCCTGGGCACGGAGGTGCTCAAGGGGCTGAATCCGGCCGAGCAGTTCATCGATGTGGTGTACCAGGAACTTACGGCCATCATGGGCGGAGAGGCGCCGGAGCGGCCCCTTGAGCTGGCCTCCAGGCCGCCCACGGTGGTGATGATGGTGGGGCTGCAGGGGTCGGGCAAGACCACCACCTGCGGCAAGCTGGGCAAGTATCTCAAGAAGAACGGCCATTCGCCCCTGCTGGTGCCCGCCGACGTGAACCGCCCGGCGGCCATCGAGCAGCTGCACCTGGTGGCCCGGGACGCCGGCCTGCCCAGCTTCCGCACCGACAGCCGGGATCCGGTGGCCATCTGCCGCTCCGCCGTGCAGGAGGCGGCCCTGAAGGGCTGGGACGTGGTGATCCTGGACACTGCCGGGCGCCTGCACCTGGACGAGGCGCTGATGGAGGAACTGGCCCGCATCAAGGCCGTCTGCGCCCCCACGGAGATCCTGTTCGTGGCCGACGCCATGACCGGCCAGGACGCGGTGCGTTCCGCCGGCGCCTTCCACGACAAGCTGGCCATCACCGGGGTGGTCCTCACCAAGGCGGACGGCGACACCCGGGGCGGCGCCGCCTTCAGCATCCGCCACATTACCGGAACGCCCGTGAAGTTCGTGGGCAACGGCGAGAAGCTGGACGATTTCGAGCGCTTCCACCCGGACCGCATGGCCCAGCGGATCCTGGGCATGGGCGACGTGCTGACCCTCATCGAACAGGCCAAGGACCGGATCGACGAGAAGGAAGCCGAGGGCATGGCCCGGCGGCTGGTGAAGAACCAGTTCTCCCTGGAGGACATGCGTTCGCAGATGCAGCAGATCCAGAAGCTGGGCAGCATGCAGAAGATCCTGGGGATGCTCCCCGGCATGGGCCAGATGAAGCAGCAGCTGGAGACGGTGGTCACGGACAAGCGGGTGAAGCACCTGGAGGCCATCCTCAATTCCATGACCCCCAAGGAGCGGCAGAACCACAACCTCCTGGACGGCAAGCGCAAGCGGCGGATCGCCGCCGGCAGCGGCCGCCCGGTGCACGAGGTGAACCAGCTGCTCAAGCAGTTCCTGGAAATGAAGAAGATGATGTCCCAGATGAGCAACCCGACCTTCCTCAAGCGCATGCAGAACATGAAGACCATGCCCGGCATGCCCAATCTGCCGAACCTGGGGAACCCGCCGTTTCCCCGTTGACCCGCCTCCCCTTTTCAACACCAAGGAGTCCCCGATGCTTTCCATCCGTCTCGCCAGGAACGGCGCCAAGAAGCGGCCCTTCTACCACATCGTCGTGTCCGAGAACGACCGCATTCCCACCGGCCGGGCCATCGAGATCCTGGGCTTCGTGAATCCCATCGCCCCCGGGGGCGAATCGGTCCGGATCGACGCCGAGAAAGCCAAGGCCTGGATGGCCAAGGGCGCCCAGCCTTCCAAGACCGTCATGGAACTGTTCAAGAAGAACGCCGTCCTGCAGTAGCCGCACGACCTTTCGTCCAGGCCGGGCCCGGGGCCCGGCCCCTTCCAGCGCATCCCACCGGCCGGGGTTCCGGCCAACCGGCGGAGCTTCCATGGATTTTTCAGCCTTCCTGAGCGACGTCCTGACCCCCATCCTGGACCATCCCCAGGCCCTCAAGGTGGACGTGAAGACCGAGGGGCGGAAGATCGAGGTGATGATCTACGCCGATCCCAAGGACCGGGGCAGGATCATCGGCAAGAGCGGACGCATGATCTCCTCCCTGCGCACCCTGGTGAAGGCGGCCGGCGAGAAGGCCGGGGTGAACACCGTGAACCTGGAGCTGTACGACGAGGACGAGGAAGGGACCGCCCGGGGCGGATCGGCCCCGGAGCGCGATCCGGAGGCCGGCTGACATGCTGCTCCTGGGCCACCTGGCCAAGATCCAAGGGCTCAAGGGCGAATTCCTCCTCCATGAGCTCATGGACGACCCGTCCCGGCTCGCCGGACTGGAGCACCTGGCCCTGGCGCCCCCGGACCTGGACCTGGAGGGGCAGGCGGAACCGGCGCCTCCGGCCCGGCCGGTGCGGGTGCGCAGTTTCCGCTACCACCAGGACCGGCCCTGCGTGGCCTTCCAGGAGCTTCCCGACCGCACCGCCTCGGAGCCATACCGCGGGTGGGCCCTGTGGACCTCGGATCCCCTGGCCCCCCTCGAGGCCGGGGAGACCTACCGCCACGACTGGGTGGGCTGCGACGTGTTCATCCAGGGGGTGAAGGTGGGCGAAGTGCTGCGCCTGGATCCCACCCCCATGGGCTATGACATGGTGGTCATGCGGGATGCTCGTCCGGGCCGCCGGGGCGAACGGGACATCCCCTACGTCAAGGCCTGGTTCCAGGTGGACCTGGCCGCCCGCCGCATCGACCTGGACCCCCCCCAGGGATTGCTGGACCTGGAGTTTTAATCGTCCCGGCCGTGCCCGCTGGAGGGAATCTCGAATCCTGCGGCCCGGTATTCGTTGATCTTGTTGCGCACCGTGCGCAGAGCGATGTCCAGCTTCTGGGAACAGTGGGTGCGGTTGCCCTCCAGGGCGGCCAGGGTGGACAGCAGCCAGAACCGCTCCAGCTCCGGCAGGCTCAGGCCCAGGGGCAGGGCCACCAGGGTGCCCAGGGGCACATCCTGCAGAGGTTTGCGGGGATCCGCAGCCTGGATCCGGACTCCGGGGTCCAGTTCGGCCGCCGGTGGAGGCAGGGCCGGGGGAACCGGACGGGGCGGCTCCGCCCGGGGCGGATCCGGCTGGGGCGGATCCGGCTGGGGCGGATCCGCGGGCAACCCCTCCATCTGGTTGGGATCCAGGAGCCAGCGCAGGTCTTCGGAGGTGAGCAGGTGGCTTGGATTGAGGACCACGCAGCGCTGGATGGCGTTCTCCAGCTCCCGGATGTTCCCGGGCCAGGGATGCCGGGTGAGGGCGGTGAGGAAACTGGGCGCCAGGCGCGGGGTGGGGCGGTCGTTGTCCCGGGCATAACGCTCGGCGAAATGCAGGGCCAGCAGCTCCAGGTCGGCGGTGCGTTCCCGCAGGGGGGGCAGGCGCAGGGGTATGACGTTCAGGCGGTAGTACAGGTCCTCCCGGAACCGCCCCTCCTTCAACTCCGTGGCCAGGTCCCGGTTGGTGAGGGCGATGATGCGCACGTCCACGCCGATGGTCCGGCTCCCGCCCAGCCGGTCGACGGTGCGCTCCTGGATGGCCCGCAGCAGCTTGCCCTGGAGGCTCAGGGGCAGCTCGCCGATCTCGTCCAGCACCAGGGTGCCCCCTTCGGCCTGCTCGAAGCGCCCGGGCTTGGCGCTGGTGGCCCCGGTGAAAGCGCCCTTCTCGTAGCCGAACAGTTCGGACTCCAGGAGATTCTCCGGGATGGCCGCGCAGTTGATGGCCACGAAGGGGCCCTTGCGCCGCGGGCTGGCGGCGTGGATGAGCTTGGCCAGCAGCTCCTTGCCGGTGCCGCTCTCCGCCTGGATGAGGATGGTGGCCCGGCTGTCGGCCGCCCGCCGGGCCAGGGCCAGGGTTTCCGCCAAGGCCGGGTCCTGG
This sequence comes from uncultured Holophagaceae bacterium, assembly GCA_963816585.1. Classification (GTDB taxonomy): domain Bacteria; phylum Acidobacteriota; class Holophagae; order Holophagales; family Holophagaceae; genus Mesoterricola. The sequence continues at coordinate 3,520 of CAWFOJ010000106.1, read as the reverse complement.
GTGAGGATCACCGGCGCCTCCCCGGGCTCCTCGGCCTTGAGCCGGGCCTCGCTGCGGATGGCCTTGCGCACCGCCTGGACCAGCTCGTCCGGGCCGAAGGGCTTGGACAGGTAGTCGAAAGCTCCGAGGCGCATGGCCTCCCGGGCCGTGTCCAGGCTGCCGAAGGCGGTGACCAGCAGCACCGGGAGGCCGGAGTCCAGGGCCTTGAGGCGGGCGGTGAGCTGCAGGCCGTCCATGCCGGTCATGCGCAGGTCCGTCACCACCGCGTCGAAGGCGCCAGGACGGGTCAGCCGCATGGCGTCTTCGCCGCTCCTGGCCTGCTCGATCACGAACCCCGCCCGCTTCAGGCTCAGGGCCATGCCTTCCCGCATCCCGGGATCGTCATCAACCACCAGCACCCTTTGGGGATTCACCATCGTTCGTTCCATTCAGGCTGTTCACAACCATTATCGGCCAGGGTCCAGGATCCTGGAATTCCGGCCGGTTTTGTTCAGGCGTTTGGGCCCCTGGACTCGGGGCAGTTCTCCGCGCACCGGGTCCCCGTGGCGGGCGATGAGCAGGTACAGCTGGCGCCGGCTCACCCCCAGGCGGGCGGCGGCCTCCACCCGGTTGCCGTAGCTGCGCCGCAGGGCCCGGTACAGCAGCACCCGTTCCAGCACGTGCAGATTGGCGGCCAGGCCGTCGGTCTCCAGGGGCAGGTCGCCGCCCCCGGGGGGATCCGGGAACTGGCCCAGCAGGCGCCATCGGGCCAGGCGGTTGCGCAGCCCCTTCAGGTTCCCGGGGCAGGGCAGGAGGCCCAGGGCTCCGGGCAGGGGGCCAGGAACCCCATCCTCCCGGGCCAGCGCTTCCAGGCAGGTCGCCAGGCTCGCCGGATCCTCGTCCAGGGCCTGGAGGCGGAATCCCAGGCAGCGGGAAGCCGCCGGGGCCACCGCCAGATCCTCGGGGCTGCGGTGCGCCCCCAGCACCCCCCGGCCATGGGCGGTGACCCAGGCATCCAGGGCGGCCGGGCCCAGCACGTCGGCGTCATCCAGGCACTCCGTCCCCCGCTGGGCCGCCATCCAGGCGGCCACAGTGGAGACCCCGGTGCCCGGGGCGCCGTACACCCACAGCGGCCCCGGATGGGCCAGCACCGCCTCCAGGGACCCGCGCCAGAGGGCGGAACCGGGGAGGATGGCCATGGGGATCACGGGGACTCCGTCAGGATCGGCGGCGGGCGCCACCGGCCATTATCGCACGCGCGCCCGGCACCCAACTTGCATCTACACTGGTTCCTGGAGGTTGTATGGTCACCACACTCGCCGATATCCGCCTGGCCGCCGAACGGATCCGTCCCCACGCCCACCGCACCCCCGTCATGACCTGCTCCACCCTGGACCGCCAGGTGGGCGCCCAGGTCTTCCTCAAGTGCGAGAACCTGCAGCGGGTGGGCGCCTTCAAGTTCCGGGGGGCCTGCAACGCCGTGTTCTCTCTTCCGGAGGGTGAGACCCGGCATGGCGTGGTGACCCATTCCTCCGGCAACCACGCCCAGGCCCTGGCCCTGGCCGCGCGATTGCGGGGCATCCCCGCCTACATCGTCATGCCCCGCACCGCCCCGGCGGTGAAGAAGGCGGCGGTGGCCGGGTATGGAGGCCAGATCACGTTCTGCGAGCCCACCCTGGAGGCCCGGGAGACCACCCAGGCCCAGGTGGTGGCCCGGACCGGCGCCACCCCCATCCACCCGTACAACGACCCCCGCATCATCGCCGGGCAGGGCACCGCGGCCCTGGAACTGCTGGAGGAAGTGCCGGACCTGGACGTCATCCTGGCCCCGGTGGGCGGCGGCGGGCTGCTGAGCGGCACGGCCGTGGCGGCCCGGGGGCTGAAGCCCGGGATCCGGGTCATCGCCGGTGAGCCGGAAGGGGCGGACGACGCCTGCCGGTCCCTGGCGGCCGGGCGCATCCTCCCCTCCGTGGACCCTCGCACCATCGCCGACGGCCTGCTCACCTCCCTGGGCGAGCTGACGTTCGCCATCATCCGGGAGCAGGTGGAGCGCATCGTGCCCGTGAGCGAAGCCGGCATCGTGGCCGCCATGCGCTTCCTGTGGGAGCGGGCCAAGCTCCTGGTGGAGCCCAGCTCGGCAGTGCCGGTGGGGGTGCTGTGGGAGCGGCGGGCGGGCCTGGAAGGCCTGCGGGTGGGGGTGATCCTGTCCGGCGGCAACGTGGACCTGGACCGGCTGCCCTGGCAGAGCTAGGAATGTGACTATGTATTATTCGGCCCCGCGATGATGGCACCGGCCACGGCAGTCCAGCGTTACGCTCGTCGCCCGATATCCCGTATCGCCCTCCTCGCGTGCCTTGTCCTGCCATGGCCGGTGCCATCATCGCGGGGCCGAATAATACATAGTCACACTCCTAGCTCTGCCAGGGCAGCCGGTCCAGGTCCACGTTGCCGCCCGACAGGATCACCCCCACCCGCAGCCCTGTGAGGCCCGTCCGCCGCTCCACAGCACCCCCAGCGGCACCGCCGAGGAGGGCTCCACCAGGACTTGCCCGCTCCCACAGGAACCGCATGGCGGCCACGATGCCGGCTTCGCTCACCGGCACGATCCGCTCCACCTGCTCCCGGATGATGGGGAACGTCAGCTCGCCCAGGGAGGTGAGCAGCCCGTCGGCGATGGTCCGAGGCTGCACGGAGGGGAGGTTCGCCCCGCCGCCAGGGACCGGCAGGCGTCGTCCGCCCCTTCGGGCTCGGCGGCGATGACCCGGATCCCGGGCTTAGCCCCCGGGCGGCCACGGCGGTGCCGCTCAGCAGCCCGCCGCCGCGCGCCGGCGCCAGGATCGCGTTCAGGTCCGGCTGTTCCTGCAGCAGTTCCAGCGCCGCGGTGCCCTGCCCGGCGATGATGCGGGGGTCGTTGTAGGGGTGGATGGGGGTGGCGCCGGTCCGGGCCACCACCTGGGCCTGGGTGGTCTCCCGGGCCTCCAGGGTGGGCTCGCAGAACGTGATCTGGCCTCCATACCCGGCCACCGCCGCCTTCTTCACCGCCGGGGCGGTGCGGGGCATGACGATGTGGGCGGGGATGCCCCGCAATCGCGCGGCCAGGGCCAGGGCCTGGGCGTGGTTGCCGGAGGAATGGGTCACCACGCCATGCCGGGTCTCACCCTCCGGAAGAGAGAACACGGCGTTGCAGGCCCCCCGGAACTTGAAGGCGCCCACCCGCTGCAGGTTCTCGCACTTGAGGAAGACCTGGGCGCCCACCTGGCGGTCCAGGGTGGAGCAGGTCATGACGGGGGTGCGGTGGGCGTGGGGACGGATCCGTTCGGCGGCCAGGCGGATATCGGCGAGTGTGGTGACCATACAACCTCCAGGAACCAGTGTAGATGCAAGTTGGGTGCCGGGCGCGCGTGCGATAATGGCCGGTGGCGCCCGCCGCCGATCCTGACGGAGTCCCCGTGATCCCCATGGCCATCCTCCCCGGTTCCGCCCTCTGGCGCGGGTCCCTGGAGGCGGTGCTGGCCCATCCGGGGCCGCTGTGGGTGTACAG
>CAWFOJ010000105.1:0-19269 GCA_963816585.1 uncultured Holophagaceae bacterium | reverse complement strand
CTGGTCAATCGCCGATCTGGGCCTATCACGGCGGCCAGGACCCCACGGTCTACCGGCTTCGGGCGCCGCCGCACTTGTTAACGCCATCACCGGCGGATGGCGGTAGTGGGATTTATTCCTACCTCGCGAACTACGGCCACAGCAATTGGGACGAGTTTCTACGAGCCTAACCATTAGATGGTGGACGAACCCCTCCGGCACGGGTGCGCAGCGGCGCCGACCTCTACACCTGGATGTTTGCCCAGTCGCTGCCCGCTCCAGAGCCGACATCCTTCTCGCTGCTGTTGCTCGGCGGCGCCGGCCTATGGGCTGGCCGATTATTCGCCGCCGTCCGTGATCGGAAGGCAGCGGATGGTGCAAGGTCCGCAGGGGATCCTGCCTCCGGCCTTGTGGCAGCCGTGCAACTGCCACGCCAACGCCGCGATGGGCGATTCGTCAATCCCGGCAACGTGCTCTGCACAGCCCGGACGGAACCTGCTAGAATCCGGCCGACACGGATCGGAGGACCGATCTGCAAACTGACGCATTCGAGAGGGAGATTCGCCATGCACCCCGCCATCATCGGCTCGCCGCCCAGGCCGGCGCAGCCCGGGCCGACCTTCTACCTGGCGGGCGAGCCCGCCACTGGCCTGGCGATCCTGGGGGAACTGGGGCTGCGGATCCGGATCCTGAAGGGACCTGTCGGCGCGGCTTCGGCCCTCAAGATGGCCTACGCCGGGATCACCAAGGGCCTGACCGCCCTGGGCGCCGCCATGGTGCTGGCTGCCGACCGGGCCGGAGCGGGCCCGGCCTTGCGCGAAGAGCTTGCCGCGAGCCAGCCGCAACTTCTGCAGCGTCTCCTGAAGGCGCTCCCGGACATGTACTCGAAGGCGGACCGCTGGGCCGGGGAAATGCGCGAGATCGCAGCCTTCGCAGGGACCGATGACACGGTCGCCAGGATCTACCGGTCCCTCGCGGATCTTTATGAACGGCTTGGGACTGATTTTCGCGGCGAGAGGTTGGAGATTGGTCGCTTGGACGCCTTCCTTGGCCTTGCCGCAGAGGACGGCAACCCGGGCTCCCAGGGGATGGCTGGTGACCGGAGTTCCTAGGCTCCGCCCTGGTGATCCTGGTGGAACTGCCTCAGGCGGTCCTCCAGGACCGGGAACTGGTCCCTGGAGATGAGCGAGGTGCAGGCGCGCAGCCCTTCGGTGCGCTGGCTGCCGGTGATGTCCAGGGTGATGGCGCTGATGCCGTAGTGCAGGAACTCGGTCAGGAGCTCGCCGCTGGTCAGGCCCGGGTAGGCGACGGTGAAGTAGAACCCGTCCGCCACGGGCTGTCCCAGGTCCTGGTCGTAGACGATCCGGAAGCCGTTGTCGGTGAACATCTTCTTCATGATCCGGGCCTTCTCGCCGTACTCCCGGACGATGGCCACGAAGTCCACGGCGCCGTCGTTCACCGCCTTGAGCATGGCCGTCAGGGCCCATTGGGCCGAGTGGGAGGTGCCCGAGGACAGGCTGTAGATGGCGCCGAACAGCAGGGCGTAGCCGAACTGGTCGGAGGAGGTGTAGCGCAGCAGGCCGGGACTGCGCATGGTCCACACCCGGTCCGAGACCACCATCACGCCGATGCGCTCGCCGGCGTAGCTGAAGGCCTTGGAGCTGGAGACCAGCAGGATGTAGTTGTCCGTGTAGTGGGCCACCGTGGGCTGGTACGGAGGCTGGCCGGGCTTGCCGTAGTCCTTGCGGAAGTCCATGCCGAAGTAGGCCAGGTCCTCGATCACCACCACGTCGTACTGCGTGGCCAGCTCGCCGATGGTGCGCAGCTCCTCCTCGGTGAGGCAGATCCAGGACGGGTTGTTGGGGCTGGAATACAGGATGGACGAGACCTTGCCCGTCTTCAGGTAGGACTCCAGCTTGTCCCGCAGCTTCGGCCCGCGGTAGTCGTACATGTCGAAGGACATGTAGCCGTGGCCCAGGAGCTTGCACTGCTGCTTCTGCACCGGGAAGCCCGGGTCCAGGAACAGGGTGCCTTCCCGGTCCGCCCACATGCGGTTCACCGTGAGGAAGGCGGCCATCCCGCCCATCATGGAGCCCACCGTGGGAATGCAGTATTCGGGGTTCACCTCCAGGTTCATGAACAGCTTGGCGAAGCGGGCCACCTCGCGCTTCAGTTCCGGGATGCCCTGGATGTCCGGGTAGACGGCCGCCACCCCGTCCCGCAGGGCCTGGACCTGGGCTTCCACCCCGACCTGCAGCGCCGGCAGGCCGGGGATGCCCATCTCCATGCGCACGAACTTCTCCCCGGAGTCCGCCTCGATGAGGTCCACCAGCTTCTTGATCTCGCGGATGGAGGCCTTGGCCAGACCCTTCAAGCCGCTGGCCTCGAGCCTGCGGCGCACCACGTCGGGGTTGATGGGCGTCTGCCGGTTGTCCATGGAAATCCTCAGGGGTTCGGCCGGGCAGGGCCCGGGCCGGCTATGGGTGAATGGGGAATGATCCGATTAACCATGAGGATTGCAGTAGGGCTGGCAGTGTCAAGGGGGCGGCCCAGTGGGATCGGTCACAATTGGTGCAGGACCCTGCGATGGGCCCGCTAGTGCATGGGGATCTTCTGTATCTTCCCCGCGCCTGCCGGGCCCAGTTCCAGCTGCTGGGGCTGGCCCAGGCGCCAGGCGTCGGCGGCCGGGTCCACGGCGATGTCCGGCAGATCGGCCCGCTGGCGCCGCTTGGCGGCCGTGTCCAGCCCCAGATCCCGATCCCGGTCGGCCACCAGGTTGGGATTCGCCTGGCCGTCGCCCGTGAAGCCCATCATCAGCTGGGGAATGCCGTACGGCAGGGCGTCGCCCCGGTCCACCTGCCAGGTGTGCCAGGTCTTGCCGTAGGTGGTGGCGAAGTCCTTCATCATCGCTTTCTCCGCGGCGTCCCCCAGCCCCGGCGCCACCAGCAGCCCCGATTTCACCTCATAGACGTGGCTGTGCCACAGGCGCTGCTCCTCGCGCGGCAGGGTCCGGAACCGCCGGCCACTGATGACATATTCAATGCCAATCAGCCGGGCATTCTTGCGGTTGGAGTCATAGATCACACACTGCATGAGGTCCGCGTCCACGTGGGCGCAGTAGTGGTGGGCGATCACCTGCCGGTCCATCCGCCCATTGTAGAAATGCAGGCCGCAGACGTAGGCGTGGATGCCCCGCAGGGGGGACACGCGGTTGCGCCCGGGCGCGTCCGCCGGGGCCGGCTTGGGCACCGCGGGAGGCACCACCGGGATGACGCCTCCCCGGAGGGAGGGACCCGCCGCCGAAAGCAGGAGAAGGGCCGGGATGAGGACTGGAAACCATTTCATCAAGAGCTCCTGGATGGATGAGGGCGGTCAGGAACGGCCGCCCTCTGGCTTCGATGCCGGGCGCACGGGGTGTGTCTGGCATATCCTGCATTCATGAGTCCCTGGCGGTGGTCGAGCTGTTTCCTGCGCACCTGCCTGGCGGCGGGCGTGCCGTCGCAGGTGTCCTGGGCGGCCCAGGCCGGGGCGGACTGGGACCAGCTGGAAGCCCGGGGGGCGGTGATCCAGGAGATCCGGGTGGAGGTGGGCAACGTCTTCGACCCGGCCCGGAAGTCCGATGACACCGCCCTGGGCCGGGCGGCCGACGCCGTGCACATCACCACCCGCACGGCGGTGGTGCGCCAGCTCCTGCTGTTCCAGGCGGGGGACCGGGTCCAGGCCCGGCTGGTGCGGGAATCCGAGCGCATCCTGAGGGCCCAGCCGTACCTGCGCGACGCCAAGATCCTGCCCGAGCCCATGGGGGAAGGCCGGGTGCGGGCGGTGGTGCGGGTGCGGGACAGCTGGAGCCTGCTGGCCTACACCAGCTTCTCCACCCTGGGCGGGCAGAGCCGCTCCAGCGCCACCCTTCTGGAGCGCAACCTGCTCGGCTCCGGCAACACGCTCGGCTATACCTTCAGCAAGGACCCGGTGCGCACCAACCGGATCGTCCAGTGGAGCGATCCGCAGGTGCTGGGCTCCAACTGGGCCACCAGCGGCAGCTACAACCAGCAGTCCGACGGCCGGACCCGGACGCTGAACGCGGGCCTGCCTTTCTTCGCCCTGGACACCCCCTGGTCGGCCGGGGTGAGCCTGCTGGACAACGACCAGGGCAACGGCATCTCCGACCGGACCCAGACGGTGGGCACGGTCCAGGCCCGGGCCCGGACGGTGAACGCCTGGAGCGCGTGGTCCCTGGGCCGGTCCGGGGACCGGGTCACCCGCCTGTGGCTGTGGGCCAACCTGTACCAGCAGCGGGTCGAGAGCATCACCGGGGATCCCACCTTCGGCGGGTCCCTCCAGCCCACCGTGGACAAGCGGGTCCAGGGCCTGGGCCTGGGGTGGAGCCTGGCCGAGGACCGGTTCGTCCAGCGCCGGGACTTCGCCGCCGTGGGCCGGGTGGAGGACCTGCCCTCGGGCTGGAACGCCGGCCTGACCCTGGCCTGGAACACCTCCCTGCTGGGTTCCAGCCGCACCTCCCCGGGGCTGCAGCTCCAGGCCGGGCGCGGCTGGGACCTGGGACCGGACGCCTACGCTTCCTGGGCGGCCAGCTTCCAGGGCCGGCTGGAGCGGGGCAAGGGCGAGCAGGTGCAGGCGTCCGACGTCGTCACCGGCTACGACCGCCTGGCCTGGTGGCACCTGCTGGCGGGGCAGCTGTCCTGGACCGCCCTGCGCAACCCGGACCTGCCCGGCGCCCTCTACCTGGACGGCGCCGACGGTTCCCGGGGCTACCGCGACTACCTGCTGGCCGGCGACCAGCGCTGGCTGGCGGTCCTGGAGGACCGCCTGTTCACCCACGTCACTTTCTCCGGAGTGCTGCAGCTGGGATTCGTGGCCTACGCCGACGCCGCCACGGTGCACCGGCTCGCCGACGGGCGCTGGACCCCGGTGTACCCGGACCTGGGCGGAGGGCTGCGCCTGGGGGACCTGAAGAGCTCCTTCGGGACGACGTACAACATGACCATCGCCTTTCCCCTGCGGCACGATCCGCTCAACGACCGCTACCTGGTGAACGTGAGGGGGAGCGTCGGATTCTGAATTGCGGCCGTCGTCACGGCGCTTCCCTCCGGAATGGCGTACCCTGGTGCCATCCTCCGTCACCACTCCATCTTCCGGAGCCCCCATGGACCGCCGGGAATTCCTCCAGAACAGCGCCGGGACCCTGGCCGGGCTCGCCGCCGGCACCGCTTTCTCCCCCCTGCTGGCGGCCGCCCCCGCCGCGCCGGACCTGGCGGTGGCCCGGGGCGCCGCCCCCGAGCGCGCGGTGCGCGCGGCGCTGGAGGCCCTGGGCGGGATCCGGCGCTTCATCGCCAGGAACGACGTGGTGGTGGTCAAGCCCAACATCGGCTGGGACCGCATGCCCGAATACGCGGCCACCACCAACCCCGAGGTGGTGGCGGCCCTGGTGAAGCTGTGCCTGGAAGCGGGCGCGGCCAAGGTGAAGGTGTTCGACCGCCCGGTGAACGATCCCCGGCGCACCTACGCCCAGAGCGGCATCGAGGCCGCCGCCAGGGCCGCCGGCGCCGAGGTGGGCTTCGTGGACGAGCGCCGCTTCCGGGAGGTGAAGATCCCCCGTGGCGTGGCCATCCAGGCCTGGCCCATCTACCTGGACGTGCTGGAGGCGGACAAGCTGGTGAACGTGCCCATCGCCAAGCACCACGGCCTGGGCCGTCTGACCCTCGCCCACAAGAACTGGATGGGCATCATGGGCGAGAACCGGGGGCGCATCCACCAGCGCCTGGACGAGGCCCTGGTGGACCTGTCCACGGTGGTCAAGCCCTGCCTCACGGTGCTGGACGCGGTGCGCATCCTCACCCGGAACGGCCCCCAGGGCGGCGACCTGGCGGACGTGAAGCGCCTGGACACGGTGGTGGCGGGCACCGACCAGGTGGCCATCGACGCCTTCGGCGCCACCCTGTTCGGCCTCACCGGCGCCGACCTGGGCTCGGTGCGGGAAGGCGCCCGGCGGGGCCTGGGGGTCATGGACCTGGGGCGCCTGGCCATCCGCCGGCTGGAGGCCTGACGTGCTCATCCGGTTCCGGCGGCTCAGCCAGGGGCTGTTCCTCCTGCTGTTCCTGGCGCTGTTCCTGCAGACCGAGCAGAAGGGCGCCGACCATCTGGGCTACCCGGTGAAGGTGTTCCTGGACGCGGACCCGCTCCTGGCCCTGGCCACCCTCCTCTCCGGGCACGCCCTGGCGGCGGGCTTTGTCCTGGCCCTGGCGCTGGTGGCGGTCACTGTCCTGCTGGGCCGGGTCTTCTGCGGCTGGGCCTGCCCCCTGGGCACCCTGCACAACCTGGCAGGCACCCTGCGCCGCTGGCGCGGCCCCCAGCAGGTGCGCGCCTGGTTCCGGGCCAAGTACCTGCTCCTGGTGTTCCTGCTGGGAGGCAGCGTGGTGGGGCTCCAGCTCACCGGGGTGTTCGACCCGCTGTCCCTGCTGGTCCGCCACCTGGCCCTGGGCCCCTACCCTGCCTTCAACTACGCGGTGAACGCGACCATGGACGCGGTGTACCGGGCGGACCTGCGGCCGCTCACGGCCCTGGCGGACCCGGTGTATGGGCTCCTGCGCAAGACCCTGCTGGCCTTCTCCCAGCCGCGGTTCGCGCAAGGCGCCCTGCTCACCGCCCTGCTCCTGGCCATCCTGGCCCTGAACCTCTCGGAACGGCGCTTCTGGTGCCGCTACCTGTGCCCCCTGGGGGCGCTGCTGGCCCTGGCGGGGCGCTGGTCCCTGCTCAAGCGGGAGACCGCCGAGGGGTGCAACGCCTGCGGCGCCTGCGACCGGGCCTGCCAGGGCGGCCTGCGGGCCTCCGGGGAGAACGGCTGGGCGGGCACCGAGTGCCTGTACTGCATGGCCTGCGACGACGCCTGCCCGAAGAACGCGGTGCATTTCGGCTTCACCCCGAAGCCCCGGGGCCCGGCCCTGGACCTGGGCCGGCGCCGGGTGCTCCTGGCCGGAGGGGCCGGGATGGCCTCGGCGGCCATGCTGCGGGCCGCCCCGGTGCTGGACCCGGCGCGGGCCGACCCGGACCTGCTGCGGCCCCCGGGCGCCCGGGAGGAGCCCGAGTTCCTGGCCCGGTGCGTGAAGTGCGGGGAGTGCATGAAGGTCTGCACCACCAACGGCCTGCAGCCCACGTTCCTGGAGGCGGGGCTGGAGGGCGTCTGGTCGCCCCGCCTGGTGCCCACCCGGGGCTACTGCGAATACCACTGCACCCTGTGCGGCCAGGTGTGCCCCACCGGCGCCATCCGGGCCCTGGACCCGGCCCGCAAGGCCCAGTGGCGCATCGGCACCGCCATGTTCGACCGGGGCCGGTGCCTGCCCCACGCCCACGCCACCCCATGCATCGTCTGCGAGGAAGTGTGCCCCACGCCCACCAAGGCCATCTGGTTCGAGGAAGTGGCCGTGCGCGACCGGAAGGGCCAGGAGGTGCGGGTCAAGCAGCCCCACGTGGACCTGGGATTGTGCATCGGCTGCGGCATCTGCGAAGCCAAGTGCCCGGTGGGGGACCGCCCGGCGGTGCGGGTGACCAGCATCGGCGAAACCCGGTCCAGGCACAACCGCCTGCTCCTGGACGACACGGCAGGATATCCCGGTTGATCTAAGCTGTTGGAGTGCCGTTGCACCCAGGCGCAGCACCGATGCGGAGATGACCATGCCCGGATTGATCAAGACATCGTTCATTTTCCTGGCCTTGAGCTTCAGGCTCCTCGGCCAGTCCCAGCCGGAACTGGTGGATTTCCTCCAGCAGGAATTCAAGTCCATGGAAAACGAGCAGGTGGAAGTCAAGGAAATCAAGTTTTCCGATAATGATTCGTCCTGCCGGATCACCAGGTACAGTCCCAGGCCAGATGTCCGAACAAACCCTGGAATTCGCCCTGGCCGACGTGGACATCTATACCAGGCAGACCCTCCAGAAGGCCCCGAAAGATGACTACGTCTACACCTACGCCTTGATGGTGGCCCCCCGGGGCCGCAACGGCCAGCTGCGGAAGAACATGTCGAAAGCCCTATGGCCGGAAGTCATCCTGCGCAGTACCCACAATGGGAACAAGATCCGTTCCATGGAATGGGCCTTCGCCCGGCTGACCGAACTCACCACCGGGAGGACGACCTGGGTGCGGTTCCACGGCGAACCCTGACCGTCCGCGTTTCCGGCTCCCGGTACAGGCCTTCACGGATGCGTTTCCTGGGCCCTGGGCGGCGGCACGCCGGCGTCCGCCGGCCGGCGGTTGAGGAACAGCATCAGGAAGTACAGGGGCACGCCCACCACCAGGGCGCCGAGGCCCCAGTAGATCTGGACGTGGGTGGCCTTGGTCAGCAGCCAGATGGAGACCACCGCCGCCACCACCGGGATCACGGGGCCGAGCGGAACCCTGAAGCCCGTGGGCAGGTCCGGCCGCCGGCGGCGCAGCACCGGCACCGCGATGCAGGTGGGAAGGTACTGGGCGAACCGGGACACCACGCTGATCGCCGCCAGTTGGACGAAGGACCCGGACAGGGCCAGGGGGATGGCGATCGCCACCACCACCAGGCAGGCTCCCCAGGGGGCGCCGAACCGGTTCAGCTCGGCCAGCTTGCCCGGCACGATGCGGTCCTCGGCCAGGGCCACCCCGGCCCGGGGGGCGACGAAGGAGGACACTACGTTGATGCCGAAGATCGACACCAGGGTGCCGATGGTGACCAGCCACTTGCCGCCGCCGCCCATGAAGGCGCTGGCGGAATCCGCCACCGGGGCCACGCTCTTGGCCAAGGATGGGCCCAGGGTGCCTACGGCGATGGCCTGGACCATGAAGTAGACCGCCGCGCAGAACAGCATGGAGACCACCAGGGCCAGGGGCAGGGTCCGGCGCGGATCGCCCATGTCCTCGGCGGCCACGGCCAGGGCCTCGAAGCCGGTGTAGGCGTAGAAGATCACCAGGGCCGCGGAGCCGAAGGCGTCGCCGTTGGCCCCGGGGAGGAACATCGGCTGGAACTTGGCGCCGTTGATGAACCAGACCCCGACGCCGATGAACAGCAGGAGCGGGAGGACCTTGGCGAGCGTGACCACCACGTTGAGCACGTTGACCGGCTTGACCCCCAGCAGGTTCAGGGTGGTCAGGCCCAGGAAGATGGCCAGGATGATGAGGGTGCGGAAGGGCTCGTGCAGGGCCGGGGGCCAGACCGCGCTGAGGGCGGTGACGAAGCCCACCGGCATGGCCGCCCAGGCGATGATGCGGATGGCCCAGCTCATGACCCCCACCTCGAAGCCCACGAACGTGCCGAACGCCTCCCGGGCGTAGACGTAGGCCGCGCCGTTGCGGGAGAACCGGCCGGCGCACTCGGCGAAGCAGAGAGTCAGGGCCATCACCAGCAGGGCCATGAAGACGTACACGAAGATGCTGCCGGGGCCCATGAGCGCCATGGCCTTGCCCGGCAGCAGGAAGATCCCGGAGCCGATGATCCCGTTGACCCCGAGCAGCACGATGCTCCAGAACCCGAGCCGGCTGCGGTTTTGCGTCGTCATGGGGTCCTCCCCTTGCGTTGGCTGCAGGCTTTTGCCAGGGCCTGGAACAGGCGCAGCATGTCCGGGTGGTGCGCGACCATGCCCTCGGGGTGCCACTGCACTCCGAGCACGAAGGCGTCGTCTTCCGTCTCGATCCCTTCGACCACTCCATCCCGGGCCCGGGCCGTGATCCGGAAGCCCGGCGCCAGGTCCTTCACCGCCTGGTGGTGGAAGCTGTTCACGCCCAGGCTGCCCCGGCCGAAGATGCGGCCCAGGCGGCTGGCCCCGTCCAGGTCCACCATGTGGCTGACGGCGTGGCGGTAGCCCAGCTGCACGTGCTGCTGGACCGGGCCGGCCAGGTCCTGGTGCAGGGTGCCCCCGAAGGCCACGTTGAGCACCTGCATGCCGCGGCAGACGCCGAGCACGGGCAGGCCCGCCGCCCGGGCCGCGCGGGCCAGGGCGAGCCAGTGCAGGTCCATGTCCTGGTATACGTCGCCCAGGCCCCGGGCCGGCTCCTCGCCGTAGCACAAGGGGCACACGTCCGCCCCTCCGGTCAGGAACAGCCCGTCCACCAGGGACAGCTGGAGGCCGATGTCCTCCGGGCCGGCCATGGGCAGCACCACCGGGGCCGTCCCGGCCAGGCGCAGGGCGTCCAGGTAGTCCTGGTTGACGTAGGCCCGCAGCGTTCCCGGGAAGGCGCCGGCCTTGTCGACGAGGACGTTGGCAGGCACCCCGATGACAGGCATTCGGTCCGCCATGATCAACCTCTGGATTGATGGACGATGGTAGCCGAAAAAAGGGCGCGCTGGTCAGTCCGCCAGGAGATCTGCCGGCTGCCGGAGGTCCCAGGGTGGAGCTATGTGCTGCGTTCAGTAGTGATGGGTTGGGCAGGTCTAGTCCGAGGTGCCCTGCACCGCGGCCACCTGGCCGCGCACTTCGGCGATGGTGGCCTCCAGGGCCCCGTTGATCAACTCGATGGACGGGGTCTTGATGATGTCCTTCTCCTGAAGCAGCTGCACGACCTCCCGGTTCTGCTTGATGTCCCGGTCGGCCTGCTGGAACACCTCCTCAGGGGTGATGTTGGCGCGGGCCACCCCGTCCAGGATCGCCTGCTTGGCCACGTCGGCGGCCTCGCGCGGGAAGACTTCGATGTCGTCCATGGTGGGCATGATGTGGTTGCTGTCCAGACCGCGGTCCTGCTGCACTCGCGCCAGGGAGTGGGCGGCGGCGACGGCCATGGTGTCGGTGACCCGGGAGGAGTGGGTGAGCAGGCAGCCCTTGAGCAGCCCGGGGAAGCACATGGAGTTGTTCACCTGGTTGGCGAAGTCGCTGCGGCCGGTGGCCACGATGTAGGCGCCCGCGTCCTTGGCGTCGTGGGGGTAGATCTCCGGCACCGGGTTGGCGCAGGCGAAGACGATGGCCTTCTCGGCCATGACCTGGATCCACTCCTTCTTCACCACGTCCGGGCCCGGGGTGGAGAGGGCGCACAGGATGTCCGCACCCTTGCAGGCCTCCAGGATATCGTTCACCCGGTTGGGGTTGGTCTTCTGGCAGATCTCCCACTTGCGGTAGAAGCGCGCGTCGTTGCGGATGTCGTCCCGGCCCGCGTGCAGTCCGCCCTTGGTGTCGAAGACGATGACGTTCTGGGGATCCAGGCCCTCGGCCAGCATCAGGCGGACGATTGTGGCGTTGGAGGCGCCGGAGCCCCAGAACACGGCCTTGGCCTTCTTCCAGTCCTTGCCCGCCAGCTTGATGGCGTTGATCATGCCGGCGAGGGTCACGCAGGCGGTGCCCTGGGCGTCGTCGTGCCACACGGGGATGCCGCAGTCCTGGAGATCATCCAGCACCTTGAAGCAGTTGGGCTGGCTGATGTCCTCCAGGTTCACGGCGCCGAAGGAGGGCGCCGACCATGCGCACGAAGTCGATGGTCTTCTGGGCGGAGTGCTGGTGCGGGAGCTTCTCGTTGAACCGGAAGCCGGACAGGTAGGACTTGGGGTCATCGTGGGTGTTGATGCACAGGGCGATGGCGTCCACGCCGCCCAGGTAGTACATGAGGAAGGCCTTGCCTTCCATGACCCCCAGGCCGCCGCTGGGCGAGCAGTCGCCGTCCCCGAGCACCCGGGTGGAGTCCGAGACCACCGCCACCAGGTTGCTGCGGTTGGACACGTCGAAGGAACGCAGGTTGTTCTCCCGGATGGCGGTGGAGATGGCCGACACGCCGGGGGTGTACCAGACCCCGAACCAGCCGAAGCCGAACATGCCGGCCTTGGGCACCACCTTCATCTTGCCGCCGTAGAACTGGTGGGCCGCCAGGGACAGGCGCTTGAGGAAGATGGTCTGGGCCTTGGCGACCTCCGTGGGGGTGAAATCCTTCGGAAACCGCTCCTTGAGATTCTCCAGGTTCAGGTAGTTGGGGAAGTTCATGACGCCTCCTAGGGCGGAAGATGGGACGACTTGCAAGTGACTGGACTGTTACAGAATCCCCAAAATTCTGCAGGACGGAGAGGGATGTCTCGTATCAATGTCCAAGACGGTGGAATTAAAATAATACATGTTGTTAGATATTCAAGGAAAGGGATTCCCGGATCCGAATTCCGGCCTGGAGTTCCGTGTCCCTGGGCGTCGTTACAGCTAATGACCCCACTAGTTAGAACCAGACACGGGTCCGGTTCCGGCCCGATCATTTGTGAGGTTGATCATGAGAGCTTTGGCCATCAACGGCAGTCCCCGCGAGCACGGCAACACCCGCCTGCTCCTGGAGCAGGTGCTGGCGCCCCTGGCCAAGGCCGGGTGGGAGACGGAACTGGTCCAGGTGGGCGGCCGTGAACTCCACGGCTGCCGCGCCTGCGACCTGTGCGTGCGGAACCTGGACTTGCGCTGCGGGTCCGAGGACGACCTGTTCAACGACGTGTTCGCCCGGATACTGGAAGCGGACGCGGTGATCCTAGGTTCACCCACCTACTTCGCGGACGTGAGCGCGGAAATGAAGGCCCTGGTGGACCGGGCCGGCTACGTGGCCATGGCCAACCGCTTCGCCCTGGCCGGCAAGATCGGCGCCGCGGTGGTGGCGGTGCGGCGCGGGGGGGCCACCCATGCCTTCGACACCATGAACCACCTATTCTTCATCTCCCAGATGGTGGTGCCCGGCTCCACGTACTGGAATCTCGCCATCGGGCGGGAGGCTGGGGAGGTGGCCGGGGACGCGGAGGCCATGCGCAACATGCACCACCTGGGCCGCGCCATCGACTGGCTGGGCCGGGCCATGAAGGAAAGCCGCACCCCCTACCCGGTGCTCCAGACCGGGGAAGCCTGACCAGGTATCAGAAGGCTCCTGGCCGTCGAGTCGGCGTTCACCCGTTCACATGGCGCAGGGTGGCTTCCGGATAACGCAGCCCGGCGGCCACGCCCTTCGGGGCGATGGCTTCGATGCGCTCCAGGTCCGCCTGGGACAGGTGGACGTCCAGGGCCCCCAGGTTCTCCTCCAGGTGGTCCCGGCGGCTGGTGCCGGGAATGGGGACGATGTCCCCGCCCCGGGCCAGCACCCAGGCCAGGGCCAGTTGGGAAGCCTTGACCTTGCGCTCCGCCGCCATGGCCTCCACCTCCCGCACCAGCTGCAGGTTCTTCTGGAAGTTCTCCCCCTGGAAACGGGGCGAGCGGCGCCGGTAGTCCTGTTCCGGAATGTCCTCGAAGGTGCGGAAGCGGGCGGTGAGGAAGCCCCGCCCCAGCGGGCTGTAAGCCACGAAGGTGATGCCCAGTTCGCGGGTCGTGGGCAGCACCTCGTCCTCCGGATCCCGGGTCCACAGGGAGTACTCGGTCTGCAGGGCGGAGATGGGGTGGGTGGCGTGGCCCCGGCGCAGGGTGGCCGGGGAGGCCTCGGACATGCCCAGGCAGCGCACCTTGCCCGCCCGCACCAGCTCGGCCATGGCCCCCACGGTCTCCTCGATGGGCACCGTGCGGTCCACCCGGTGCTGGTAGTACAAGTCGATGTGGTCCACCCCCAGGCGGCGCAGGGAGCCGTCGCAGCAGGCCCGCACGTACTCCGGCCGGCCGCTCACCCCCAGGAAGGCGCCGTCCTCCCCCCGCACGTTGCCGAACTTGGTGGCCAGCACCACCTGTTCCCGCCGCCCGCGGATGGCCCGCCCCACCAGTTCCTCGTTGCGGAAGGGCCCGTACATGTCGGCGGTGTCCAGGAAGTTCAGGCCCAGGTCCAGGGCCCGGTGGATGGTCCGGGTGGACTCCTCCTCCCCGGCGTTGGTGTAAAACTCGCTCATGCCCATGCAGCCTAGGCCGAGGGCGGAGATGGTGAGATCAGAGTGGCCGAGGGTTCGGGTGAGCATGGGGGCCTCCTGGCAGGCGCCGCGGCCGCGGCCGCGGCGGCGGGCCGAGCAGGATTCTACCAAGCGGGCGGGCCAAGTCCACCCGGTATCCGATGCCCCCACCGTCGGCATTTGGTTGTGGCAGAGAGGCCTTCGGACGAACAGGTCAGGTTGAAACCTCTGCTGCCTGAATATGGGTCAGAAATTTTTAACAAAAAAATCGACTTGCTTGGTATGATATACCCATTGGTTTTTCAAGGATGGACTCCAATGACAGAAAACAGTTCCAAATTAGAAAACCTCTTTGCCATTCGCCAAAAAGAACGGAACGATAAACAAATCAAATTCACAAAAGAAATAACCGAAAAGGTTGACTCATTATTGGGGCACAGGCTAATTCTCGCCTTTGATCAGCAAGATGCTGTTCCCTGGAAGATCGAAAACAACAAAGCCATTCGAAAATTTGATTTTCGAGGAGGTAAATTTAATCTTATTGTTAATACCAACTTAGATTCCCAAACGATTGAAGTCGAGATTCAAACCATTGAACCTCAATTTGAAAAACTCAGTAAAAAGTCAAATATAAATGAAGTTTGCGAGGATTGGTTCTTCAATTCCATCGAAACAATTTCATTTGAAATGAAGAACCGAATCAAAACTTGACGGTCGGCCTCCGGGCATTCAGCTAGGCCCGCATTATTCTTCCCAGAACCGGATTCCACCACCTATTCCTCATGCACCCGCTCGGCGATAGTGTCCAGCAAGTCCCAGATCTCCTGGCATTCCTCGCAGGTGGAAACCGGATCGCCGCAGGGGAAGCCTTCGGGGCCCATGCCCTCGCAGCGGGGGTTACGCACATAGAAAAGAAGCTCATTGAGTACTTGACTGATGCGGTCCCGCAGCCGACTGGGGGGCAGGCTGCGCATGCCCTGGATAAGGCGCCATTCGGCGGGGCTCAGGGCCACGGTGACGGTGGGTTCAGGCATGGGGTGACTCCTGCGCTGCACTCCAGTATAAGCTCTGACTAGCCTGGAACGTGGAGGTGGCACTTGAAAGCAGTCATCCAGCGGGTCAAGAGGGCTTCCGTGAGCGCCGGGGAGCGCCGCGCCGCCATCGGGCCGGGCATGCTGGTGCTGGCGGGGCTGGAGACCGGCGACGGGGAGGAGCAGTGCCGGTGGGCCGCCGCCAAGATCGCCACCCTGCGCATCTTCGAGGACGACCAGGAGCGCATGAACCTCTCCCTGGCGGAGGTGGGCGGGGAGATCCTGGCGGTGTCCCAGTTCACCCTGGCCGGCAGCATCGCCAAGGGCCGCCGGCCCTCCTTCGACACCGCCATGGCCCCGGAGCCGGCCCGGGCCCTGTTCGACACCTTCGTGGCCTGCCTGCGTGCCGAGGGGTGCCGGGTGCAGACCGGGTTCTTCCAGGAGTGCATGCAGGTGGAACTGGTGAACGACGGGCCGGTGACGTTCATCCTTGAGCGGGCATAGACTAGCGCGGGATGTTCAGGATGGCCCGGAACCGCTCCAGCCCGTCATCCTTGCCCTTGACCTGGGGCAGGTGCAGCACCGCCAGCACCTGGCCGTTCCCGCCCACGGCCCAGCCGGAGGCGCTGCCCGGATCCGCAAGCACCGGGGCGGTGCCGGTCTTGATCCACCAGGCATTGGGATTGTAGGTTGACTGCTTGAAGGACAGCAGCAGCCGGCGGTAGGCGCGCAAGGCCTGGTCCTGGGCAGGGTCCATCAGCCAGGCGAGCATGCCCTCGGTGCTGGTGCGCAGCAGATCTCCGTATCCCACCCAGGCGGAGGTGATCTCCGGCAGGCCCTCCCCCGGGGGCATGCGGTTGCCCAGGAACGGCCCGAAGGTGTCCTCCAGGCGCACCCGGGCGGCGCCGTCACCGTAGTCGTGCAGCCAGATCTGGGCGGACATCTGGCCCCAGGCCAGGAACGCCAGGTCGCAGTTCTCCTGCAGGGCCTTGGCCAGGTCCACCTTGCCGTGGCCCTTGGGCAGCCAGCACTTGCAGCCTTGCCATTCGCCCTTGCAGTCGAACATCACGCCCATGGCCTCCCACTGCATGCCCTCCAGCTTGATCCACACCAGCTTGGCCAGGCTGCCCATGGGCTCCTCCCTGGTCGTGTCGCCGAAGGTGTAGATGGTGCCGTCGGGCCCGGCCAGGGCCAGGGCCTCCCCGGGCAGCAGGGGCGGCGCCGGGACGCTCTTGGCGGGCGGCCCCCCCCTCAAGGCCGGGGCGAGCCCGGCGAGGGCGCATACCAGCAGGGAGGCAAGGAAAGGGCGGATCCGCATGGACGTTCCCGAGGGTGGCCGCAGGGCTTCTGGGCAGTATAGGCTGGCCTTGCCTGTTTTGTGTGGCAAGTCTAAGTGAATGTAATAATGGGGACATGGACAAACGCCGCGTGATCACTCACCTCCGCGGGGCCGTGAGCCCCGATCCCCGCACGGCCTGGGGGGTGGACTTCATCCTGGATGCGGCCATCGCCCTGGATGGCGCCCGGATCCAGTGGCTGGGGCCCCGGACGGACCTGCCCGCCGACTGGCTGGACGCGCCCAGGCTGGACGGGGGCGGGCGCTGGGCCGCCCCAGGGTTCGTGGACCCCCACACCCACCTGCTGTTCGGCGGGGACCGCAGCCACGAATTCAATCGCCGGCTGCACGGGGACACCTACGCCCAGATCGCCGCCGAGGGCGGCGGGATCCGGGAGACCGTGCGGGCCACCCGCGCCGCCACGGTGGATGAGCTGGTGGCCATCGGCGCGGAGCGCCTGGCCAAGTACCAGGCCAAGGGAGTGGTGCACCTGGAGGCCAAGACCGGCTATGGCCTGGAACTGGAAGCGGAGAGCCGGCTGCTGGCGGCGTACGCCCGCCTGAAGGAGCGGGGCTGGAGCCTGGACGTGACCCTGATGCCCGCCCATGACCTGCCCCCGGAATTCAGCGGCGACCCGGACCGCTACATCCGCACCGTCGCCGGGGAATGGCAGCCGGAACTGGTGCGCCGGCATCCGGGCGTGGCCCGGTTCTGCGACGTGTTCGTGGAGAAGGGCGTGTTCACTCCCGGCCAGGGCCGGCAGGTGCTGGAATCGGGCCGGGCCCTGGGCCTCGCCCCCAGGATCCACGCGGATGAGTTCTGCCACACGGGGGGCGCCGAACTGGCCGCCCAGGTGGGTGCGGCCAGCGCCGACCACCTCATGTTCGCCTCGGAGGCGGGCATGGCGGCCATGGCCCAGGCGGGGGTGGTCCCCAACCTGCTTCCGGCCACCACCCTATTCCTGGGCATGCGCGACTTCGCCCCCGCCCGCAGGATGATCGAAGCCGGGTGCCGGGTGGCCCTGGCCTCGGACTTCAACCCCGGCTCCTGCGCCTGCATCGATCCCCTGCTGGTGCTGCGCCTGGGCTGCCTGCAACTGCGCCTGACCTTCGAGGAGGCCCTCACCGCCATGACCCTGCACGCCGCCCGCAGCCTGGGCCGGGAGGACCTGGGCCACCTGCACCCGGGCGCCTCGAGCCGCTTCCTGCTCTGGGATGTGAAGCACCCCCTGGAACTGGTCTACTGGATGGGCGAAGCCTTCCTCCCCACCCCCGTGCAGGCGCTGCTGGCCGGGGGCAACTGAAGACGGACCGCCGGACAAACAAATACCCCGGAACGGCGTCCGGGGTCTCCATCCGCTCAAGTGCGGCTCACGATAGCCGGGGTGCTCCTTACTGTCCCCTCCCTTTGAATTCCTGAACGATTTTGTAGATGCGCTCTTTAGCTCGCAACTTCGCTTTTTTGAGCTCCACTTCTTCAACCGTTTCCTGGGCGGAGAGGCGGATCTTGTTGCGGAGATAAACCAGTCTCTCATCCGCAGCTTTATGCTCTTCCATGAGTTTCCGAAATTCAAAATGCTCCTTCATGAGCTTATCCTGAACGTCCGGCTGGAGAAAATCCATGAAACCTCCATAAAGGGGCCTGCTTGCAGGCTGTTCACAGGTGTGAAAGATCTTGGACAGTCTTAGAGTACTCCCCAGGTTATCTCCGTCAAGGGATTAGGATCCCGCGCAGAGCCGCGATCCGGGCCCGCGCCGCATTCCAGGGCGCCGTTTTTTCCCGGCCGGAACTCGAGGTTCCGGTGGCGCCGGCGGCTTCAAAGCGCCGGGCCCCCTGGCGGGGGCCCGGGTGGACCGGTAAGCCGGGTTCTGTCGTGGGAGCGTCATTCCTCTGGGACGCACATCACTGTTCGCCTCAAGCGACCTACCCGCTGGCTCGATCGGGCCGATCCTCACTTCTCGCAAAGCACGCCAGCCTATTTGGTCTTGCTCCGTGGGGGGTTTACCATGCCCGTCCTGTTGCCAGGCCGGCGGTGGGCTCTTACCCCACCGTTTCACCCTTGCCTGATCCCCTCGCGGGGCCATCGGCGGTCTGCTCTCTGTTGCACTTTCCGTCGGGTCGCCCCGCCCAGGGATTACCTGGCCCACTGCCCTGGGGAGCCCGGACTTTCCTCCGCGGTTGCCCGCGGCGACGCCCTGGTCCACCCGTCCACTGTACCAGACCGGCACCGGTTCACCAAGGCTGCGTTACGCCTTGACTTCATTATGTTTTCATTTATCCTAGCCCCGAACATGCCTCCAACCACCCGAGGGAGCAGCAGGACTAGACGCCCGGGCCTGAACGTTCCGGTCCGGGAATTTAAGCCACCGATCCCCGGGATTGGGCATTCAGGATGAGGTCTGCACGTGCTGGGGAAAATGCGAAGTCCATCCATGAAGAACGCACCCTGCGGGAACGCCCGGTGGCGCGCCGCCCTGGTCCTGGTGGCGGCAGCCTTGGCCTGCCCGCAAGCCCTCCGGGCCGATGAGGGGGACTTCGGGCTCCAGGCGGGGGCGGCCCTGCCCCTGGCGGGCTCCAGGACCTGGGTGGGGTCTGGGGCGGGATTCGCCTTCGACCTCACCGACACGTTCACCCTGGACACCAGGCAGCGACTGCGCATGCGCTTCGGCTACCTCTTCTTCCAGGGCGTGGGTCCCAGTTCTGAATCCCTGGCCCTGCCCGGGGCGGCCTACGCCGGCTTCCCGGCCTCCAGCAGCAACCAGCTGTACCAGGTCACCTACGGTGTGGACTACCTGCAAGGCTTGGACTCGCCGGTCTACCTGGTGGGCGGCGTGGGCTTCGCCTACGCCACCGCCACCCGGTCAGGCACCGTGAACCTGTCCTCCGCCGGCGCTCCGACCATAAACTTTAAATACGACTCCAATAAGCTGGTGCCGTACCTTTGCGTCGGGGCTGGGTACGAGTTCACTTCCACCCTGGCCCTGGAGGCCAGGTTCCAGGTGGACAGCCTGGGCGGCCAGGAGCGGCGGGTGGACCTGTCCGGGGCCGGATACGGTCAGCCCGGCCTGGTCCAGGTGCCGTCCCTCACCGTCGCCACGCTGATCCTGGGCCTCGTGGTGACCTTCTAGGAGTGTGACC
>CAWFOJ010000104.1:0-10964 GCA_963816585.1 uncultured Holophagaceae bacterium | reverse complement strand
TGTTATGTGCTGTTCTTGGTTCCGTTAGCATCCTATGCTGCCCCAACCCGCCAGGGGCGTGAGGAGCCCGAACCCCAGGCAGTTGATCAACAGGTCCCAGCCTGCCCGGGCCTTGAGCCGGGCCGGGGGCACCGAGTCGAACACGGCCATGGCCACGCAGGCGGCGTTGCTCCAGGCGAACAGGGGCGGCAGGAGGAAGCCCAGGACCAGGGCCGCCGCCAGCATGAGGATGGCGACCTGGAGCAGGTACCGGGGCGGGCGGGGGCGGCTGGCGCAGGTAGCCGATGTCTCCTTCATCCCGGTCGAAGGCGCTGTTGATGGCCAGGGTGCCGCCGTTGAGCAGGACCACGAACACGAACCACGCCAGCAGAGCCCGGCCGGGGGCAAGCCGGAGGCCCTGGGCCAGCGCCGCTCCCAGGAGGAAGTGGACGGTCATGATCGGCCATTCCATGGGCCGGAGATGCAGCAGGTAGGGCATGAGCCGGGGGCCCAGGACCCGCTCGCAGGCCTTGCGCATGCCCAGCATCAGGCGATCCCGCCCCGCTGCAGGGGCACCACCCGCCGGTCACCGGCCTCCAGGCGCTCCCGGGGCTCCACCAGGGCGTCCATGGCGGCCATGAGGTGGGGCACGCTGAAGGTGGTGTCCACGCACATGCCGTGGGGCAGGTCCAGGGGGATCACGTACGAGGGGATCTGGGGCAGCTTGGTGAGGCCCTTGAACAGGCGGTCGTGGCAGCTCACGGCGACGATCAGGTCCGGCTGGAACTCCCGCGCCGCCTGGTAGGCCTTGTGGCTGCGGTTGGTGATGCGGGTCTCCCAGCCCTGCTGCAGCTGCAGGGGGAGCAGGTCGCCCACCGGGCAGAGGCCGCATTCGTAGCACTTGGCCAGGTCCTCCCGCACCTCCGCCCGGCACCGGGCCATCTGCACGCAGTGGGGCAGCAGCACCAGGGCGCGCCGGGCCTTGCGCTTGCCGAAGGCCTCGCGCACCCGGCGGTTGTTCCAGGCGCAGAAGGAGAGGACCCAGGCCTCCTCGGCCTTGAGGCGCCGGGCCAGGGGCAGCAGGGCCCGCACCCAGACCCCGTCCCAGCGGGTGATGGAGGTGCGCAGGCCCAGGTAGGCCTTGCCCCGCAGGAAGGTGGGGCGGACTTCCGCCAGGAGGGCCACCACCCCCAGCAGGCACCACCCAAGCCCGGCCGGTTCCGCCATGCCCAGGACCAGGAGCGCCAGGGCCCCCAGGACCGGCACGCCGCGCCGCACCAGCAGGAAGGTCCGGCAATTCTCGGCGGGCAAGGGAAGCGTCGGCTCCATGACGAACCATCATACCCTGGTTACTTTGCCGCCGAGGCGAGCCCCACCAGTTTCTTGAGATCCTCATCCGTCCACCGGATCCCGCCGCCGATGAAGAAGGTCCTCAGCTCCGGGTTGGCCAGGTCCTGCACCCCGGTCTGGGCGTAGAGGCCCTTGCAGAACTGGAAGCTGCCGGTGATCCGGTAGCGCGGCCTGGGCTTGTCGTCCCGCTTGGTGAAATCGTAGCCCATCAGGCCGATCCGGAACCGGTCGTCCAGGGCCCGGTACTCGCACGCCGGCGCCGCCCGTGCTCTCGATCGAGGCCGGCCGACAGCACGTAGTTCTCGGCCAGGCGCTTGTCGAACAGGGCCGAGACGGTGAAGGCCTGGTCGGACGTCACGTAGCTGGACGTGTTGGTGACCCCGTTGTTGATGCTGGTGGTGGAGGAGGAGGCGATCTTGCCGTCGGGGGTGGAGTGGAAGCCCAGGGTGTACCAGTGGTCGGGCTTGGGCACGAGGTCGATGTCCAGCCCCGTGGCCGAGTCGCTGCGCCGGGTCCATTGGGCGGCGTTCAGGTCCAGCTTGAGGTCCAGGGAACGGAACCCGCTCACCATCTCGTTGACGTTGTCCACCGCCGCGTTGAGCTTCTTGACGGTGGAGTCGTCGGTGAGCAGCTTGCCGATGGTGCCTTCGCCCTGGTCCAGCTTGGTGGTGATGGAACGGATGTTGTCGGCGGTGGTCTGCAGGCTGGCGGTGAGCTTGTGCACGTCGGTGATCACCCCGTTGATCTCGGGCCGGTTCTCGGCGACCAGGTCGTTGAGGTTGCGGCCCAGGTCCTCGAACTGCTTGGCCAGGAGGGGCAGCCGCTCCTTCAGGTCGCCCGTGATCTCCTGCACGTTGGCCAGGGTGGTGTTGATGGTGCCGTGGTTCTCCTGGGCCATGGCCCGGAACTCCCCGGTGAGCACGCGCACGTTGTCCACGATCTCGTCGAGCTTCTGGCGCCCCTGCTCGCCGCCCACGGACTCGTTCAGGGCGGCGGTGACGCCCTTCACGTCCTTGGTGATGCCGCCCAGGGCCTCCATGAGGTTGTCCAGGCCCATGCCCACCTTGCTGGGGATGGTGCCGTCCTGGGGCAAGGGCCCGGCTTCCGGGTGCCCCGGGTCCAGCTCGATGTACTTCTCCCCCAGGATGCCGATGGAGCTGAGGGAGGCGGAGGCGTCCTTGTACACCGGGAATTCCCTTGGCAGCCCCAGGGTCACCCGGGCCCGCTTGCCGTCCAGGTCGATGGCGGTCACCGCGCCCACCCGCACCCCCGCCACCCGGATGGCGCTCTGCAGGCTGAGGCCGGCCACCTGGTCGAACTCGGTCACCAGCCGGTTCTGGGAACGGCCGCCGAACAGGTCCAGCTTCTCCATGCGCAGGATCAGCGTGCCCAGGACGACGATGGCAACGATGAAAAAGGCGCCGACTTTGGTTTCCAGTTTCATGGCTGGTCCCGGGAAGAATCAGGTGGAAGGGATGGGGCGGGGGGCGCCGCGCCTGCGGGAGGCGGGGGGCGGCGGGTCCAGGAGGAACGGGCCCTCCGCGTCGCCCCGCAGGAACTGCTGGATCACCGGGTGGGGGTTGGCGCGGAAGTCCGCGGGCTTTTGCACGGCGATCATCTGGCCCCGGAACAGCAGGGCGATCCGGTCGCCGATCTCGAAGGCGCTCTTCAGGTCGTGGGTGATGGTGATGCTGGTGACCCCCAGCTCCTCCTTGAGGCCCAGGATGATGCGGCCGATCACGTCGGTCATCACCGGATCCAGGCCGGTGGTGGGCTCGTCGAAGAGCAGGATCTTGGGCTTCAGGGCGATGGCCCGGGCGAAACCCACGCGCCGCTTCATGCCCCCGGAGAGCTCCGAGGGCCGGAGCTTCTGGGTGCCCTTGAGCCCGACCATGTTCAGGCATTCCTCCACCCGCGCCGCCCGTTCGGCGGCGGTCAGGGCGGTGTGGCGCTGGAGGGCGAAGCCCACGTTCTCCTCCACGCTCATGGAATCGAACAGGGCGGCCATCTGGAAGCACATGCCGATGTCCTTGCGCACTTCGAACAGCTGGTCCCGGTCCAGGTCCTGGACGATCCGGCCGCCGATGGACACGTGCCCGGCGTCCGGGCGGAACAGGCCCATGATGCAGCGCAGCAGCACGGTCTTGCCGCTGCCGCTGCCGCCCAGGATCACCAGGCTCTCCCCCTCCTCCACGGCCAGGTTCACCCCGTCCAGGACGACCAGCCTGGCGAAGGACTTGGAGAGGTTGACGACGTCGATGACGGGCACGGGAGTCTCAGACCAGGAGGAGTTTGGTGAGGAAGAAGTCGGCGATGAGGATCCACAGGCTGCTGGTGACCACGCTGCTGGTGGGGGCGTTGCCCACCCCCTCGGCGCCGCCCCGGGTGCGGTAGCCCCGCCAGCAGCCCACCAGGGCGATGATCAGCCCGAACACCAGCGCCTTCACCAGGGCGATCGTAAGGTCCCGGCCGGAGAGCAGCTTGTAGAAGTCCTGGCCGAAGACCCAGGAGCTCTGGCCCTGGACCCCCACCAGCAGGGTGTAGCCGCCCAGGTAGCCCACCAGGATGGCGAACCCGGTGAGCAGGGGCAGCATCACCGCCGACGCCAGCAGGCGGGGCACGAACAGGAAGTGCACCGGGTCGGTGGCCAGGCACTCCAGGGCGTCGATCTGCTCGGTCACCTGCATGGTGCCCAGCTCGGCGGCCATGGCCGACCCCACCCGCCCGGCCATCATGAGCCCGGTGATGACCGGAGCCAGCTCCCGCACCACCGCCACCCCCTCCACCTGGGCGGCCAGCCCTTCCGCCTGGAACTGCTTGAACCCGTACGACAGCTGCACGGCGAACACCATGCTCACCGCCAGGGAGGTGAGCACCACCACCGGGATGGAGTTCACTCCCACCGCCTGGAGCTGGTACAGGAGGTTCCGCCGGTCGAACGGCCTCCGGAAGATGCACACGAAACTGCGCGCGGAGACCGTGACGAAATCGCCGGCCTGGTCGGTGAACTCGAGGATTTTCGTACCGATCCGCTCCAGCAGGGGTGTCCGCATGAATCTCCTATACGTGGTTCCGGTGTAAACCTTACTTTACCGCACCGGCCGGCCCACGCTACCGCGCCTTGAGGCTCTTCTGCTTTTCCCTGAGGCGCTCGGCGGCCCCCTCCTTGAGCACCAGGGGGGCGCGGGTGAGGGCCAGGGCGCCCGGGGGCACGTCCGCGGTGATGGTGCTTCCGGCGCCGATGATGGCCCCGTCGCCGATGCTCACCGGGGCCACCAGCTGGCAGTCGGACCCCACGAACACGCCCTTGCCGATGCGGGTGCGGTGCTTGTTGAATCCGTCGTAGTTGCAGGTGATGAGCCCGGCGCCGATGTTGCTGCGCTCGCCCACCTCCGCGTCGCCCAGGTAGCTGAGATGATTGGCTTTGGCTCCGGCGCGCAGGATCGCCTTCTTGGTCTCCACGAAGTTGCCCAGGTGGGCTCCCTCCTCCAGCACGCTGCCCTCCCGCAGGTGGGCGAAGGGCCCCACCACGCAGCCGGGGCCCACCTGGGAGCGGTCCAGGACGCAGTAAGGGCGGATCTCCGTCCCGGCGCCCACCTGGGTGTCGGTGAGCACGCAGCCCTGGCCGATGCGGGCGCCCTCCTCCACCCGCACCGCCCCCGTCAGCTGGGCCCCCGGCCCCACCACCACGTCCCGGGCCAGCACCGCCCGGGGCCCCACCAGGGTGGTGTCCGGGTCCAGGAAGGTGACTCCTTCGTCCATCCAGCGTCCGTTCACCTGTTCCCGGGCGTAGGCCTGCAGCCGGGCCTGGTCGGCCCGGGAATTCATGCCCAGCAGCTCGGCCGGGTCGCACAGCTCGACCGCCACGGGGCAGCCGGCGGCCACCCCCATGACCGCGTCGGTGAGGTAGGACTCCCCCTGGGCGTTGGCGTTGGAAAGCCGCGCCAGGGCGTCCTCGAGGGGGGGCCAGGGGAGGGCGTAGGCGCCCCCGTTCACCCGGCCCAGGGCGCGCGCACCTCGGGGCTCGCGTCCTTGTGCTCCACCACCGCTTCCAGGGTGCCGTCGGCCCGCTGCACCACCCGGCCGTAGCCGGAGGGGTCGTCCAGGTCCATGGCCAGGAGCAGGCCGTCCGACTGGGCCAGGCGGGCCACCGTCCCGGTGTGGATGAGGGGAACGTCCCCGCACAGGATCACCACCCGGGTGGTGTCCAGACGGTCCAGGGCCTCGGCGGCCCGCAGGGCGGCGTGGCCGGTCCCCAGGGGTTCCCCCTGGTCCACCGTGGTGGTGGGGCAGGGCAGGAGGCCCTGCTCGGTCCAGGCCCGCAGGTCCGCCTCCACCCGTTCCCGGCCGTGGTGCACCACCACCACCGCGGCGGCCACCGAGGCGGGCAGCGCCCGCAGCACCCAGAGCAGCGACGGGTCCCCCAGGATCGGGTGCAGGACCTTGGGGAGGGCGGATCGCATGCGCTTGCCGAGACCTGCTGCCAGGATCAGAGCGACGGTGGTCATGGGGTCTCCTGTACGGTGGCGGGCGCCGGCGCCGGGGTGCCGGCGTCATGGAGCAGCGCCAGCAGGCATTGGAGGAAGTTCTGGCCCGGGAAGGGCTTCTCGAGGAGGATGACACGGGCCGGGGCGCCGTTGCGGTTGGACCCGTCCCCCTGGGACCAGGGGCGGCCGTCCCCCAGGATCAGCACCGCCGGGATCCGGTCTCCCGCCAGGCGCCGCAGCCTGGCCTGGAAGCGTTCCAGGGGGCCGGAGCGCTCCAGCACCAGGATGTCCGGCAGGGCGTTGCGCCGGGCGCTCTCCAGGAAGGGCCGCAGCGCCGCGTGGGTGTGCACCTGCCCCCCGGCCCCCCGCACCAGGGCGCACAGGACGTCCCGCACCACCGGGTCCCGGTCGATGACCCAGACGCTTCGCCCCGCCAGGCAGCGGGAGGCCAGGTCCGCGTCCCGGCTCTGGCACGGCAGGAAGATCCGGGGCCACAGGAACCCCCGCCCGTCATGGCTCATCTCCAGGATGCCCGAGGATTCCCGCACGGTGTCCTGGAGCCACGCCAGCCCCAGGAAGTCCCCTTCCCAGCCGGCCGGGCTCCCGGCGAGTTCCAGGGTGAGCAGGGCCCAGGCGCGGTTGCCCAGGGTCACGGAGCGAGTCACCAGGGTGATGATGCCCCGGTCCAGGCCCTGGCGCCCATGGAGGGTCAGCTGGGTGGCGACCCGCTGCAGGGCCTCCGCCTCCATGAACAAGGTCAGGTCAGGAGTGCGGTGGGCCACCGCCTGCCCAGGCGCCAGCATGGCCTTCAGGCGGGGCATCAGGGCGTCCATGGCCGGGGCCGCCTGAAGGCAGGGCAGGGCCGGTTCGCCGCCGCGCCGGTGGCCCCGTTCGGGCACCAGCCGCCCGGCCGCCACCAGGATCCGTTCCGCCGCCTCCCGGGTGCGGGCGTTCCAGGACTCCTCCAGGATCTGCTCCGCCGCCGGCAGGATGGTCTCCAGGGCGTTCTGGGCCAGGGTCCCGGCCTCCCGGGCCCCCAGGACCGGCGTCTGCAGGGCCGCGTCCATGCTGGTGCGCAGGGCCAGGGTCCCCGGGGCCGGATCGGCGATCCACACCAGGGCCAGGTTGCGGTCGAAGGCCACCGCCTCCAGGACCACGTTCAGGAAGCTGGAATCCTTGCGCACCAGGACGGCCCGGACGCTGCCCTTGAAATCCCGCACGAGCATGTCCTTGAGGGTGTCCCAGGCGGGCGCCTCCCGGCCCTGGAACAGGTCCTGGAGCAGGTAGCCGCGGATCTGGGGCCTGGGGAAGCCCACCATGCGGCTGAAGGCGGTGTTGGTTTCCAGCAGCATGCCTTTTTCGTTCACCAGGAACATGGGCTGGCGGGCCTCCAGGGCATAGACCAGGGTGGGGCCCTCCGGGGGCTTGTCCCCCTCCAGGACCGACAGGGCCACCCGGAAGCCGTCCCCCCGGCCTTCCACCCAGACACCCTGCTTCCTCAGCCAGAGCAGCTGCTGCAGGGCCACCAGGCCCAGGAGCAGCCCTCCCGCCAGGGAGGCCACCCAGGACAGGGGCGAAGCCCCCAGGGGCAGGTTGCGGTAGATGTCGGTGGCCACCAGGAAGGCCAGCCCGCCGGAGACCGGGATCCGCACCGCCAGCCAGCGCCCCTGGGTGATCCGGTAGCCCAGGTCCGACAGCAGCAGCCAGAGTCCGCCGTGCATCAGGGCCATGGCCCAGAAGGCCAGCACCGAGCGCATGTCCAGGCCCAGGCGGACGCCGGTGAGCCACGCGAAGACGGTGGCGCCGCCCACGCCGTAGCCGAGGCGGCGCAGCCCCTGGCCGCCGTCCCGGTGGGCCACCACGAACAGGGTGAAGCCCAGCAGGGCGCCGCCCAGGTGCGGGGAGGGCAGGTCGTGGCCCATCTGGGGCCAGGGCAGGGCCAGCACCGCCAGGATGCCGCCCAGGAAATAGCCGTAGGCGATGCCCACCCGGCCCCGGTACCGGTAGATCAGGAAACCCAGCCAGGGCGGCACCGGCAGGAGGAAGGCGAACAGCAGGTCGTGGGCATTCATCCGCGGGGCCCGCCGGGGGGAACGTCAACCTGCCAGGGCTGGCCCTTGGCCCGTCCCGCCAAGCGCACGGCCAGGGCCGACGCCGAGAGGAAGTTGGTGGCGTCCGCCGACCACCGGCCGGCCCGGTCGAAGGCGGTGCCGTGGTCAGGGGAGGTGCGCAGGTACGGCAGGCCCAGGGTGAGGTTCACCGCCCGGTCCGGTTCCAGGACCTTGATGGGAATCAGCCCCTGGTCGTGGTAGAGGGCCACCACCAGGTCGTATTCCCCTCGGGCCGCCCGCTGGAAGAGGGTGTCCGAGGGCAGGGGGCCGAAAAGGCAGGCCGCCCGGGGGCCCGCTCATCCAGGTGGACGCCCGGGTCCGGTGGGCGGGAGCCCGGGCGACCGGGCCAAACGGCCGGCTGCTCCGGGAACATGGACCAGCCGGGGGGCGCCGGATCCAGGCCGAAGGGCGAGGGCACGTGGGCGAACGGCGCGCTGGCGGGGCTGCCGTCGAAGTCCCGGAAGGCCGCCTCCGCCTGCTCCAGGGCCCGCTCCAGCACCGCCTCCTCGTGGCCGAAGGCGCCGCCCTCCCCGGCGTGGGGGTTCAGGGCGCACAGAGCCACCCGCAGCCCGGTGCGCCCGGTGAGCTGCATGAACCGGTCCGCCGCGAACGCCAGGGTCTCGGCCACCGATTCCGCCTCCAGGCCCTCCACCACCGAGCGCAGGCTCTGGTGCACCGTGTGCAGCACCACCGACAGCCGGGGGCTGACGAAGGCCATCCGGGAAATGGGCGAACCGCACAGGGCCTGCAGGAATTCCGTGTGGCCGGGGATGGGGTAGCCGGCCTGGTGGGCGGCGGCCTTGGACAAGGGCAGGGTCACCAGGGCGTCGGCCCAGCCGGACGCCGCCAGTCCGGCTCCGAGGCGCACCGCCTCCACCGCGCACCGTCCCGAGGCGGCGGAGCCGCGTCCCAGCTGGAGTTCGAGGCAGGTGACGCCAGGGGTGGGGTCCACCCAGACGGCGCAGCCCGGTTCCCCCCCGGCCCCGGCCCACAGGCCGGACACCACCGCCCCTTCGGGCACCGGCGGGACGGCGCCGGGGAAGGCGCCGGACCCCCAGCGCCAGGAGACCCCTTCCGCCCCGGCGCGGCCGGCCAGCAGGTCCACCCCGGCCCGGGCGCCGATCACCGCCACATCGGCCCACCGGTGCAGGATGCCCAGGGAGGCCAGCAGCAGTTCGGGGCCGATCCCGCAGGGATCGCCGAGGGTCACGGCGAGGCGGGGGCGGCGGGCCATGGAGGCGGGGCTTGACCGGATGGGGTCGGGTTGGGGCATCGGTTCAATCGTAGAGCGGCAGCTCCACGTCCGGCGCCGAGGATTCGTCCTTCTTGCCGCCCCGGTTTCGGCGGATCCTGGGCTCCTCCTCCTGTTTGTAGATGTACTTGATGTTGTGCTTGGGCACCACCACGTTGGGTTCCTTGATCCGATTGATCTTGAGGCAGTGCTTGTCGTACCACTCGATCACCCCGCGCAGCTTCTCGTCGTCCTGGAGCACGATCACCATGGGGGTCTTGGACTGCATCTGCTTGAGGTAGTAGAAGCTTTCGGCGTTGGTCTGCTCCGGGGGGCGATCTTGCGGCGCGGGCTGCCGGTGCCCTGGGGCGCGCTGGCCGCGTTGGCCGGCGGCCCTCCCGCGGCCAGGGCGGCCTCCGCCGGCACCGCCGTGACGGTAGGCGGATCGGCCGTGACCTTGGAGACCGGGGTTCGCCCGATCTTTTCCTTGATGGCTGTCAGATCCGGGCGAATGAGTTTGCGATTCATGGTGAATCCTGGAGAAGCGGTGGACCGGGGAAGGGTCCCCACGGCTGGACGAAGGCACCGACCCTTGACCCCGCAGGTAAAAAGTAATGGCAATGTCCCACTTTTTCAGCCACTCTGCAAGGCTTTCCGGGCTTTGGCGGGGGCATCGCCCCGGGCGGCGCCAGGGGCGGATAAGGTTCCCGCGGGGGCGCCGGCAAGGAGCGGGATGACGAGGGCGACCCGGGTCCCGGCGCCCGGCGCGCTTTCCACCTGGATGTCCCAGCCCATCTTCTGGACGTACTGGAACACCAGGCTCATGCCCAGGCCGGTGCCCTCCTCGAAGCCGCTGGAAAAGGGGATGAAGATCATGCGCAGGCGCTCCCGGGTCATGCCGCAGCCCACGTCCCGCACGGTGACCGTCACGGTGCCGGGGCGCAGCCGGTACTCCAGGGTGATCCGGGGGCCGGGCACCCCGTGCAGCGCCTTTCTTGCGTTGCTCAAGAGGTTGGTGAACACCTGGTGCACCCAGACGGGGTCCCCCAGGATCTCCACGTCCGGGGGGGCGCCCGGGACCAGGGCCAGGCCGGCGTTGCGGGAATCGGTCTCCCAGCTGGCGCCCAGCTCCTCCACGATGTTCCGCAGGCGCATGGGCTGGATCCGGGCTTCCCGGGGCCGGGTGAAGTCCAGGAAGTCGGTCACCAGGGCGCTCACCCGGTCCGATTCCCGGCCCAGGATGGTGAGCACCCGGTCCAGCATGGCCCGTGGCTGCTCGCCCTGGCGCAGGATCTGCACGCAGCCCAGGATCGAGGCCATGGGGTTGCGCAGTTCGTGGGCCATGGCCGAGGACAGCTCGCCCACTCCGGCCAGGCGCTCGCTGGTGCGGGTGCGCTCTTCCAGGGCCTTGAGCTGGGTCAGGTCCTGGAACACGATCAGGCGGCCGGTGACCTGGCCGCCGGGGCCGGTGAGGGGCACCAGGTTGCCGCCCACGATGCGCTTCTCCCCCTCGGGCGTGGCCAGGTCCAGCTCGAACCGGCCCCCCTTCATGCGGCTGCCCAGCTCCGGCAGGTCCCCGAAGCCATGGGCGCCGATGGGCGTCCCGGGCTCCAGGTCCCGGCGCAGGATGGTCTGGGCCGCCGGGTTGGCGGAGGTGATGCGCCCCTCCAGGTCCACGGTCACCAGGCCGGAGAACATGGACTCGAACACCTGGCGGTACAGCGACGTCAGCGCGCCCACCGCCGACTCGGACTTGGTCAGGTCCGAACGGAGGCTTTCCATGTGCCGGCGGATGCTCACCACCAC
>CAWFOJ010000103.1:0-5625 GCA_963816585.1 uncultured Holophagaceae bacterium | reverse complement strand
CCAGGCCGTCCAGGGCGGCCAGGAACCGGGCGGTGGCCGCTACCCCCCAGCCTTCGTCCCGGCAGGCGCGCGCCAGTTCCCGGCCGATGCCGGACGAACAGCCGGTAATGACCACCCATGGGCGGTCGGGGTTGCGGGCCATGGTCCACCTCCAGACCGTATCACCCTAGCACCCAGGGTCGATTCCCCGGAGGTGGAACAGCTGACGGGCTCCTTCCGGCCAGGCCATCCGTTCGGTTGGATCGCGATCCGCGATCCAACCGAACGGACCAGGGCGAAAGGGAGGGACCCGAACCTTTACGGGTCGGACTCCTGGCGGCTCAGAGCACCGCCAGCAACCCCGCCAGGTAGAAACTGGTCTCCACCCAGGGTTCGAACCGGTGCTTGCCGGCGGAGAAGCGCTCGTGGAAATACCACAGGTGGAAGGCCGGGTAGCCGGCGCATGCGGTGAGGATCAGGGCGTTGAGCCAGGGATGGGGGCCGGGCTCCAGGAGGGTGACCGCCAGGGTCGCGCCCAGGGCCACCGCCAGGAAGGCCACCAGCAGGATCTTGGTCACCCGCCGGCCGAACAGGATGGGCAGGGTCTCCCGCCCCAGGATCTGGTCGTTCTGCATGTCCTTGAGGTTGTAGGTGGTGGTGCGGGCGAACACCAGCGCGCTCACCAGCAGCACCCCGGCCCAGGCCCGCAGGTCCCAGGGCCGGCCGTCGTGCCACATGGGCAGGGCCAGGGCCACCACCGCCAGGGCCAGGGCCACCAGCACCTCCTTGGAGCCGGGGATGGACTTGAGGCTGAGGTCGGTGCGGCCGATGCGCAGCTTGCGCTTGTAGCCCAGGCCGAACAGGGTGGCGCCGCCCACCACCAG
Source organism: uncultured Holophagaceae bacterium (assembly GCA_963816585.1). Taxonomy (GTDB): domain Bacteria; phylum Acidobacteriota; class Holophagae; order Holophagales; family Holophagaceae; genus Mesoterricola. Next base: position 4,762 of record CAWFOJ010000103.1, on the reverse strand, counting down.
CAGCGAGCCCAGCCCCAGGGACGAGGCCAGGGCGAAGGCCGCCACCAGGGACACCCAGGCGGTCCACACCATGGCGTGGCGGCTGCGCTCCAGCAGCCGGGCGCGCCCGGGGCCCTTGGAACCCAGGCCCAGGGGATCCAGGTACGGGGTCAGGAGGTACATGGCCAGGGCATAGGCGGTGGTGATGGCCGGGTAGCGCCAGGTGAACGGCAGGCCGGTCCAGCGGCCGATGCCCAGGGTCAGGACCCCGGCGCCCACCGCCAGCTTCAGGGGGACGGTGAAGGCTGGATTGCGGAACCGGTGGGCCCGGCTGGAACCGCCGTGCTGCTGCAGCACGTCCACCACCTCCTCCACCAGCCAGGTGGGGGTGGAGGCCCCGGCCATGACCCCCACCGTCTCGGAGCCCCGGAACGCCGACAGGTCCAGTTCCGCGGCGGTCTCCACGAACTGCACCGGCTTGCCCAGGCGCTGGGCCAGTTCGGCCAGGTGCTTGGTGTTGGAGGAGACCTTGCCCCCCACCACGATGACGTAGTCCACCGCCTCGGCGATCTCCCGGGCCTCCTCCTGGCGGGTCCAGGTGTCCTCGCAGATGGTGTTCTCGACGATGCAGGCGCCGCTGCGGCTCCGGAGGTAGTCGGTGATGGCCTGGAAATCCCTGACCGTGAAGGTGGTCTGGGCCACCACCAGGGCCTTGGCCAGCTGCTCGTCGGTGAGGGCCCGGGCCTCCTCCATGCTGGACACGATCACCGAGCCGTTCTCGGCGAAGCTCTGGTGGGCGATGCTCTCGGCGTGGCCGTGGGTGCCCAGGATGATCACGAAATAGCCCTTGGGGCTCCATTTCTTGATCCGGCTGTGGACCTTGGCCACCTCCGGGCAGGTGGCGTTGACGATCTGCAGCTCCCCCTTGCGGCTGCGCTCCTTGAGCCCCCGCAGGTCCTGGATGGGGATGCCGTGGGCCCGGATCACCACGGTGCCGGTCTGGACCGCCCCGGGATTCTCGGCCACCGTCACCCCCCGCCGGCGGATGAGTTCCAGGGCCTGGGGATTGTGGATCAGGGGGCCGAGGGTCTGCACCGTGCCCTGGCTGCCCCGGGCGGAGGCCTCCAGCACGGCGTCCATGGCCCTGCGCACGCCCCAGCAGAAGCCGGCGGTCTTGGCCACGATCACCTTCATGGGGACTCCGAATCTTGACCTCCATGGTCAAGCTTGCAGTCTAACGCTGACCGGACACCCCTGCCAAGGCCGGTTTGGATATTTCTATATCCAACCAACCCGGTTTCCCAGTAACTTTGTGGTTGGGTTAAACCATCCCAAGGATATTTGGACATGCCCGTAGCCCCGCTTCAACCCGTCACCCTCACCTGCAACACGGATCTGCGGTTCATCGACCTGATCCAGGTTGTGGGCTCGGAGCTGCTCAAGCACATGAATTTTTCCCACGAGGACGGGGAGCGGCTATGGCTGGCCATCCAGGAGGGCATCGGCAACGCCATGCGCCATGGCAACAAGCTGGACAAGCGCAAGCCCATCCAGGTCACCTTCACGCCCCTGGCCAGCCGTCTCGAGATCCGCATCAAGGACAGCGGCCAGGGGGTGAACCTGGAGCGCCTGCCCAACCCCAACCTGGCCGAGAACCTGCTCAAGCCCTGCGGGCGGGGGGTCTATTTCATGAAGCAGGTGATGGATTCCGTGTCCATGGAGACCAACGGGGACGGGAGCACCCTGCTCCTGGTGAAGCAGCGCCGGCACATGGAAGCTCCCATGGAGACCTACAACTAGGAGTGTGACCAAGTAAAGGTCCGGGTCCCTCCATTTCGCCCTGGTTCGTTGGTTTTTATCGCGCCCTGGCGCGACAAAAACCAACGGGAGAGCTACCGGCAAAGAGCCCACGACCCTGTTCCACCCCCGAAGGAAACGAAGCGGTCCGGATCCAGGGTCTCCCCCGGGTGATGGCCCGGGCCAAACCGGCCAAGGGTCTTCCCCCGAGGGAGGTCTTCGCCAGGGACGAGGATTGGGAAAGGCAGATTGCGCGAGTCGAAAGGCGGTTCCGGAAGTAGGGGGGGAAAGCCGAGCACGCCCGGCGAGCACAAAGGTTCTTGCCGCGATACTCAGGCTGGCATGGTGGTGGAATCCCCGCCAAGTCCTCCCCTCGAAATCGGCCAAGCCCACTTTCAGCTTCAAATCCTCGTAGTCTTCCTCAACCCGCCAGCGCAGTTTGACCAGATCCACCAGGGTGGCGATCGGCAGGCCGTCCGGAAGCGCGGCTAACCAGAATCGGGTCGGCTCCGATTCCCCGGCAGGCCATTCCACGATCAGCCATTCCTGGATCGAGGCATGGCAGGCCTGAACGTGCTCAGGGTCGAGCCGAGCGGCCATCGGCTCCATGCTCTTGGCTCTCCGGGTAGCGGGAGCCCCAGACAGTAGCGGCACAAGGCTTCCTGGGAACCGCGCCAGCCGGAATTCCTTATCGCTTCCACAAGGTGGTCCGTGAAGGCATCCAAGCGTGTTTCCCAACTTTGGCGCGGCTTTCCCGTCGGTCTTGTCGCGCCGCCGCGCGACCAGACCGACGAACCAGGGCGAAATGGAGGGACCTGGACCTATCCTCCGGACGGGCGCCCCAGTGGTGCTAGGGCCCGGCTCAAGCAGGCGGAGGCGTTGCCGGCGGGGAGAACCAGCCGTTCCGGGCGCCCTCCACCAGCCGCGCCAGCGCCGCCTGCAGCTGGTCCATGGGGCACGGCTTGGCCACGATGGTCATCGGCTGGAGCGCTCCAGCTGTTCCCGGGTCCAGTCATCCACATATCCGGACGTCACCAGGGCCGGGGTATCGGGCCGGCTGGCGCGGATCCTGCGCAGGGTTTCCAGGCCGCCCAGGCCCGGCATGTTGAGATCCAGCAGCACGGCATCCCAGGGCTGCCCCTGTTCCACCCGCAGGACGGCTTCGTAGCCGTCGGCGGCCACCGTCACGTCGTGTCCCAGCCGGGCGAGAAGCATGCGGGTGGCTTCCCGGACCAGAGGATCGTCATCCACCAGGAGCAGGCGCAGGCCCGGGAACCTTGCGGCCCCAGGCTCCGGCGCCGGGGGCTGGAGCGGGGGAATGGCCAGCACCGGGAACCGGATCCGGACGCAGGTTCCCTTCCCGGGCTGGCTGCGGATGTCCAGGGTCCCGCCATGGGCCTGGACCGTGCCGACCACCACCGCCAGGCCCAGGCCGGTGCCTTTGCCCGCGGGCTTGGTGGTGTAGAAGGGTTCCACGGCGCGGTCCAGCACCTCCGGGGTCATGCCTTGGCCGGTGTCTTCCACCTCCAGGATGATCCCCCGCTCGTCCTCGCGGGTGCGCAGGCTGAGGACGCCCCCCTTGGGCATGGCATCCATTGAATTGACGCACAGGTTCATGAGCGACGTGGCGATCGCCAGGCTGGAACCGAGGAGACTGGGGAGGTTCTCGTCCAGGTCCAGGTCCACCCGGATCCGGTTAAGGGTCGTGCTGGCGAGGATTCCCGCTTCCTGGGCCACCAGGCGGTTCAGGTCCACGGGTTCCGCCGCCTGGACCTCTTTCCTGGCGAAATCCAGCAGCCCCTTGATCAGGTCCCGTCCCCGCCGGGTGGCTTCCAGGATCAGCTCCGCCTGTGCGACCGGATCCTCCTTCCCGTCAATGACCACCTCCGCCACGGCCATGATGGCGGCGAGCACGTTGTTCATGTCATGGGCGATGCCTCCCGCCAGCCGGCCGATGCCCTGGATCCGCTGCAGGTGCAGGAGCTCGGCTTCCAGCTGGCGGCGCTCCTCCTGGGCCATTTCCTTGGCCTCCCGGTCGCGCAGGGCGAGGATTCCGTAGCCCAGGCTGCCGGCCAGTTCGGCCAGAAGGGCGGTCTCCTCGCCGTCGAAAGCCCCGGCCTGGCCGGAATAGACGGCCAGTACGCCGAAGGCGGCGGCTCTGGACATCAGGGGGAGCGCGATGCCGGAGGCGAAGCCCCGGCGCAAAGCGGGCTGGCGCCACGGGGCGAAACCGGGGTCGGTCAGGATGTCCCGGGCCACACTTGGCCGGCCGGTGCGGATGGCCACGCCGGTGGGCCCCCGGCCGTACTCGTCGTCCGCCCAGGTGATGCGCAGGCCTTCCAGGTAGCCGACCTCGAATCCTTCCTGGGCCACGGGACGCACCGTGCGGCCCTCGTCCTGTTCGGCGTAGCCCACCCAGACCAGGCGATACCCGCCTTCCTCGATCAGGATCCTGCAGACATCCTTCAGGAGGCCCGGCTCATCCTTGGCCAGGACCAAGGCCTTGTCGCATTCCCGGATGGATCTCAACGTGCGGTTCAGCTTGCGGACCTTGGCCTCGTTCTCCCGGACCCGGCGGCTCATGGCCAGCAGGAGCGTGCCAGCTCCCAGGAGGGCCAGGGTCAGCACCCCGGCGGCCAGGTTGAAGAAATCGGGTTCCATCGCAGAGCCATCGCCGGGAGGATGGCGACTTGAACCTTAATACCTAATCCTGGGCAAAGGTTCCATCCGGCGGAATGGGGGGATCCGGCGGGGTGTCGGAAGCTCAATTGCCCAAGTAGATGAACCAGAACCGCACGCCCAGCGAGCTGCCCTCGGGCAGGGGCGGCAGGGGGTCGGAACGGCGCACCGCGAGCAGGGCGCTCTGGTCCAGGGAGCCATTGCTGCTGGGGCTCTCCACCCGGGCGCCCTCGATGTGGCCGTCCCGGTTGATGCGGAAGTAGATCTGCACCCGGCCATTGGCGGACGAGAGGCGGCGATTCATGAC
>CAWFOJ010000102.1:0-13607 GCA_963816585.1 uncultured Holophagaceae bacterium | reverse complement strand
GGGCCTGTTCGAGGTCCTCGCCCTCAATGAAGCCGGGCGGCTCACGGACGGGTCCCGCACCACCCTGTTCGCGGTGCTGGGCGGGCGCCTGGTCACCCCGCCCGCGGCGGACGGGGCCCTGCCGGGGGTGGCCCGCCGGTGCCTGCTGGAGGCCGGCCTGGGCGCCGAGTCTGCCCTGGCGCCCGAAGACCTGGAGCGGGCCGAGGCCCTGCTGCTCACGAACGCCCTGTGGGGGGCGGTTCCGGTGCACCGGGGGCCGGGAGGCCGGAGTCTGGCGGCGGGCCACCCGCTGCTGGGACAGGCGGCGGCGCTGCTGCAGGCCCCCGCCTGAATTCCAGGCGGATTCCCGGAACTCAGGTTTGTGCGTCGCCCCGGGGGCGGGCAGGCTACGATCTCCCGGTCGGGATCTCGCGAACCGCCATGCTTCCCCAGAGGAGTGATGAATGGGCGACCTGTTGTTCTGGCACCGGTTGCAGTTCGGCTTCACCGCCACGTACCACTACCTGTTTCCCCAGCTGACCATGGGCCTGGCCCTGATCATCCTGGTCCTGAAGGGACTGGCCCGGGCGAGGAACGACGCCCGCCTGGACACCGCCGCCCGGTTCTGGATCCGGATCTTCGGGCTCAGCTTCGCGGTGGGCGTGGTGACGGGCATTCCCATGGAGTTCCAGTTCGGCACCAACTGGGCCCGGTTCTCCGCCCGGGCCGGCGGGGTCATCGGCCAGACCCTGGCCATGGAAGGGCTGTTCGCCTTCTTCCTGGAGAGCACGTTCCTGGGCCTGCTGGTGTTCGGCGAGCGCCGCCTGGGGCCGCGCCGGCACTTCCTGGCGGCCCTGGCGCTATTCCTGGGCAGCTGGCTGTCCGGGTACTTCATCATCGCCACCAACGCCTTCATGCAGCACCCGGTGGGCTACCTGGCGGCCCCGGACGGGACCTTGCAGCTGGCGGACTTCTGGGCCTTCCTGCTCAACCCCTGGGCCCTGGTCCAGTACGCCCACACCATGGTGGGGGCGGTGGTGACCGGCGCCTTCGCGGTGGCCGCGGTGGGGGCCTTCTGGACCCTGCGCGGCCTGCATCCGGAACAGGCCGCCCTGCACCTGAAGACCGGCATCTGGTGCGGGCTGGTGGCCAGCGTCCTGGTGGCGTTCCCCACCGGGGACCTGCAGGGCAAGCGGGTGGCGCGGGACCAGCAGCCCGCCCTGGCGGCCATGGAAGGGCGCTGGCGCAGCGGGCCGTACGCCGAGCTGAACCTCATCGGCCAGCCCGACGTGGAGGCCCGCACCCTGGACAACCCGGTGCCCCTGCCCGGGGTGCTCAGCTTCATCGCCTACGGCTCCTTCTCCAGCAACGTGCGCGGCCTGGACGAGTTCCCCCGGGACCAGTGGCCCACCAACCTGGAGGTCCTGTACTACTGCTTCCACATCATGGCCGGCCTGGGGACCCTGTTCATCGCCATCATGGGCCTGGCCGCCCTGTTCCTGGCCAGGGGCCGCCTGGCCCGGGCCCGGCCCCTGCTGTGGGTCCTGATGCTGGCTTTCCCGTTCCCCTTCATCGCCAATTCGGCCGGCTGGGTGGTGGCCGAGCTGGGGCGCCAGCCGTGGCTGGTGTACGGCATCCTGCGCACCGCCGAAGGCACCTCCCACCTGGTCCACCCGGGCCAGACGGTGTTCACCAGCCTGGGCTTCTCGGGGCTGTACTTCGTGCTGGGGCTGCTGTTCCTGTTCCTGGTGGGGCGCGAAGTGCACGCCGGCCCCGCCGGCCATTGAGAGGTCGCCATGGAGATGCTCTGGTTCTGGCTGGTGTCGGTGATGGTGGCCATCTACGCGGTGATGGACGGGTTCGACTTCGGGGCGGGCGTGCTGCACCTGTTCGTGGCCCGGAACGACGGCGAGCGCCGCACGGTGCTGGCGGCCATCGGGCCCTGGTGGGACGGCAACGAAGTGTGGCTGCTGGCGGCGGGCGGTTCCATGTTCCTGGCCTTCCCGCGCCTGCTGGCGTCGGGTTTCTCGGGCTTCTACCTGGCGCTGTTCATGGTGGTGTGGTGCCTGATCCTGCGGGGCATCGCCATCGAGTTCCGCTCCCACGTTCCGGACGGCATGTGGGCTGGCTTCTGGGACGGGGTGTTCGCCCTGGCCAGCACGCTCCTGCCCATCCTGCTGGGGGCGGCGCTGGGCAACGTGGTGCGGGGCGTGCCCCTGGACCCCGGCGGCTATTTCCAGATCCCCCTGTTCACCCATTTCCGGGTGGCCAACCCGGTGGGCGTCCTGGACTGGTACACGGTGCTCATGGGCGTGCTGGTGCTGGCCACCCTCACCGCCCACGGCGCCCTGTTCCTGGCCTGGAAGACCGAGGGCGAGGTGCACCGCGCGCTGCCGGCGGGCGGCCCGCCGCTGTGGCTGGCGGTGGCGGGCCTCGCCCTGGTGGCCACCGGGGCCACGGCGGCCGTGAATCCGGCCTTGTACGCGAACCTGTCCCGCGCGCCCCTGGAATGGGCGGGGATCGCCCTGTTCCTGGGCGGCCTGGCCACCGTGTTCATCGGCCTGGCCCGGGATCGCCACCGGGCCGCCTTCCTGGGCTCCAGCGCCTTCATCATCGGCATCCTGGCCGCCACCGCCGCCTGCATCTGGCCGGTGATGCTGCCCTCCACCCTGGACCCGGCGCGCCAGCCTCACCGCCTACAACGCCAGCGCCGGGCCCGGCGGGCTGCGGGCTGGGCTGGGCTGGTGGTTCGTCGGCTTCCCCCTGGCGTCCTGGCCTACTTCGCCTACCTGTTCCGGATCCACCGGGGCAAGGTGCAGGCCCGCGGGGGACGGGACGGGCTACTGACCCTCGCGGGAAACACGGGGCCCGCTAACCCTGCCGCGGCAACTCGACCTCGCCGGCGCCGATCCGCTCCGCCAGCCCTTCCAGCGCCGCGCGCAGCCGGCGCAGGCGCGCCTTGACCGGGCGGACCCCTTTCTCCCACCACAGCCCCTTGACCTCCAGCACGCCCCGGTCCCGGTGGAACTTGGCGTCCATCCGCCCCACCAGCGCGTCCCCTTCCAGAAGCGGCAGCACGTAGTATCCGAACTCGCGCCTGGCCTCCGGCACGAACGCCTCGAACCGGTAGTCGAAGGCGAACAGGCCGCTGGGTGCGGGCCCGGTCACGCAGGATCGGGTCGAAGGGGCAGAGCAGCACCATCGCGGTCCCGGGCTCGGGCAGGGCCGCCACCCGCTCGCGCCAATCGGGGACCGCGAAGGCGGGCCGGGCCGAGGCTCCGTCGGCGCTCTCCACCGCCACCGGCTCGATGCGCCCGGCGGCCGCGGCCGCCTGGCACCAGGCCGCCGCCTCCGCCGGTTCCACCGCATCCCAGAAGTCCGCCAGCTCCCGCGGGGTGGCGGTGCCCAGGCGCTCCAGGGCGGCGGCGCAGGCCCAGTCCAGGTGCGCCGGGGGCCGGGGCGGCCCGGGCGTGGGCTTCCGGGAACACCCGCTCGGACAGGTCGTAGACTTTGTGGAAGTTCACCCGGCCGGCCACCGCCAGGGCGCCGGTGTGCCAGAGGAACTCCAAGGCCGCCTTCTGCGGCTTCCAGCCCCACCAGGCGCCCTGGCCGCCCTGGCGCGGATGCTCGAAGTCGGCGCTGCGCAGCGGGCCTTCCCGGCGCACCCGCTCCAGCACCAGGGCCGCCAGTTCCTCCGCCTTGGTCCCCGACCCGCTCCCGCCACCAGGCGCTGGCCAGGATCCGGTCCCGGCTGTGCGCGAAGCGCAGGTGCCAATGGGGGTACCACTGGAGGGGAATGGCCGCGGCGTCGTGGGTCCAGTGCTCGAACAGGCACCGGCCCTCCAGCAGGCCCTCCAGCTGGGCCGGCGCGTACCCCGGGTGCCGGCTGCCCAGGATCAGGTGGTGGGCCCGCTCCAGCACGTTGATGGAGTCCATCTGCACGTAGCCCAGGCGCTGGATCAGGCCCTCCAGGCCCCCCGGCGGCGGCCCGCCCAGCAGGGCTGAGCCCGAGAGCAGCAGCCGGCGGGCCTGGATGGCGGTGACACGGGGAACGGCAGGCATCAACCTCTCCTGAAAGGCATCTCCTGTAGACTGTAGCCTCGGGAGGGCGGCCGTGCCTGGACATCTCATTCTGGTGCCGACGCCCCTGGGCAACCTGGGCGATCTCACCTTCCGGGCCGTGGAGGCTCTGCGGGACTGCGATTTGGTGGCCTGCGAGGACACCCGGCGCACCGGGGGGCTGCTGGCCCACCTGGAGCTGGACAAGCCCCTGATGCGCTTCGACGACCATGCGGGGGCGGATACGGCCCAGCGGATCCGCCAGGCCCTGGCCGCGGGCCGGACCGTGGCCTACTGCTCCGACGCGGGCCTGCCCGGGATCAACGACCCGGGTTTCGAGCTGGGGCGCATGGCCCGGGAGGCGGGGACCAGGGTGACCGTCCTGCCCGGCCCCTCCGCGGTGACCCTGGCGGTGGTGGCCTCCGGGCTGCCCAGCCACGCCTTCAGCTTCTGGGGCTACCTGCCCCCCCGCGGCGAGCCCCGCAAGGCCTTCCTGCGCAAGCTGGCGGCCCGGGAGGAGACCCTGGTGGTGTTCGAGACCCCCCACCGCCTGCGCGAGACCCTGGCCGACCTGGCGGAGATCATGCCCGACCGGGAGATCGCCCTGGGGCGGGAACTGACCAAGCTGCACGAGACCTGGTACCGAGGCACCCCAGCCGGCGTGGCCGGGCAGCTGGGGGGGAGAACCGGGGCGAGATGGTGCTGGTGCTGGCCGGAGCCGGGGCCAAGCGCACCGTCACGGAACCCGGGGAGGCTTTCCAGGGGGAGGAACTGCCTCCCTGGGCCCTGCGCTACCTGGAAGCCGCCCGGGAGGGAGGGATGACCCTCCGGGAAGCGGTGAAACCCCTGGCCCGGCACCTGGGGGTGCCCCCCAGCGACCTTTACCGCCTGGCGGTGGCCACCCGCTGATTCGGGTCCCGGGCGCCTGCCCCGGGATCCGGGTGGAAGAAATTGCGCGCCCGGAAGGACGGATTGTGGTTGTTGCAAACCATCGCGGATATGCTTGCTAAAGTTTGATAATCTAAAACCCTTGGGAAGGAATCGATCTCTATGGATCGATGCTACCGTTCCCGGCGCCGTCACCCCCAAACCGTCATTTGTGACAAGACAAAGCCTATGACCGGTCCTGAAACCAAGAATGTCCAAATCTATACCAGCGGCCCCCTGCGGCTGGTGATCTGCAAACGCGATCCGGTGCCTGCCAAGGCCATGCCGTCCAACGAGTCGTGGACGCTCCTGCTGCCCGCGAGCCCCATCCGGATCTGCACCGGCGAGGATACCGAGGAAGGCGTGGTGCCCCGGGGGAGCCTGGCCCTGCTGATGCCCGGCTTCGGGCACAGCTTCAAGCGGCACCACCCGGAGACGCCGTTCGGGTTCACCGCCCTGCAGATGGACGGACCCTTCCCCGAGCCCCTGGTTTCGGTGCTGCAGCACCCTCCGCGCAAGTGGCAGGAGGCCAGCTACGCGGTGCTCCGCAGCCAGAGCCTGAAGCAGCTGTTCGGCATCTTCACCCAGGAGATCGCCAATCCCGACGGGCTCCAGCTCATGACCCGGGAACTGTTCCTGATCCTGCTGGGGGCCGAGCTCACCCGCCTGTGCGAAAAGGAGGACCGGGCGCGCTTCCCCTACCGGCTGAGCCGTTCCACGCTGCAGGTGGTCCTGGACCACATGGAGGCGCACCTGGGCGCGCCCAACAGCGTGCCGGAGATGGCCAAGCTGGCCCGGTGCACCCCGGACCACTTCATCCGCCTGTTCCGGGAAGCCACCAGCACCACGCCGCACCAGTACCTGATCGAGCGCCGCCTGCAGCGGGCGGTGCAGCTGCTGTCCGACGGCGAGCGGCCGCTGGACGTGGCCGAATCCCTGGGCTTCTACGACGCCTCGGCGTTCACCCGCGCCTTCAAACGCCGGTTCAGCGTGCCTCCAAGCAAGTACGCCCAGGAGGCGTACGACCGGCAGTTCAAGAAGAACAGCTGATCCATGACCCCGGGTTGCGCCCCGGATCCCTCACGCCCCCATGTCGTGATCGTGGGGGCGGGCTTCGGCGGCCTGGCCGCGGCCAGGTCCCTGCGCCGCCGGCCGGTGCGGGTGACCCTGGTGGACCGCCGCAACTACCACCTGTTCCAGCCCCTGCTGTACCAGGTGGCGGCCTCCACCCTTTCCGGCTCGGAGATCGCCGCGCCGGTGCGCCACATCCTGCGCTCCCAGCGCAACCTGGCCTGCCTCATGGCCGAGGCGGCGGCCGTGGAGCTGGACCAGCGCCGCCTGCGCCTGGAGGATGGGCGGGTGTGCCAGGTACCGATTTCCTGGTCCTGGCCACCGGCTCCACCCACGCCTATTTCGGCCACGACGACTGGGCCGGGCACGCCCCGGGCCTCAAGACCCTGGAGGACGCCCTGGAGATCCGGCGGCGTTTTCTGCTGGCGTTCGAGCAGGCCGAGCAGGCGGATGACCCGGACCTGCGCCGGGAACTGCTCACCTTCGTCATCGTGGGCGGCGGCCCCACCGGGGTGGAACTGGCCGGCACCCTCAAGGAGATGGCCCGCCTGATGCTGCCCAGGGAATTCCGCCGGATCCGCGCCGAACGGGCCCGGGTGATCCTGGTGGAAGGCGGCCCGGCGGTGCTGCCGGCCTTCGGCGAGGGCCTCTCCGGCACGGCTCTGGAAGGGCTGCGCCGCATCGGCGTGGAGGTGGTGCTGGGACGGGCGGTCACCCAGGTGGACGCCACCGGCATCCAGCTGGGGGAGGAGCGGATCCCGGCCCGGACGGTGCTGTGGGCGGCCGGAGTCGCGGCCTCGCCTTTGGGGCGCACCCTGGGCGTGCCCCTGGACCGGGCCGGGCGGGTGGCCGTGGGCCCGGACCTGGCCCTTCCCGGGCACCCGGAGGTGTTCATCATCGGCGACCTGGCGGCCTTTCCGGCGAAGGAAGGCAGGATCCTGCCGGGCACCGCCCCGGTGGCCATCCAGGAGGGGCGGGCGGCCGCCAAGGCGATCCTTGACACCCTGCGGGGGACGCCGCGGGCGCCCTTCCGGTTCCGGGACAAGGGCAGCATGGCCACCATCGGCCGGGGCCGGGCCATCGCCCAGGTGGGGTCCCTGCACCTCTCCGGATTCCCGGCCTGGCTGGCCTGGCTGTTCATCCACTTGCTGATGTTGGTGGGGTTCCGCAACAGGGTCCTGGTGTTCGTGGAGTGGGTCATGGCCTACCTGACCACCCAGAACCGCAGCCGCCTGATCCTGGCGCGCTTCCGTCCGTGGGGGAGCGACAAGGGCAAGGGGGATGTAAACTGACCTTTTGCCCAGAAAGGCGAACCCATGCCCGAAACCGCCATCACCTTCGACGACGTGCTCCTGGTGCCGGCTTACAACCATCATGAGTCCAGGCGGATCGTGGACATCGGGATGACCGACAAGACCGGCAAGCTGACCCTCCAGCTGCCGGTGATGACCGCCAACATGGACACCATCACCGAGACGGCCATGGCGGACTTCATCGGCGCCCGGGGCGGCATCGGCATCCTGCACCGGTTCTGCTCCATCGAGGAGAACGTGCAGATGTTCAAGGCCTGCCAGAGCCCGACCTTCGTGTCGGTGGGCACCTCCGAGAAGGAGATGGAGCGGGTGCAGGCCCTGAAGGACGCCGGCGCCCAGTATTTCTGCGTGGACGTGGCGCACGGCCACGCCAAGTACGTGGGCAAGATGATCAAGCGCATGCGCGCCATGCTGCCGAACGAGTGCATCATGGCGGGCAACGTCGCCACCTACGCCGGAGCGGACTACCTGGCCTCGGTGAAGGCGGACATCGTCAAGGTGGGCATCGGCCCGGGGAGCGTGTGCACCACCCGCATCAAGACCGGCTTCGGGGTGCCCCAGCTCACGGCCATCCAGGAATGCGCCCGGGCCGACCGTTCCATCGTGGCGGACGGGGGCATCCGCTACGCCGGGGACATCGTCAAGGCGCTGGCCTTCGGCGCCGACTTCGTCATGGTGGGGGGCATGCTGGCGGGCACCCGGCCCACCCCGGGCGATCCGGTGCTCAACGACCAGGGGGAGCCCACCCACAAGGTGTACCGCGGCATGGCCAGCAAGGAAGCCGCCGAGGAGCACCTGGGAGGCCTCACCGGCTGGAAGACCGCCGAAGGGGTGGCCACCACCGTGCCCTACCGGGAGGACGAGGAAGACATCATCGCCGACATCGTCGGCGGCCTGCGCTCGGGCCTCACCTATGCCGGCGCCAACACCATCCGCGAACTCCAGCGCAAACTCAACTACCTCCTGGTCTCCCCGGCCGCCCGCATCGAGAGCCTGCCGCACAAGCTGTTGTAGGTTCGTGTTCCATTGCGGCGGCAGGCCCGTCTTGCGGGTTCCTTGCTGCGCGCCGCCCCACCGGTACGATGCTTGATGGCCGAGGCTGAATGGCTCCGTCCTCGCTGCGCTGCGGGCGGGCCATTCAGCCTCGGCCATCAAGCATCGTCTGCCGTGCAAGCCGCCACAGGCTGGGATTCGGTTTTTTCAGGGTGGAGGGTTGCCGTTCCCGTTTCCATTCGGCCGCGCCCATCAAGCATCGTACCGGTGGGGCGGCGCGCAGCAGGGAACCCGCATGACGGGCCTGCCGCAGCATGGGACCCGCACCCTCAGCCCAGGTCCGGCGCCAACGGGCCGTCCATGCCTTGGGTGTGCTGGCGGATGATGCCCTGGGCCAGGCGCTGCAGGAACAGGGAACGGGCGGGGTTCCAGGCCATGGCGCTGGCGGCTTTCCATTCTCCGGCCAGGTCGAACAGGGCGGCGCCTTCCATCTGGGTGCCCAGGAGCAGCAACGGGACTTTGCCCGCCGCCAGTTCCGCCAGGGCCTTGAGGCGGCGGCGCTCGTCCAGACCGGCGCCGTTCACGACGAACACCGCCAGGAGCGGGGCGGATCCCAGGGCGGTCTTGAGGGCCTGGGCGGATTGGACGATGCGGGTCATGGGCTGGATGGGGCGGAAGACCTCCCGCAGGGTCTCCTCCAGGTCCGGATCCCCGCCCACCAGCAGGATTCCGCCGGTTTCCCCAACCGGCTCCTGGGCGAGCCGGCGCTCGCCCTGCTGGGCCAGTTCCACCCGCTGGGCCAGGCGCTCCAGGTCCTCCTCCCGGCGCCGGAACACCCACCGGGACAGGGACTCCTGCACGTCGTCGGGCAGCGGGGGGAGAATTCCAGGCCGAGGCTGCGCGGCCCCATGTGCCGGATCTCGCCCCGGGCTTCGATGCGCAGGTCCTCGGCGACGGGGATGCTCAGGACCAGCACCGAACCCGTCTGCAGCCCGCTGTCCGCCAGGTCTTTCTGGGCATGGATGCGCGCCCCCCGGGTGCTCAGGTCCACCAGCACCGCCTCCAGCAGGTCGCCCCTGAGGGTGCCGTAGGTGACCACCACCCGGCCCACCCGCTCCACCCGGTACTCGGCCCGGTCGTCGTTCTCCTGAAGCTGTTTGGGAACCGCCAGCCGGAGGGTCCGGCGGCCATCGTGCAGGCCCAGGCCCAGCAGCTTCACCGGCGCCTCCATGAAACCCAGGGCCATGGGAAAGCGGATCTTGAGGTCATCTGAACGAAGCCCGAAGGTGGCGTCCTCCCGGCTCATGGTGGCGGCCACCTGCAGCTCGTGGCCCTCCAGGGTCACGAAGAAGGACTCGAACCGCAGGTACGGCGTCACCAGGATGAGCATTTCGTTACGCGCACAGGCCCGGGCCAGGATGCCTCTGATGTCGTCCGTGCGCTTGATGGCTGTGGCCACGGGGAACTCCGTTCAGGTATCCGGCTCATCCTGGAAAGTCAGAATAGTTTAAGATCACCCTCCAGATGGATGGAACTTCAAGCCGAACTCCCATGACCCGCCCCGGCACGCTCCTGCTCTACAGCGCCCCCAGGAGCGGCTACGGGGACGAATGGATGACCTTCCTGCCCATCGGCCTGGGCTACTTGCAGGCCATGCTGGCCTCCCGGGGGTTCCCCTGCCGCCTGGCCAACCTCAGCGGCATGGGCCGGCGGGAAATCCTGGATTACCTGCGCCGGCGCGACCCCCAGGTGGTGGGCGTGTCCATGTTCACCTTCAACCGCAAGCGCAGCTGCGACCTGCTGCGCCTGGCCCGGGAAGCCTGCCCCCAGGCCCTGCTCCTGGCGGGAGGGCCGCACCCCACCCACCTGGCCGGCGAGGTGTTCGAGGACTGCCCGTCCCTGGACGCCATCGTCAAAGGGGAAGGGGAACTGCCCCTGCTGGGCGTGCTGGAGCGCCTGGAGGCGGAGGGCCGGGAGCATTGGCGCACGGCGGCCGCGGCCTGGCGCTCGGGGCCGGGGCTGATCCTCAGGGACGGGGAGACCGCCTCGGTGCCGCCCCTGGAGGACCTGGACACCATGGGCGCGCCGGTGGAGCATTTCGCGGCGGATTTCCTGGACGGCCCCGGCCAGCTGTCCTACCTCAGCACCAGCCGGGGCTGCCCGGCCACCTGCAACTTCTGCAACACCCCGGAATTCTGGGGCACCAGCGTGCGCTTCCGCAGCCCCGGAGCGGTGCTGCGGGAGATGGAGCTGCTGCGCGCCCGCCACGGGCTCACCTACTACAGCTTCCGGGACGATACCTTCACCGCCAACCGCACCCGGATCCTGGCCCTCATGGACCTGATCCGCCGCTCCGGGCTGCATCCCCTCTGGAACTGCCAGAGCCGGGTGAACCTGGTGGACGAGGAGCGCCTGGTGGCCATGAAGCGCGCCGGGTGCGAATTCATGCAGTTCGGGGTGGAGCACGGCAGCGAGCGGGTGCTGGCCCTGCTGGACAAGGGCACCAACATGAAGCACGCCCACCGGGCCCTGTCCCTGGTGCGCAAAGTGGGCATGAACCTGGGCATCTACCTCATCACCGGCATCCCCGGGGAGCGCTGGGAGGACGTGGAGACCACCGCCGGCCTGATCCGCCTGGCCCGCCCCCACGACGTGCAGATCTCGCCTTTGGCCCTGTATCCCGGCACCCGGCTGTTCGATCGCTACCGCCAGGAGGGGCGCATCAGCCGGGATTTCTACCGGGGCGCCGGGGACGCGGAGATCTTCGCCCGGGTGGACACCCACACGGAGCGGGCCCTGCGCTATCTGGGCGAAGTGAGCGCCCAGACCCGCCCCAGGGCCGTGTACACCCCCGCGGAATTCGCGGAGCACAAGCAGTTGCTGGGGTTCTGTGCCGTCACCAGCCTGCTCTGCGGGGAGGCGGCGGAGGAGGCCGGGCGCCCCATCGAGGCGGAGGCCGAATTCACCGAGGTGATCCGTCAGGAGCCGGGCAATACCTGGGGCTTCCTCAAACGCGCCCTGCTGCGCCGGCGCCAGGGACGCCCCCGGGAAGCCCTGGCCGACCTGGAGGAGGTCCTGGCCCTGGTTCCCGGTAATCCCGAAGCCGTGGACCTGGCCCGGCAATGGCGGTCCAGGCCGGGCCGGGGCGCCGCCCGGGCGAAAGGCTGGGCGCCGTCCCATGGCCCGGCGGCGGAGATGAAAGGCGCCCAGGCATTCCTCCAGGCCCGGGATCCGGACTGAAACGCTCATTGCCGGCCCGGGTTCCGGACATAATCGGAACTTATTGAGGTATGCCCATGATTTCCGACGACCCATCCCGTCCAGACCCGGAAGCGGTGCTGCGCCTGGCCACGGAACACCACGTGGCCGGCCGCCTGGAACTGGCTGGTGCCGGCTATGCCCAGGTCCTGGAGCTGTGTCCCGGGCACGGCACGGCCCGGCACCGGTTCGGGTTGCTGGCCTTGCAACGGGGCCAGCCGGAGGCCGCGGTGGAACGGTTCCAGGCGGTGGTCGCCCAGGATCCCGCCGCCTGGCGCTCCCACTGCGGCCTGGGCCAGGCGCTGCGGTCCCTGGGCCGGGTCCAGGCGGCGCTGGAGGCCTTCTGCCGTGCCGCCGAGCTCCATCCCGAATGCCTGGAAGCCTGGCAGGGCGCCGGCGAGGCCTGCCGGGTGCTGGGCCGCCGGCAGGAGGCCCTGGCCGCCTTCGTCAAGGCGGCGTCCCTGCGCCCGGACCGGGCCGACACCCTCAACGACCTGGGTGTCGCCCTCCAGGACGCCGGCCGCAAGCAGGAGGCCGTGGACGCCTTCCGCCGGGCCCTGGAACTGGAGGACGACTTCCCCGCCGCCCACAGCAACCTCGGCAACGCCCTCGTGGAAATCCGCCAGGCCGTGCAGGCCCTGGATGTGCTCCAGGCCACCGTGGCCCGCTGGCCGGAGTCCGCTGATGCATGGTTCAACCTGGGCCGGGCGTGGTTCGCCGCCATCCGCTTCCAGGAGGCGGAAGCAGCTTACCGCCGGACGTTGCAGTTGGCCCCCCAGCACCTGGCGGCGCTCAACAACCTGGGCAACGTGCTGCATACCCTGGGCCGGAACGAAGAGGCGCTCCAAACCTTCCAGGAAGCCCTGCGGCTCTACCCGGGATTCCTGGAGGCCTGCAACAACGCCTGCGCAGCCGCCCGCGCCCTGGGCCGCATGGACCTGGCGGTGCAGCTGCTGCAGAGGGCCCTCGTAGAGCATCCCAGGGCCGCCATCTGCCACGGCAACCTTGGCACCATCCTGAAGGACATCGGCCGCATGGACGAGGCTGTGGCGAGCTTCCGCGCCGCCCTGGCCCTGGACCCCTCCGACCCGGTGACGCACAGCAACCTGGCCTACTCGGTGACGTTCCTCCCCGGCTACGACAGCGCCGCGATCCTGCGGGAGAACCGGGCCTGGGACCTGGCCCACGCCCTGCCCAGGATTCCCGCCCCGGCCCGGGATCCGGTCCCGGACCCCGAGCGCCGCCTGCGGGTGGGCTACGTCTCCCCGGACTTCAAGGACCATTGCCAGGCCTTCTTCACGCTGCCCCTGTTCGCCCACCATGACCACGGCCAGTTCGAGATCTTCTGCTACGCCAAGGTCGCCAAGCCGGACGCGCTGACCGCCCGGATCGCCGCCAACGCGGACACCTGGCGCGACACCGTGGCGATGGACGACGCCGAAGTGGCCGACCTGGCGCGCTCGGACCGCATCGACATCCTGGTGGACCTCACCATGCACATGGCCGACGGGCGGCCCCGGACCTTCACCCGCAAGCCCGCGCCGGTGCAGGTGGCCTGGCTCGCCTACCCCGGCACCACCGGGCTTGCGGCCATGGACTACCGGCTCACCGACCCCTACCTGGACCCCCCCGGAGAGCACGACGACTGGTATTCGGAAGTCTCCGTCCGCTTGCCGCACACTTTCTGGTGCTACGACCCGCTCACCGCCGGGCCGCTCCCGGGCCCTCTCCCGGCCCTGGAGCGCGGCTACGTCACCTTCGCCGCTCTTAACAACTTCTGCAAAGTCAACGGGGCGGTGCTGGACCTCTGGGCCCGGGTGCTGGGCGCGGTCCCGGGTTCACGGCTGGTGCTCCTGGCCCAGCCCGGTGAGCACCGGCACCGGGTCCTGGAGGGCCTGGCGGCCGGCGGGGTGCGGCCCGAGCGGGTGGAATTCTCCCCGTTCCGGCCCCGGGCCGACTACCTGGCTCTGTACCGGGGCCTGGACCTGGGCCTGGACACCTTCCCCT
>CAWFOJ010000101.1:0-9715 GCA_963816585.1 uncultured Holophagaceae bacterium | reverse complement strand
GAGCAGGGTCTCGGCCTCCTCCAGCAGCTCCACCGCCGGCTTCCACCGCCCCTGCATGAGGGCCGCGGTCCCCGCGGCCACCAGGGCCCGGCCCCGGGGATTGGGATGGCCCACCCGCTGGGCCAGGTCCAGGGCCAGGTCCTGGCAGCGCTGGGCGGCCCGGGCCCCGCGGTTGCCCCGGTTGGCCTGGTGGATGGTCTCCTGGGCCAGGGCCCGGACGATGCGGAACGGTTCCCCCGCCCGCAGGGCCAGGAGCAGGTGCCGGGCCTGGAAGGCGCCGCCCCGGGCCGGGTCCACGGGGCTGAGGCCCATGGCCGCGGCCCAGCAGACGTCGATCCGGTCCAGCTCCGCCTGGGGGATCTGGTTTTCGGTGCGCTGCCGGAAACCGTGGCCCCGCAGGCGCAGGCGCAACCGGGTGCCCAGGCGCATCAGCCGGGCCCGCCAGGACGGCAGGGCCAGTTTCATGCCCATGGGCTCGAGCACCGCCGCCAGGGCCGCCTTCCCGTGGTCGAAGTGACCGCTGCGGAAGAATTCCTCCGAGGCCCGCCGCTGCAGGCGCAGGGAATCGGCAGGCTGGGCCAGGGGCAGGGCCTTGAGGTAGACCTGGGCGGCCTGGTGGCCCAGCCCGGCGCCCGCCAGGGCGTCGCCCCATTCCAGGAGAACTTCCAGGGTCCTCCCGCCCTTTGAGCTCCTTGAGGCGCAGGACCTCCCCGAACAGCTCCGCCGCCCGGCCGAAGGCCAAGGCCGCCACCGCCTGGCGCGCCGCCTGGAGGGCGCACTGCCCGGCCCGTTCCCGCAGGCCCGCGGCCTGGTAATGCAGGCTGAGGGTCCGGGCATCGGGCTTGGGCAGCTGTTCCATGGCTTCGGCCAACGCCAGGTGGATGGCCCGGGCCCGGGATTCGGTGACGCCGCCCAGCAGGGCCTGGCGGATGCGGTCGTGGTGGGGCTCCAGCAGCAATCGCCGGGCTCCCTGGGAACGGATCAGGTGGGCGGCCCGCAGGGGGGTCAGCACCTCCGCCTCCCCCAAGGCGACCCCGGAAGCCCCCCGCAGCACCTCCCACTCCACCGGGTGCCCGGCCAGGGCCAGGATTTCCAGGACGGCCCGGGAAGCCTCGGGCAGGGCGGCGACCCGGTGCTGGAGGTAGGCGTCCAGGGTCCGTTCCCCGGGCGCCTGCAGCCCACCGATGCCGGACCGGAGGCTGCGGCTCAGCTCCCCGATCAGGAACGGGCTGCCCCCGGCTTCCTGGGCCACCCAGGCGGCCTCGGCGCCGCCCCCTCCGGGCCGCCCGCTGCCCAGGAGGGCCAGGGCCAGGGCTTCGGACTCGGCCCGGGGGATGCGTTCCACGGGGATCTCGGTCACCTCGGTGCCTTCCTCGGCCAGGCGGCGCTGGAAGGTCCGGAACGGAAGGGCGGCCTCGCCCTCGCCGGTGCGGTACGAGAGCACCACCAGCATGGCCGGCGGGTCGGGGACCCGCAGCAGGTTGGATAGGAGGGCGGCGCTGTCCGGATCCCCCCACTGCAGATCCTCCAGGATCAGCGCCAAGGGATGCCTGGTGCCCATGCGCATGAGCAGTTCCCGCAGGGCGGCGAAGGCCCGCCGGCGCAGTTCCTGGGGATCCGGGGGAGGCGCCGCCAGGCCCGCCTGGGGGGCCCGGGCCGCCACCGGTTTCAGCACCGGGAACAACCGCGCCAGGCAAAGGAGGTCCCGGGGCATGAGAATGGCGGCCTTGGCCGCCGGCAGCCGGTCCAGGTGTTCCGCCAGGTTCTCCATCAGGTTGTCCAGGGCCTGGTACGGGGCCGAGCCTTCCTCTCCGCACCGGCCGGCCAGGACCACCGTGCCCTGCTCTTCCCGCCCCAGCCGGCGGACGAAGCGCCGCAGCAGGTAGCTCTTGCCCATGCCTGAAGGCCCGTGGACGAACACCACCGTTGTGCGGCCCTTGAGGGCGGTCTCGAAGGCGCGGCCCAGGACCCCCAGCTCGGCCTTGCGCCCGATGAGCAGGGAACTGGTGCGCAGCCTGCGGGGCGGCGGCAGCCGGGGCGGGGCCGGCACCACCGCCGCGCCCAGCCGCTCGAGGATCCGGGCGCCGGCGGGGCGGGCCGACCGCTGCCGGTCCAGGAGCTCCATGCACAGGGAGCTCAGGTCCGTGGGGGTCTGGGGCGCCAGCAGGTCCGGGGGCGACGGGCTCACCCGCATCTTGTCGATGAGCGCGGCGAGAGTGTCGCCGGGGAAGGGCAGGGTCCCGGTCAGCACCTGGTATAGGATCACCCCGAAGCTGTACCAGTCCGCCGCCTCGGTGGAGGCGTGGCCGCCGATGCGCTCCGGGGCCAGATAGGCATGGCTCTCCGGGGCCCGGCCATCCTGGGTCCGGCCATCGCTCGCGCCGCCCGGGCGGAACGCCGGGGGGCGCAGGCCGGGCGGGTCGGTGAAACCGTAGTCCAGCAGCACCACCCGCCCGGCCCGGTCCACCCGCACGTGGCTGGGCTTCAGGTCCCGGTGCAGCGTCCCGGCCTGGTGCAGGGCCCTCAGGCCCTGGGCCAGCTGGCGCGCCATCGCCCGCACCCGCTGGAAGTCCTGGCAGGGCTGCAGGCCGGGCGCAAGCTCCTCCAGGATGGTGGTCCCCTCCACCAGCTCCATGGTGTAGAACCAGCCGGACTCGTGGGTCATCACCTCGTACAGGCCCGCCAGGTTGGGGTGGGAGAGTTCCGCCAAAGTCCGGAACTCCTCCCGGAACCGGGCCAGGTCCCGGTTCTCCGCATCATGGGGCACCTTCAAGGCCACCGGGATCTGGCGCTCGTGGTCGAAGGCCTCGAAGACCACGCCGCTGCTTCCCGACCCCAGACGGCGTCGGATGGCGAACCGGTCGGTGCCCGTGAAGGGGTTCACATGCGTCGCTCAGGCGATGGAAATGCCGTCCTTGGCGCTGATTTCGAAGGCATTGAAGCTTGACCGCACCAGGGGGCCCGCGTAAACGGTGCGGAAGCCCAGCGCCTTGGCTTTCCGCCCCAGCTCGGCGAACTCGTCCGGGTGCACATAGCGCCGCACCGGCATCTGGTGCCGGGTGGGGCGCAGGTACTGGCCAAGGGTGAGGATGTCCACGCCGGCCTGGACCAGTGCCTCCAGGACCTCCATCAGCTCGGCTTCGGTCTCCCCCAGGCCCAGCATGAGCCCGGACTTGGTGCGGAACGCGTCCCCGAACAGGGAGGCGCCCATCCGCTTGGCCTCGGCCAGCACCGCCAGGGTGCGCGGGAACCGGGCCGCGGGGCGCACGGCAGGGTACAGGCTGGGCACGGTCTCGGTGTTGTGGTTGAACACCGCCGGGCCCGCCGCCACCACCTGGGCCACCGCTTCCAGGTTGCCCATGAAATCCGGAGTCAGCACCTCCACCCCCACCCCCGGGTTCATGCGGCGGATGGCCCGGATGGTCCTGGCGAAATGCCCGGCGCCGCCGTCCGGCAGGTCGTCCCGGTTCACCGAGGTGAGCACGGCGAAGCGCAGCTGCAGGGCCGCCACCCGCCGGGCGGTCTCCTCGGGCTCCAGGGAGTTCAGGGGCAGCGGGCGGCCGCTCCGGATGGAACAGAAGCCGCAGGCCCGGGTGCAGGTGTCGCCCATGAGCAGGAAGGTGGCGGTGCCGTGGTTGAAGCAGTGGGCCCGGTTGGGGCACCGGGCCTCCTCGCAGACCGTATGCAGGTCCGACCGGCGCAGTCCCACCTTCATCCCGTGCAGGTCCCCAAGGCGCACCCGCTCCCGGGTGATCCACTCCGGCAGGCGAGGATGGCCCTCCAGCACCTCCCGGCCCGCGCGTCTGGCGAATCGTGCCATCAACCCTCTCCCGGCAAGCTTCAAGAATAACCTGAAGTCAGGCGCGCCCCACCACCCCCGCCGCCGGACTGGAGGCGCTGGCGTGCAGCCGCCGGGGCATGCGCCCGGCCTCGAAGGCCAGGCGCCCGGCCTGGACCGCCAGGTCCATGGCCCGGGCCATCCTGACCGGGTCCTGGGCTTCGGCCACGGCCGTATTGAGCAGCACCGCGTCGGCGCCCAGTTCCATGGCCACGGCGGCGTCCGAGGCGGTGCCCACCCCCGCGTCCACGATCAGGGGCAGGCCCTGGGCCGACACCACGTCCCGGAGGACCTGGAGCACGCAGGGGTTCTGCACCCCCAGCCCGGAACCGATGGCGCTGCCCAGGGGCATGACGGCGGCACACCCGGCCTGGCACAGCTTCCTGGCCAGGATCGGGTCGGCGTTGACGTACGGCAGCACCACGAAGCCTTCCCGGACCAGCACCTCGGCTGCCCGCAGCGTCTCCTCCCCGTCCGGGTACAGGCTCACCGGGTCGCCGATCACTTCCAGCTTCACCCATTCGGTGCCCAGGGCCTCCCGGGCCAGGCGGGCCACCCGCAAGGCCTCCTCCCCGGTGCCGCAGCCGGCGGTGTTGGGCAGCAGGGCCATGCCTCGCGGGATCCAATGGAGGATGTTGCCGTCGCCCTTGGCGCCCAGGTCGAAGCGCCGTACCGCCAGGGTGACCATGTCCACCCCGGCCGCTTCGCAGCACGCCTTCATGGTGGCGAAATCCTTGTACTTGCCCGTTCCGAGGATGAGCCGGCTGCGGAAGGTCCTGCCTGCGATGGTGAGCATGGGGCGGTCTCCGAAAAATCCGTGGCCCAGTCTACGGCACCGGAGGCATCCTTAGGTCCTGGAGGCGAGGACCCATGCGCAGCCATCGAGAAACCCTGGTCATGCACCTGCCCGAGCGGACGGGATTCGTGAACATCACCCCGGAGGTGGAAGAGGCGGTGGAAGCCAGCGGCGTCCAGGACGGCCTGTGCCTGGTGAACGCCATGCACATCACCGCCTCGGTCTTCATCAACGACGACGAGCCGGGGCTGCACAAGGACTATGCCCGGTGGCTGGAGCGGCTGGCCCCCTTCAACGCGGGCAGCGACCCGGCCAAGGGCGGTTACCTGCACAACCGGACCGGCGAGGACAACGGCGACGCCCACCACAAGCGCCAGGTCATGGGGCGCGAAGTGACGGTGGCCATCACCGGGGGAAAACTGGATTTCGGCCCCTGGGAGCAGATCTTCTACGGGGAGTTCGACGGGCGCCGGGACAAGCGGGTCCTGATCAAGATCATCGGGGAATAGGCCGGTCCCGGCCTGGAGAGTCCGCCCCGGGAACCCATACTTTCCCTGGGCAGACACCGTTTCCCGTATCTATGGCAGTTTCTCACCCGGTCCTGAAGCGGAACGCGCCCGCCAAAGGAGGTGGAACATGTCAGTGGTGACGATTTCCAGGGAGTTCGGAAGCCTGGGCAGCCTGGTGGCCGAAGGCGCCGCCCACACACTCGGGTACCGCCTTGCGGACAAGACCACCATCGAAACCGTCCTCAAGGATTACGGACTGGTCTTGTTCAGCAGGGAATACGATTCCATTCCCAGCTTCTGGGAACGCTTCGACGCCCAGAAGCGGGAGGAGCGGCAGCATCACATCAACATGCTCAACAAATGCATCTGCGCCATAGCCCACCACGGGAACGTGGTGATCGTGGGACGGGGCGGGTTCGCAGTCCTGGCGGACCTGGACGACGTCCTGCACGTGCGGATCCAGGCGCCCACCCCGGTGCGGATCCGGCGCCTGGTCGAGGCCCCCGACATCGCGGATCCCAGCTTGGCCGAACTGGCGCTGACGAAGAATGACAACCTGCAGAAGCAGTTCATCAAAACGGTCTATGGCCGGGAATGGGACACGGCCAAGGGCTTCGACCTGGTCATCGACACCGGCAAGATCCCCCCGGGCCTGGCCGCCGAAATGATCGTCCAGGCCACCCGGGGATTGAGGGTGCGGGGAACGGGCGGCGCACGCGCCCTCGCCGATCTGCCCCTGGACCGGGACATCTGCGCGGCGGTGGACAGGGTCCTGAACGCCGAGACAATTCCAGCTGGACGTTGAGACTTTTTCTCGATATCCTGGCCTATTGGAGGGTGGCGCGAGCCGGTCTGCGCCATCGCTCGCTGAGAGTTCTCAGTTCCTGTATCCCATATGCCCCGACCGGGGCCCGCGACGGCTGGAAGGCCCTGCGGGCGGGCCTTAAATCGGAGCATTCATGTCATTCTCCTCCCTGGGCCTCCTGCCTGAGCTGCTGCATGCCGGTACGCGACCGCGGCTACGAGATACCCACCCCCGTCCAGACCCGGGCGATCCCCCAGGTCCTGGCCCGGCGCGACCTCCTGGCCGGGGCCCAGACCGGCACCGGCAAGACCGCCGGGTTCGTGCTGCCCATCCTGCAGCTGCTGGCCCCCCAGGCCAGCACCAGCGCCTCCCCGGCGCGCCACCCTCTGCGCTGCCTGATCCTCACCCCCACCCGGGAGCTGGCCATGCAGGTGGAGGAGAGCGTGCGCACCTACGGCAAGCACCTGCCCCTGCGTTCCACCACGGTGTTCGGCGGCGTCAACATCAATCCCCAGATCAAGGCCCTGAGGGCCGGAGTGGAGATCCTGGTGGCCACCCCGGGGCGGTTCCTGGACCTGCACCAGCAAGGCCACCTGAATCTGGGCCAGGTGGAGTTCCTGGTCCTGGACGAGGCGGACCGGATGCTGGACATGGGTTTCATCCGGGACATCCGCAGGATCCTGGCCCTGCTTCCGACCCGCCGCCAGAACATGCTGTTTTCCGCCACCTTCAGCGATGAGATCCGCCAGCTGGCCGCCGGCCTGCTCAACGATCCGGTCTCGGTGGACGTGGCGCCGCGCAACTCGCCGACCGAGCTTGTGCAGCACCGGGTCCACCCGGTGGACCGGGAGCGCAAGCGGGCCCTGCTCTCCCACCTGATCCGCACCCAGAACCTGGAGCAGGTGCTGGTGTTCACCCGCACCAAGCACGGTGCCAACCGCCTTTCCCAGCAGCTGGAGATCGACGGCATCAGCGCCTCGGCCATCCACGGCAACAAGAGCCAGCCCCAGCGCATCAAGGCCCTGGCGGACTTCAAGGAAGGGCGTGTCCAGGTGCTGGTGGCCACCGACATCGCCTCCCGGGGCCTGGACATCAGCCAGCTCCCCCACGTGGTCAACTACGAGCTGCCCCAGGTGGCCGAGGATTACTTGCACCGCATCGGCCGCACCGGGCGGGCCGGGGCCGAAGGCATAGCCCTGAGCCTGGTGTGCGTGGACGAGGCCGGACTGCTGCGGGACATCGAGCGCCTCCTGAAGCGCACCCTGCCCACCCAGGTGATCCCGGGCTTCGCCCCCGACCCCTCCCTCAAACCCGAACCCCTCACTCCTGCGCGCCGGCGTAGTCCTGGAAGGAGGATGGCCAGCTAGTTCTACTGGGGCGTCCGTGTCCCGGTGCGGCGGCAGGCCAGTCCCCCGGGTTCCTTAGCTTCGCGCCGCCCCACACCGGTGCTCGGCTTCGTCAGACCGCGCGCGGCGCGGTCTGACGAAGCACCCGCTGGCTCGTCTGGGCCGACCAAAGGACCAAGGTATCGGTGACTTCAGGGCGAACTGGGGGAATCGCTCCTGCAAACTTTGAAGGTCCTTTCATGCCGGCTAAACCAGGCGGGTTCGCCAAGTCCAGCCAGCTGGCAAGGACGCTTGCTGACCAACGCGTAAATCACCAACCCCAAAGCCTGATGCGGCGCGACGCCCGGAACCCCCACGACGGACCTGCCACCGCACCGGGACCCGGACCTGCGGGTGGCCACACTCCTAACACATGCGCACGTCCAGGATTTCCGTCACCTGGGACTTGAAGGCTTCCACCAGGGTGTCCTGGGGCACGTCCTGGACCTTGAGGGTCACTTCCCAGCGGGCGCCCTTCGCGTCGCTCACTTCGTGGAAGCCCAGCCCGACGATGTCTCCGCCCACCTGGGCCACCGCCGCGGTGATGCGGGCCACGGTGCCCTTCTTGTCCTCGGTGGTGGCCCAGATGCGCAAGCCCTTGCGGCGCCCGCCCAGAAGCTCCATGAAGGCGCGGAAGATGTCGCCCTGGTTGACCAGGCCCACCAGGGTCTTGCCGTGCATCACCGGCAGGGCGCCGATATTGCGGTCAGCCATGATCCGGGCCGCCTCCTCCACCGGGGTCTCCTCGGTCACCGTGGCCACGTCCTTCACCATCACCATGTCCACTGTGATCTTGGCGAGCAGGCTGGGGATCTCCCAGAAGGACAGCAGGGTGGCCGAGGAGGGCGTGGCGTTGTGCAGGTCCGTCTCGGAAATGATCCCCACCAGGGCGCCGTGGGCGTCCACCACCGGCATGCGGGTCACGTGCTTCTCCTTCATGAGCTTGAGTGCGTCCAGCATGGTGGTGTGGGGGGTCACTACCGCGGGTTTGGGGATCATCAGCTCACGGATCAGCATCGGGGCCTCCTGAAGGATGGGGTGGGGGCCACTATAACAAGGTGTTGAAAAAATCTAGGTAGGTTTTTTCCATGAATGCTGTCGCAACCATGCGGATCTTGAGCCAGTTGCGTGGAAGCAACCTACCTGACGAGCACCCCGGCTCAGATTTTTTTCGCCTCGATGTCCAGGTCCATGTCCACCTCGTCCCCCACCCGGCCCTGTCCATTGGCCCCCTCCTTGACCGCGGTGCTCTTGAAGATGACGAAGGGGAACTTGGCCGCATTTTTTTGCTTCCGCCGGACCCTTGGCCTATGATCCGGAACTGCGAGAAAGCGTTGCCTTCCTGAGGTGCCACCATGCCCACCGACGTGAACACCCGCATTGTCCTGGCCCGCCGGCCGGACGGCTTGCCGTCCCTTGAGGATTTCCGCCTGGAAGCGGCCCCGGTCACGGACCCAGGGGTGGGGGAGGTGCAGCTGGAAACGTTGTACTTGTCCCTGGACCCGTACATGCGCGGGCGCATGAGCCAGGAGCCCTCGGTACGCGCCGCCCGTGGCCCTGGGGGAAGTGATGGTGGGCGGGACCGTGAGCCGCGTGGCCGCCTCCAGGCATCCGGGGCTGGACCCCGGAGACCTGGTCCTGGGGTCCACCGGGTGGCAGAGCCGCCCCACCGTTCCGGGCGCCGGCCTGAAGCGGCTGGATCCGGACCTGGCGCACCCGTCCCTGGCCCTGGGGGTGCTGGGCATGCCCGGATGCACCGCCTACGCGGGCCTGCTGGGCATCGGCCAGCCCAAGGCGGGGGAGACGGTGGTGGTGGCCGCCGCCACCGGCGCGGTGGGCTCGGTGGTGGGCCAGATCGCCCGCATCAAGGGGTGCCGGGCGGTGGGCATCGCCGGGGGGCCGGAGAAATGCCGCTTCGCAGTGCAGGAACTGGGCTTCGACGCGTGCGTGGACCACCGGGACCCGGACCTGGCCGCCAACCTCGCCGCCGCCTGCCCCAAGGGCATCGACGTGTACTACGAGAACGTTGGCGGCAAGGTCTTCCAGGCCGTGCTGCCCCTGCTCAACACCCTGGCGCGGGTGCCGGTGTGCGGCCTGATCGCCCAGTACAACGCCACCATGCTGCCCAAAGGACCGGACCGCACCCCCCTGCTTTTGCGCACGCTGCTGGTGAAGCGGGTGCGCATGCAAGGGTTCATCATCGGGCAAGACTTCCCGGACTGGGCCGGGGAGTTCCAGAAGGCCATGCGGGAGTGGGTGCAGACCGGCCAGGTCAAGGTCCGGGAAGACGTTGTGGACGGCCTGGAAAACGCGCCTGCGGCGTTCCTGGGGCTGCTGCAGGGGCGCAACTTCGGCAAACTCCTGGTGCGAATCTAGGAGTGT
>CAWFOJ010000100.1:0-12399 GCA_963816585.1 uncultured Holophagaceae bacterium | reverse complement strand
GCCGGCGGGATGTCCGCTTCGGGAGTCCGCCATGCCCCAGTCCAGGACCTTGCCGGATCTGCTCCAGGCCCTGCACGGCTTCCGGGAGAGCCGGGTGCTGCTCACGGCCGTCGAACTGGACGTGCTCTCCGCCTGCGGCGCCGGCGCCGGGGTTGGGGCGGTGGCCGCGGCGGCGGGCGCCGACCCCCGGGCCATGGGCATGCTCCTGGACGCCCTCACCGCCCTGGGCGTGCTGGCCAAGGAAGGGGACCGCTACCGGTGCACCGAGGCGGGCGCGGCCCTGGGGCGGGAGCGGGCCGGCCTCATGCACATCGCCCGCCTCTGGCATACCTGGTCCACCCTCACCGAATGCGTGCGCACCGGGTGTTCGGAACGCCGGGGGCCCAAGGGGGACGACACCCCGCACTTCATCGCCGCCATGCATGCCCGGGCCGTGACCGTGGCCGCCGACGCGGTGCGCATCGTGGGCGCCCGGGGGGTGGGCCGGCTGCTGGACGTGGGGGGCGGCCCGGCCACCTTCGCCATCGCCTTCGCCCAGGCCGAGCCGGGACTGCGCGCGGAGGTGATGGACCTGGAGCCGGTGCTGCCCATCGCCCGGGGGCACATCCGGGACGCGGGCCTGGAGGACCGGGTGACGGCGCGCGCCGGGGACCTGCGCACGGACTCCCTGGGGCAGGGCTGGGACCTGATCCTGGTGTCGGCCATCTGCCACATGCTCAGCGAGGAGGAGAACCAGGACCTGCTGGCCCGGTGCGCCCGGGCCCTGGCCCCGGGGGGCCGGGTGGCCATCCGGGAGTTCATCCTGGATCCGGACCGGGCGGGCCCGCCCTTCGCCGCCCTGTTCGCCCTGAACATGCTGGTGGGCACCGAACGCGGCAACACCTACACCGAGGCCGAGTACCGCGCCTGGCTGGAGGGGGCCGGCTGCCGCCGGGTCACCCGGCCGGATCCCCAGGGGGACTGGATCATCGGCTGCCTGTGATGCGCCCTCTCCTCCTGGCCCTGGTGCTTCCCGCCGCCGCCCTGGCCCAGGCCCCGGGCCCGCCCCGCCTGGGGGTGGACATGGAGTCCTTCGATTTCGGCCAGATCCTGCAGGGCAGCATCGTCACCCACCCGTACCGCCTCACCGACCTGGGATCCAGTCCCCTGACCCTCCAGCGGGTCGTGCCCTCCTGCGGGTGCACCACCGCCCTCCTGGGCCGGACCGTCCTGCAGCCGGGGGAGGCCACCGAGCTGGCGGTGAAGTTCAACGCCACCGGCTATGCGGGCCCGGTCCGCAAGGAGGTCCAGGTGTTCAGCGACGATCCCCGGCGACCGGTGGTGACCCTGGTGTTCCAGGCGTCGGTGATGCGGGATGTGGAGCCCCCGAGCCGGGTCGTGTGGCTGGAGGACCTGGCCCCCCGGGAGGACCGCAAGGTCTCGGTCCTGTACGAGTCCGGCACCGGCGAGCCCATCGCGGTCACCGCCGTGGAAGGCACCGAGGCGCCCTGGCTGGGGGTGGCCACCCGGGAGGAGGGCCGCCGTCTGTGGGTGGACCTGGAACTGCTGGCCAAGCGCCTGCCTCCGGGCCACCCGTCGGGGGTCGACCTCCTCGTCCTGCACGTGGAGAATCCGCGGCCATCCCTGGCCATGCTGGAGGTGCGCTGGGGGCGCCGGAAGCCTCGCCAGGCCGGCCCCGGGCCCCGGGAGCGCCGCTGATCGCCCGAAAGAACTCTGCCACAAGCCCCTGTCTGCGACCCTTCGGCATTCCCGCTGTCGGAATGCCAAGGTACCAGGCTTCCCTGCTTTTCCCGGCGACCCTCGGCCTCTCGGCGCCTCGGCGATAAGCTTTTTCATGGGTGCTTTTGCGCATGGACTATGGGCGCTACCGGGACCTGGAACAAGCCTGTCGCCGAGGCGCCGAGGAACCGAGGGTCGCCGAGAAAAGCAAAATAGGAGGCCCTGGGAAGAATACGCCTTAGAGGCTGTATAAAAAGTAGTCATTTCTTGTACGGTTAGCCGCTCTGGCCCGGCCAAGGCCGGCAAACGGTGGCAGCAAACAAGGAAGAAAGCCTGGACGGAAGCCTTGGAATCGCCATCCTGGCCGCTGTGCCGGACGACCCCCAGATGCCCCGGGCCCTGGCCCACCCAAGCCCCGACGCAAGGGCCGGCTTCGCACTGGCGGAATTCCTGGTGGTGGCCTTCCTCCTGGGGGTGGGCCTGCTGGGGCTGGTGGCCCTGCAGGTGGCGGCCGTGCGCGCCGGGGCGGGGGCGGCGGCCCGCGCCGCCGCCCTGGCCCTGGCGGAGGGCGCCCTGGAGACGGCCCTGGCCCAGGCCAGGCACCCGGAACCTCCGGCGCTTCTGGGGGCCGGGGAACCCCCGCCGCGGGGGTTCGGGCTGGACGGCCTGCCCGCCGGGTGCCGGCCGGCCTTCTTCACCCTTGGCGTGGGGCACCGGGAAGCCGGCCCCGGGATCTGGGAGGCCAGGGCCACGGTGACGTGGACGGAGGGCGCGGGGCCGGCGCGCCGCACCCTGACCCTGAGCCGGCTGGTGGCCCGGTGAGGTCCATGCCCCGGCGTCCACCGCCCGGGTTCTCCCTGGC
Organism: uncultured Holophagaceae bacterium; assembly: GCA_963816585.1. Classification (GTDB taxonomy): domain Bacteria; phylum Acidobacteriota; class Holophagae; order Holophagales; family Holophagaceae; genus Mesoterricola. Next base: position 9,818 of record CAWFOJ010000100.1, on the reverse strand, counting down.
CGAGGTGATGGTCTCCCTGGCGCTGCTGGGGCTGCTCCTGGGCGGGATGGCGCAGGTGTTCCGGGCCGGGCTGGGCAGCTGGGGCCGGGTCAACCGGAGCCTCACCGCCCGGCGGGGGCTGCGCTGGGCCCTGGACCGCCTGGGGGAAGACCTGCGCCTGGCGGGGCACCGGTTCCCGCCGCCGGGGCCGGATGGCCGGCCAGAGCCCCGGAACGCCTTCCGCCTGCTGCGCGGGCGGCCGATCCGCGTCCAGGACGGTGGCGTTCTGGCGCCCAGGGACGGCTGGGGGGCCACCGCCGACGAGCTGAGCCTCGTCCTGGACGAGCCGGTCCCGGTGCGGGCGGTCCTGGCGCGGACGGTCACGGGCCCGGAGGTGCGGCTCCGGTCGGGCCAGGGAGCGCGGATCCTCCCCGGCGATCTGCTGGTGGTGGAGGACGACCCGGTGGAGACGGCCCGGGCGGCCCGGGAAGCGCACCTGGCCCCCGGAGCCGAGGCGGAGGTCCCGGTGGACGGGGACGCGGGGTTCCGCTTCCCCCACGCCCCCGGGCGCCGGGTGCAGGTGGTGCGCCCCCGCCAGGTGGTGCGCTATGCGGTGGCCGGGCTGCGGCTGGACCTGGGCCCGCCGGAGCCGGTGCCCTGCCTGGTGCGGTTCACGGCCCCCGCCCCCCCGGGCGGCGGCGATCCGCCCTGGGACGGGCTGCTGGCCCGGCAGTGGGGCCTGGAGGGGCGGTGGGAGGTGGTGGCGGAACGGGTCAGCGGATTCCGGGCGGAGGGATTCCCGGGCGGGCTGTTCCGGGTCTGGGTGGAGACCTACGAACCGGGGCCCGGGGGCACCCTGCGCCGGGACTCGCCGCGCCACGCCCTGGCCCTGGTGGCGGCTTCCCGCAACCTGGAGGGCCCGTGAGGTCCGCCCGGGGCGGGACCGCCATCCTGGCGGCGTTCCTGCTCCTGGCCCTGATGGCCGGGGCGGGGCTGGCCACCAGCGCCAACGTGCTGCGGGAGCTCGCCATGGACGCCGACGCCGGGCTGGGGGCCCGGGCCGCCGGCGCCGCCGATGGCGGGCTGGAGTGGTTCCGGGCCTGGTCGGCCGGAGACGGGGCGGGCCTGCGTGCCCCCATGGCCCGCCTGGAAGGGCAGCCGCCGGGTGTGGAGATCGCGCTGCCCGGACCGCCACGGAGGGGGGCCGGGGAGCCTGGGGCCACCGCCCTGGAGGTGGACCTGGACCTGCGCCTCCGGCGCCTGGGGGCGTGGCCGGGCCAGGGCGGCGACGGCCCGGTCCGGCACTTGTGGGGGGTGGTGGCCACCGGGCGCTGCCGTGCCCGGGGACGGGAATTCGTCCAGGCGCGGGAGTTGATCTTCAGCGCGCCGGCCGCCGGGGACCCGGATCCGGCCCCCGCGGACCCGGAATCCCCGGAGGACCCAGCCGGGCCGGGGTGGGGCGTCCGGATCCACGCCCGGCGACCGGTCCCGCCCCGGTAAAGGGCTTTGGCTCCAGCGCCGAGCCTTGCTAGGCTCATGGAGTGGAGCAGCCCGGACCCCCCTTGTTGACATTGCTGCCGAAGAAACGGTTCGGCCAGCATTTCCTCACCCGGACCAGCGCCGTGCGGGCCATCGTGGCCGCGGCCCTGGACTCGGGCGCTCCCCAGCCTGCTGGAGATCGGCCCCGGCCCCGGGGCGCTCACCGGGCCCCTCCTGGAGGACGGCCGGCCCCTTTGGGCGGTGGACCTGGATCCGGACGCTGTCGCCCTGCTGCAGGAGCGCTTCCGGGGGCGGGCGCACTTCCACCCGCTGCAGGGAGACGCGGTGCAGGTCCCCCTGGATTTCCCCGGCCCGTTCAGCGTGGTGGGCAACCTCCCCTACAACGCCGCCACCGCCATCCTCACCCGCTTCCTGGTCCAGCCCGTGCCCTGGCGGCGGATGGTGTTCATGTTCCAGCTGGAGGTGGCCCGCAAGCTGCTGGGCCGCCCCGGGGAGAAGGACTACGGCCCCCTGTCCATCCTCGCCCAGCTCACCTGCCGCCTGACCCGCCTGCTCAAGCTGGGTCCGGGAGCCTTCCAGCCCCCGCCCAAGGTGGACTCGGCGGTGCTCCTGTTCGAGCCCCGGCCGGACCCGGTGCCCCTGGACCAGCGGGCGGCGTTCCTGGCCTTCCTGCACCAGAGCTTCAGGCACCGGCGCAAGACCCTGGTGAACAACTGGCAGCCGCGCTGGAGCGCGGACACGGCCCGGGAGCGCTTGGCGGCCGCCGGGGTCGAGGACGGGGCGCGGGCCGAAGCGGTGCCGCCGGAAACCTGGCCGGTCCTGTACCGGCTGATGCACGGAATGTGACGATGATGAAGATCACCTCCCCCCCCTTCGAACGCTGGCAGGAGTTGCCCGGCAAGGACGAGTTGCGCCTGATCCCCATCGGGGGCCTGGGGGAGTTCGGCATGAACGCCCTGGTGGTGCACACCGCCCGCAGCCTGTTCCTGGTGGACTGCGGCCAGCTGTTCCCGTCCGAGGACCAGCCGGGCATCGACAGCATCGTGCCCGACTTCGCCTACCTGGAGGCCTTCGGCGAGCGCGTCGACGCGGTGCTGCTCACCCACGGCCACGAGGACCACCTGGGGGCGCTGCCCTACTTCCTGGAGCGCTGGCCGGTGCGGGTCTACGGCTCCCCGTTCACCATGGGCCTGCTGGAAGGCAAGCTCAAGGAATGCGGCCTGTGGAGCGCCCGCCACATGATCGTGGTGGAGGACTTCGACCGCCTGCCCATCGGCGGCGGCGAGATCGAGGCGGAGTGGATCCCGGTCACCCACAGCATTCCCGACGCCTGCGCCATCGCCCTGCACACCCCCATGGGGGTGGTGGTGCACACGGGCGACTACAAGCTGGACCCCACCCCGGTGGACGGCCGCCTCACCGCCACCGCCCGCCTGCGCTCCCTGGGCGACGCCGGGGTGGCGGTGCTGCTCTCGGATTCCACCAACATCCTCAACCCGTCGCCCACCCCCAGCGAGCGCCAGTGCCGGGAGGGCCTCAGGGACGCCTTCCGGGCCACTCCGGCCAAGCTGTTCATCGCCACCTTCAGCTCCAACATCCACCGGGTCCAGACCGTCCTGGACCTGGCTTTCGAGGAAAGGCGCAAAGTCTGCATCCTGGGCCGCTCCATGGAACGCAACGTGGCGGTGGCGCGGTCCCTGAAGCGGATGACGCTTCCGGACGACCTTCTCATCGATGCCAAGGAAGTGTCCCTGTTCCCCCCCGGGCAGGTGGTGGTGATGTGCACCGGCTCCCAGGGGGAGGAGATGAGCGCCCTGGCCCGGATCCTGCGGGGGGAGGTGAAGGGGGTGAAGATGGGCGAGGGGGACCGGCTGGTGCTCAGCTCCCGGACCATCCCCGGCAACGAGGTGTCCGTCTCCAGGATGCTGGACACCGCCGCCCGCCTGGGGGCCGAGACCACCCTGGAGGGGCTGGGACCCGTCCACGCCACCGGGCACGGGCACCGGGAGGATTCGGCCGAGATGATCCGCATGGTGCGCCCCCGGTACATGGCGCCGGTGCACGGCAACTACCGGAACCTGAAGGTCCACCGCCAGCTGGCCCAGAAACTGGGCTACCCGGACGAGCGCATCCTGCTCCTGGACGGTGGCGAGTGCCTGCAGCTGCACCGGGACGGCCGGGCCAACCTGGCCGGCAGCGTGCCGGTGGGCAAGTGCTTCGTGGACCAGGGGATCGACCACATGGTGGACGCCCGGGTGATCCACGACCGGCTGCTCCTGCAGGAGGACGGGATCGTGGTGGCCACCGTGCTGGTGGACCCGGCCACCCTGGAACTGGCCGGCGACCCCAGCATCATCAGCCGGGGCTTCGTGATGCTGGCCGACGACCTGGCCTACACCGAGCTGCTGCGGGAGACGGTGCGCACGGCCTACGAGCAGGCCCCCCCGGAGATCCGCCGCAACCGGGACCTGCTCATCGAGCTCCTGCGCCAGTCCCTGCGCCGCATCATCCGCAAGACCACCCAGACCCGGCCGGTGGTGGTGCCCATCCTGGTCGAGTCCACCGCCTCTTCCTGAACCCGGTGTTTGTGGGATCATGACGCCATGATCACCCTGCTGCTCATCCGCCACGGCATCGCCGAGAATCCCCGCCATGGCCTTCGGGACCAGGACCGGGCCCTCACGGTGGACGGGTGGGACAAGACCCGCGCGGCCATGCGCGGCCTGGTCCTGAGGGGCTACCTGCCCACCCGGGGGGTCGCCAGCCCCTTCCGGCGCGCCGCCGAAACCCTGGCCTGCCTCAAGGAGGCCACCGCCGACGGGTTCCCGGTGGCCTGCTGGGAAGGCCTGGAGCCCGGGGCCGATCCCGCCGGGGCGGAAGACTGGCTGCGCGGCCTGGTGGCCGAGGCCCAGCCGTTCGACACCATCGCCCTGGTCAGCCACCAGCCCTTCGTGTCCGACCTGATCGAGCGCCTCACCGGCCAGGCCGTGGAAATGAAGAAGGCCGGCTGCGCCGTGCTGCACTGGAACGGGGGCCGGTTCGAACTGGCCGCCCACTTCGCCCCCGCCCAGCTGCGGGGAGAAGGATGACGCCGGCGCGCGCCACCCTGGCCAGCGGCGTGCGCCTGCACTACCGGGTCCAGGGCCGGCCGGGGGCGCCCTGGCTGGTGCTGATCAACGGGCTGCTTGCGGACACCACCATGTGGGCCGGGGCCCTGAAGGGGCTCACCGGCCGGCACCGGGTGCTGACCTTCGACAGCCGCGGCCAGGGCCTGTCCGATGCTCCGGCGGAAGGCCCCTACCCGGTCTCCCTGCTGGCCGGGGAAGCCTGGGAACTCCTACAAAATTTGAACATTCATCAACCCTGGCTGGCCGGACTATCCAACGGCAGCTCCATCGGCCTGGAACTGCTGGCGGCCCACCCGGGGGCGTTCCGGGGGGCGGTGCTCACCAGCGCGGTGCCCCGGGTTGATTTCGCCATGACCCTGCGTCTGCGCCATTGGCTGCGATGCCTGGAGTTGGGTGGTTCCGGGCTGCTGTTCGACGCCGCCGCGCCGTACCTGTGGGGGGATGCCTTCCTGGCCCGGCGCCACCCGGTCCTTCGGGACTATTTTTTGAAGCAGAAGTACATGAATGAACCTTTCCACGGGTCGCGCCATCAAATGGATGGCGTCCTGGCCTGGGACATCCGCACGAAGCTGAGCGCAATCCAGGATCCAGTGCTGGTCCTGGCGGGGGCCGAAGACCTGTTGACGCCCGTCTGGAAATGCCTGGAAACGGCAAGACGGATTCCCAGCGCCCGGTTCGAGATCATTCCCGGGGTCGGCCATGCCTACCCCGTGGAAGATCCCGAGGGTTACGCCGCGAGAGTTCGTGAATTCACTATAATATAATTCCTTTAATCGTTAAATTCCATTGGTGCGATCACGGTTTTTGCGTTATCCTTTCTAATCCCAAAGCGATCAACGGACCCACTCCCCCCGAGGGAAGATCTATGTTAATTGAATCCCAAGCGCCAGCCGTCCTGAGCCTGCAGGAGTTGAAGGAGCAGTCCATCGGCCGGCTCGCGGAGATGGCCAAGGCTTACCGCATCGAGAGCCCCTTGTCCATGCGCAAGCAGGAGTTGATCTTCCGGCTCCTGGAGGCCCAGGCCCAGCGGGAAGGGATGTTCTTCGCGGAGGGCGTGCTGGAAGTCCTGCCGGAAGGGTTCGGCTTCCTTAGGGCCCCGGAACACAACTATCTGGCGGGATCCGACGACATCTACGTCTCTCCCGAGCCAGATCCGCAAGTTCAACCTCCGTTCGGGCGACACCCTCTCGGGCATGATCCGCCCGCCCAAGGGAGAAGAGAAGTTCTTCGCCATGCTGCGCATCGACGCCATCAACTTCGATCCCCCCGGCACCGCCAAGGACCGCACCCACTTCGACAACCTGATTCCCCTCTACCCCACCAGCATGCTGAAGATGGAGCGGGACGCCCAGGAACTGTCCACGCGGGTGATGGACCTCATGACGCCCCTGGGCAAGGGCCAGCGCGCCCTGATCGTCGCGCCGCCCCGCACCGGCAAGACCGTGCTCATGCAGAACATCGCCAACAGCATCACCTTGAACCACCCGGAAGTGTTCCTGATCGTGCTGCTCATCGACGAGCGGCCCGAGGAAGTGACGGACATGGAGCGCAACGTGAAGGGCGAGGTGGTCTCCAGCACCTTCGACGAACCGGCCACCCGTCACGTGCAGGTGGCCGAGATGGTCATCGAGAAGGCCAAGCGCCTGGTGGAGCACAAGAAGGACGTGGTGATCCTGCTGGACTCCATCACCCGCCTGGCCCGGGCCTACAACACGGTGGTGCCCCTGTCGGGCAAGGTGCTCTCCGGCGGCGTGGACTCCAACGCCCTGCAGCGGCCCAAGCGGTTCTTCGGGGCGGCCCGGAACATCGAAGAGGGCGGCAGCCTCACCATCATCGCCACCGCCCTCATCGAGACCGGCTCGCGCATGGACGACGTGATCTTCGAGGAATTCAAGGGCACCGGCAACAGCGAGATCGTCCTGGACCGCAAGCTCAGCGACAAGCGCATCTTCCCGGCCATGGACATCCAGAAGTCCGGCACCCGCAAGGAGGACCTGCTCATCGAGCCGCCGCGCCTGGCCAAGATCTGGGTGCTGCGCAAGATCCTCAGCTCCAGCGGCCCGGTGGAGAGCATGGAGCTGCTCCTGGACCGCCTCGGCAAGAGCCGTACCAACGACGAGTTCCTGGCCAACCTCCAGGACAACACCGCCAACCGGCGCTAGGAGCCTGACCACGTATTAGAAGGCCCCGCGATGGTGGCAGCGGCCACGGCAGATCTTGTCACCACTTAAGGCCACATAGGTGGCCTTAAGTGGTGACAAGATCGTTACGCTCGTCGACCGATTATCCAAATCGCTCTCCTCGCGTGCCTTGTCCTGCCATGGCCGGTGCCACCATCGCGGGGCCTTCTAATACGTGGTCAGGCTCCTAGAAAGCCAGCCCCGCCACCGCCTCGTGGATCCAGGGCTCGAGGCCCGGGGCCAGGTAGAAGCGCGGGCGCAGGAGGTCGTCGTCCGGGGCCACCTGGCCGTCCTCCACGGCCCGGCGGGCCAGGGGGGTGCATGGGTAGATGCGGATGCCCACCGTGACCTTCAGGGCGTCCAGGCCCAGGGACCGGGCGAAACCGATGCTCTGCTCCACCGTCTCCCGGGTCTCGCCGGGCCCGCCCAGGAGCAGGAAGCCGATGCGGCGGATGCCGTGCCGGGCCAGCAGGTCGAGGGTCCGGCGCACCTCCTCGGGGGTGAAGTGCTTGTTCATGCCCCGCAGCATCGTCGCGCATCCGCTCTCGAAGCCGATGCTGGCCTCCACGCACCCCGAGGCGGCCATGGCCCGCGCCAGGTCCTCGCCCAGGTTCCTGGGGTAGATGATGCAGCGCCAGGCCGGGCGCGCGTCCATGGCCAGCAGCCCGGCGCACAGTTCCAGGGCCTGCTGCCGGGGGACGTTGAAGTTGTTGTCCACGAAGTAGAGCTTGCGCAGGCCCAGGCGGGCCAGGGCGGCGATGGCGCCCAGGGCCTGCCGGGGCGACCGGCAGCGCAGGCGCCGGCCCTGGATCCGGGCGGTGGAGCAGTAGGAACAGTCGTTGGGGCAGCCGCGCCGGGTCTGCACCGGCACCCAGATCTCCTCCCCCTGGAGGGCGTAGCCGTCCAGGGCCGGGTCCCACAGGGGCAGCTGGTCCAGGTCCGCCGCCTGGGCCCGGCCCCCGCCTCCGGCCTGGCCGGCCACGTGGACCCCCCGGATGGACCGGGGATCCAGGCCCGCCCGCAGGCGCTCCAACAGGGCCGGAAAGGCGGTCTCGCCGTCTCCGCGGATGCCGTAGTCGGCGCCCAGGTAGTCCAGGGCGGCCCGGGGGAAGATGCTGTAGCCCGCGCCCCCCACCACCACCGGGGCGGCGCTGTGGGCCCGGCAGGCGGCCACCACCTCCCGGGCCTGCTCCAGCAGGAAGCGCGGGCTCTGGGCGTTCTGGTCGTCGATGTTGCGGACGGAGATGCCGATGGCCTCGGGGCGGCCGGCCGCGACGGCGGACCGCACCGCTTCCGGGATGTCCTCCGCCCCCAGCAGGTCCAGGAACCGCACCGGGTGCCCGGCCTGGCGCAGGGCGGCGGCCACCAGGCCCAGCCCCAGCGGGATGGTGACCATGTTGATGCGCTCGGTGTTGGCGGAAATGAGCAGGACTCGCATTTCGGCCCTCCCGCTGGCGGTACCATTGTGGGTCCGGCGGGCGCCCGCGGCCATGGGCACGGCCCGGGCAGGTGCAGTATCCTGCATTCATGCGCATCCGACCCTTCGCCCTGGAACGGTATTTCGCCCGCTACGAGTTCTGCACCCGCCGGCTGCTGGGCAGCAGCGATCCCCAGTCCATGACCCTGGCCGATCTCCTGGCCCTGGAACCGGGGGCCGGGGAGCGCCTGGGCGGGCTCTGGCTGGGCTACACCGAGTACCCCGGCGATCCCGCCCTGCGCCAGGCCGTGGCCGGGCTTTACGCCACCGCGGCCCCGGACGACATCCTGGTGTTCACCGGCGCCGAGGAGCCCATCTACGCCTTCATGAACGTGGCCCTGGGACCGGGGGACCACCTGGTCGCCCACAGCCCCGGGTACCAGTCCCACTTCGAGGTGGCCCGGGCCATCGGGGCCGAGGTGTCCTTGTGGGAGGGCGACCCGGACCAGGGCTGGGCCCTGGATCCGGCCGCCCTCCGGCGCCTGCTCCGCCCCGGCACCAAGGCCATCCTGGTCAACGTCCCCCACAATCCCACCGGGTTCCTGTTCGGGCCGGAGGCGTGGCGGGAGGTGGTGGAGATCGCCCGGGAGGCCGGCGTGTGGCTGTTCTCGGACGAGGTCTACCGGGGCCTGGAGCACGACCCCGCCCGGCGCCTGCCGGCCGCCTGCGACCTGTACGACCGGGCCGTGTCCCTGAACGGGCTGTCCAAGGCCTACGGCCTGGCCGGGCTGCGCCTGGGCTGGGTGGCCAGCCACGACCGCGGCCTGTACCGGCGGCTGTCCGCCTTCAAGGACTACCTGACCATCTGCGTGCCAGCGCCCAGCGAGTTCCTGGGCGCCATCGCCGTCCGGCACAGCGAAACCCTGTTCGAGCGCAGCCGCACCCGCCTGGTGGCCAACCTGGACCTCCTGGAAGCCTTCCTGGGCCGTCACGCCGAGCGTTTCGCCTGGACCCGGCCCGGGGCCGGCTCGGTCACCTTCCCCCGCCTGCGCGCGGGCGGGGCCGAAGCCTTCTGCGACCGGGTGGTGCGGGACACCGGCATCATGCTGGTGCCCAGCACCCACTTCGACTACGGCGACGCCCATGTGCGCGTGGGCTACGGCCGCCAGGATTGCCCCGAGGCGCTGGCGGAGCTGGAAGCCTACCTCTCCGGGAGCGTGACCGAGTAGTCGGCCCCGCACAACCCTGAAAGCCCAAAGGACATGCCCATGCCGACCGATTTCCTCCAGGTGGACGCCTTCACTCACCGGCCTCTCTATGGCAACCCCGCCGCTGTGGTATTCGGCGCCGATGAGATTCCGGCGGAGACCATGCAGAAGGTCGCACGCGAGATGAACCTCTCGGAGACCGTGTTCATCCTCAAGCCGACCAGCCCGGAAGCCGACTACCGCGTTCGAATCTTCACCCCGATGAACGAATTGCCCTTTGCCGGGCATCCGACGGTGGCCGCCGCGCACTCCGTCCTGGCCCGCTGCCCCGACCAGGCCAACGCCACGCTGCTCCGGCAGGAGTGCGGCATCGGCATCGTGCCGATCGAAGTGATCCCCACGGCCG
>CAWFOJ010000099.1:0-7142 GCA_963816585.1 uncultured Holophagaceae bacterium | reverse complement strand
TTTTGCCTACCTACTCGACCAACTACGTATTGCTAAGGTAAGGAACTTCCGGAAAAGGAAGCGCATTCTCCCAAACCCCCCGGGCCATGACCCGGGCCGACGGAGCCCTCAGAACCGCACTCCGGCATAGATGGCGACCTGGCCGCGGGCGGAGACCGCCTGGACGTAGGGATCCGGGTTCAGCATGTCGCTGGTGGCGGAGGTCAGCGGCACCATCGCGCCGACGCCCAAGAAGGCCTGCGCCCCCGGCCGCGGGAAGGTCCATTCGGATCCCACCCGCAACCAGGGGCGGTCATGCTCCCCGTTGACGCCGTAAGTGGGAAGCCAGTCGTAGCGGTCTTCCACGGTGGCCCACACCGTGGCAGCCCTGGGCAGGCCCGGCAGGTCCACGACGGTGTCGAGTCCCGAGCGCATCCGGGCCGGGCTGGGCCCGGGATCCACCCAGTTGAAGTAGGCCGGGACCCGCGTACCCTGGACCAGCGCGGCGCCGGTGTCGATGATGGGGAGATTCGGGGGCCAGCCATAGGCGGCCACCGGCTGGTAGTCGGCGCCCAGGGGCACGGCGGCCGCGAGCGGAAGAACCCAGGCGAGCCTGTTCATTGGAGACTCCTTGGCAAAGGGCGGCCGAGTCGCCGGTCCGGCTTGGGCTGGAAACGGCGGGAATCCGGCATCGGATCAGCGCCTTGATCCCAGCGGCGGAAGATGACGGCGGATGAACCCATGGTTAGCCTCCGGCAACCGCCCGGACACGTTGGACCCTCCGGGCCGGGATGAGGTTGAGTCCACCTCCGGTTTCCGGCCGGTTGGCCTGGGATCGGGACATTCCGCGGTATCGCGCTCAGGGCAGGATGCAGGCCGACAGGTGCCCGGGGCGGATCTCCTTCAGGGCCGGGCGGCCGGTGCGGCAGGCCTCGGTGGCGAAGGGGCACCGGGGGTGGAAGTGGCATCCGGCGGGCGGGTCGATGGCGCTGGGGATCTCCCCTTCCGGAAGCTGCTTGGCGCGCCGCGCGGCCGGGTCGGGGATGGGCACCGCCGACAGCAGGGCCCGGGTGTAGGGGTGGTGGGGGTTGCCGAACAGCTCGTCCCGCCCGGCCAGCTCCACGATCCGGCCCAGGTACATGATCGCCACCCGGTCGCACAGGTACTTGGCGGTGGCCAGGTCGTGGGTGATGAACAGGTAGGTCAGCCCGAAGGCCTTCTTCAGGTCGATCATCAGCTGCAGGATCAGGGCGCGCACCGAGACGTCCGCCATGGCGATGGGCTCGTCCGCCACCAGGAAGTCCGGCCGGGTGACCAGGGCGCGGGCCAGGACCACCCGCTGGCTCTGGCCCCCGGAGAGCTGGTGCGGGTACTTGCGGAACAGGTAGTCCGCCGGGGTCAGCCCCACCTTCTCCATGATCTCCAGCACCTGGGCCCGGCGCTGGGCCGGGGCGCCGATCCGGTGGATCCGCAGCGGGTGGCCGATCGCCTCGCCGACGCTCATGCGCGGGCTGAGGCTGCTCACCGGGTCCTGGAACACCACCTGCGCCCGCCGGCGGAACCGCTCCATCTCCTCCGGTCCGTACGCGAGGATGTCCTGCCCGCGGTACTGCACGGTCCCCGAACTGGGCTCGATGAGCCGGACCAGGAGCCGCCCGGTGGTGGACTTGCCGGACCCGCTCTCCCCGGCCAGGCCCAGCACTTCGCCTTCCTCGATGGCCAGGCTCACGTCGTCCACCGCGTGCACCTGGCGCTTGCGGGCGGTGAACAGGTCGAAGAAAGACCCGCGGATGGGGAAGTTCTTTACCAGGTGTTCGGCCCGCACCAGGTTGGCCATGTCACGCCTCCCTTTCGTGCAGCCAGCAGGCCGCTTGGCGGCCTTCGTGGGCGCGCAGTTCCGGGCACTGCTGGCGGCAGATGTCCATGGCGAACGGGCAGCGGGGGTGGAAGCTGCAGTAGCCGCGCTCGCCCACCAGGTCGGGCGGGCTCCCCGGCATGGCGTTCAGGTCCTTCTGCTCCAGGCGGATGTTGGGCACGCAGGCGATCAGCCCCTGGGTGTACGGGTGCAGGGGCCTGGCGAAGATGTCCTCGGCCGAGGCCAGCTCCACGATCCTGCCGCCGTACATCACGGCGATCCGGTCGGCCACCTCGGCCACCAGCGCCAGGTTGTGGGAGATCAGGACCACCGTGAGGTCGTAGAGCTTGCGCAGCCGGACCAGGAGCTCGGTGAACCCGGCCTCGACGATGACGTCCAGGGCGGTGGTGGGCTCGTCGGCCAGGAGGATCGCCGGGCGGAGGATCAGGGCCAGCCCGATCATGATGCGCTGGCGCATCCCGCCGGAGAGCTGGAAGGGGTACTCGGCGAGCCGCTCCGGCTCGATGCCCAGGTCGGCGAGCATGCGCCCGGCCCGCTCCAGGCAGGCCTTGGCGGCGGCCCCGGGCTCGTGGGCGCGGATGGTCTCGATGAAATGGTCCGCCACCGTCATGAGCGGGTCCAGCGAGGTGAGCGGGTTCTGGAAGATCATGGCGATCCTGGCCCCGCGCAGGGACAGCAGCTCCCGCCGGCCCATGGCCAGGATGTCCGCGCCCTGGAGCTGGATCTGCCCCCGGGTGATCCGCCCGGGCGGCTTCAGCAGGTTGAGGATCGAGAGCCCGAGGGTCGACTTGCCGCAGCCGGACTCGCCGACGATGCCCAGCACTTCCCCTTTGCGGACGTCCAGCGAGACGTCCTCCACCGCGCGCACCGTGCCGATGGAGATGGGATAGGCGATGGACAGGTTGCGGATGCTGAGGATGGGCTCGCTCGCGGGGGTGGCCACCGTCAATACTCCTGGAGCCGCGGGTTGAGGATCTCGGCCAGCCCCTCGCCGATCATGGTGAATCCCAGGGCCAGGAGCACGATGGCCAGGCCCGGGAAGGTGACCATCCACCAGGTGCCGGACGGGAGGAAGTTCTTGCCCATCGCCAGGTCCACGCCCCAGTCCGGGATCCCCGCGGGCAGCCCCAGGCCGATGAAGGACAGGGAGGACTCGGTCACGATGGCGTCGGCGATGTTCAGGGAGAACACGATGACCACCGTGGCGATGACGTTGGGGAAGATGTAGCGGGCCAGGATGGTCGGGCGGCTGGCGCCGATGGCCCGGGCCGCCTCCACGTAGAGCTCCTCCTTGATGGACAGGGTCTGCCCGCGCACCAGCCGGAAGTAGGTGGGCACGTAGATCACCGCCACCGCCATGGTGATGTTCACCACCCCCGGCCCCAGCATCGCCGCGAAGGCGATGGCGAGGATGAGGCCCGGGAAGGAATAGATCGAGTCCATGACCAGGGAGAGGACCTTGTCGGCCAGGTTGCCGGCGAATCCCGAGACCAGGCCCAGGGGGATGCCGATGGCCGCCGACAGGACCGAGGCGGCGATGGCGACGCCGAAGATGGTCCTGGCGCCGTACACGATCCGGGCGTAGATGTCCCGGCCCAGGTTGTCGGTCCCCAGGAAGTGGGCCCGGCTCGGGGCGGTGAGCTGGCCGCCGGCGGTCTGGTCCAGGGGATTGAACCGGGTGAACAGCCAGGGGAACAGAGTCATGACCAGGATCGTCAGGATCACCGCCAGCCCGGCGACCATGATCCACCATTCCAGCCGGTACTTGCGCGCGCCGGCCGAGAACCGCTTCAGCAGCCTCGCGCCCAGCCATGCCGGGGAGGAGGCCGGGCCCCGGGAGGCATCCGCGGACCGGTTCCCGTCGGTGACCATCAGAGCCGGACCCGCGGGTCGATGACGGCGTAGGCGATGTCCACCGCCAGGGACACCGCGGTCACCATCAGCGCGTAGCCGACGATCACCCCCTGGATGGTGGGGTAGTCGCGCAGGTAGATGCGTTCCACCAGCAGCCGGCCCATGCCCGGCCAGGAGAAGGTGGTCTCGGTCAGGATCGCCCCGGCGAGCAGGGCGCTGAACTGCAGGCCGATCATGGTGACGACCGGGATGAGGGCGTTCTTCAGGCCGTGCCGGTAGACCACCAGCCGCTCCGGGATGCCCCGGGCGCGGCTGGCCAATACGAAATCGGACTTGAGCACATCCAGCATGTTGCCCCGGGTCAGGCGCACGAACACCCCGGAGAGGACCAGGCCCAGGGTGAGGGAGGGCAGCACCAGGTGCATGAGCACGTCGCCGAAGGCATGGAGGTTGCCCTTGAGCAGGGTGTCCACCAGGTAGAACCCGGTCTTCTCGAAGTCGCCCGAGACCACCCGGCTGCCGACCCGTCCGGAGATGGGGAACAGGTTCAGGAACACCCCGAACACCATCTGCAGCATGAGCCCCATCCAGAACACCGGGATGCAGTAGAACACGTTGGCGAACAGCCGGATGGCGAAGTCGTTGGCGGTGCGCCTGCGGCGCGCGGCCCGGACCCCCAGCGGGATGCCGATGCCCAGGCAGAGGGCGAGCCCGCACAGGGTCAGCTCGAGGGTGGCCGGGAGCTTGTCCCGGATCGCCCTGGACACCCGCTCGTCGAAGATCATGGACCGGCCCAGGTCCAGGCGGGCCATCTGCCCCAGGTAGTCCACGTACTGGGTGGTGATCGGCTTGTCGAGCCCCAGTTCAAGCTTCTTCTCCTGGATGACCCATTCCGGCGCGTGCCCGCCGAGCATCGCCGAGACCGGGTCGCCCGGCATGATCCTCAGCACCACGAACAGCAGGGTGAGCAGCACGAACAGCATGGGCAGGGTCAGCAGCAGCCGGCCCGCCAGGTATTGCAGGATGCGCTTCATCCTGGATCACTTGGTGAAGGAGAGCGTGTCGTAGCGGAAAATGAGCGGCGCGCCGATCTTCACGCCGGTGACGTTCTTCTGGGTGAACACGTAGAGGTTGCCCTGGAAGATGGGCGCGCAGGGCACTTCGTCGGTCCAGGCTTTCTGGATCTGTTCGAACACCTGCTTGCGCACCTTGGGGTCGGGGGTGGTCTCTTCCTTCACGAACCATCCGTCCCAGGCGGGATTGGAGAAATAGATGCCCTCCCCGGCCGAGGCCTTGGTCTGGGCGAAGGCGGCGGTGTAGTCGTCCGGATCCACGTAGTCCGGATACCAGCCCAGCAGGTAGGCGGCCATCTCCTTCTTCTCGAATTGCTTCTTGTAGGTGGCCCACTCGGAGCTCTTGATGGTCACCTTGACCAGCGGGGTCTGTTCGAACTGGCTCTTGAGCACTTCGGCCAGGTTCATCTCGGTGTCCCCATAGTGGCTGGTGGTGTACCACAGGTCGAAGGTCAGGGGCTTCGCCGCCGAATAGCCGGCGGCCGTGAGCAGTTTCTCGGCCAGGGCCTTGTTGCCGTCCCCCAGCGCCGTCTTGAAGTCCTCGGTGTGGTAGAGCATGCCCTTGGGAACCAGGGAATAGAGGGGCTCGTTCTGGCCCAGGTAGACCTTCTGGTTGATCTCCGGCCGGTTCATCAGCGCCGCCACCGCCTTGCGCAGGTTCTTGTCCTTGAACACACTTTCGGAATTCTCGAAGCACAGGAAGCGGATGAACGGCCCCGGCAGCTTGTTGGTGGTGAGCTTGGGGTTCTTCATGAGATCCGAGATGTCCGACGGGTTCAGGGACTTGAAGGCCAGGTCCAGGTCGCCCTTCTCCAGCGCCAGGCGCATGGTGGTGGCGTTGGCGAAGTAGCGCACGATGATCCGCTTGATGTGCGGCGCTTCGCCGTAGTAGTTGGGGTTGGCCTCGAACACCACCTCCTGGTCGCGCTTGAAGGAGGTGATCTTGTAGGCGCCCAGCCCCACCAGCTGCCCGCCCTTGAGCTCGGTGGGGTCGCTGATGATCTTGTCCTTGGGGTAGATACCGGGGCTCAGGGGGAAATAGGGCGGGTTGCCGGCGATGACCGAGGGGAAGAAGGCGGTCGGCCCGTTCAGGGTGAACTTCACCGTGAGCGGGTCCACCACGTCCACGGACTTGACGAACTGGGTGACCAGCCAGGACGGGTCGCCCTTGAGGGCCACCACCCGGTCGATGGTCCATTTCACCGCCTCGGCGGTGAACGGGGTGCCGTCGGTGAACTTGAGGCCGCTGCGCAGCTTGAAGGTGTATTCGGTGCCGGCCTTGTTCACCGAGAAGCTCTGGGCGAGCCCGGGAATGATCTCCGAGGTGCCGGGCTTGTAGGTGAGGAGGCTAAGGTTGATGTTGTCAAACAGTTCCCAGGTGTGGAAATCGTAGGCGTTGGCCGGATCCATCTGGGTGACTTTATCGGTCGTGCCGTATACCAGGGTGTCCTGCGCAGGGGCTGTGCTGCCCAGGATGAACCCGAGGGCGGTGGCGATGACCGCTGACTTCAAGGCTCTCGACATATCCCCTCCCGGGATAGATGGAGCCCTATCCTAAATCGGCAACTTAAGGAATTCATCTAGAAAAATGCATTATATTGAGCCGGTCACTACGCCACCTTCCCTTCGGCATCAGGGGTATCCAGCCAGCTTCTCCCCGGAGGTGGGTAACTTCCCTATTTTCAACAGACTTACCGGATGACCGGAAATCCCATCCCCAGGGCGTTGCCGGCGGCGAGTGCCGGCCTCCCCGGATCAACCGAAGGATAAGCCCACGGCCGCACCGGCTGCAGGTCGCTCCAGGTGCCGCGGGGGCCGGGTTCCGGGCCATCACGGATGGGCAATCGGAAATCATTTTTCAAGATGATTGACATCTAATATGTATTACTTATTTTTCATTAGCAGCTGCTGTAACCACAATTCGGTCTCTTGAACCTTCACAACCTAACCGAGGGATTTTTCCCACCTACAGGAGAAATTCATGTCCTTGCGCCTAACCAGGGCCGCTCTGGGCCTGCTGTTCGCCGCCGGTTTACCCCAGACCGTGCACGCATTAAGTATTGGCCCAACCTTCACCGCCACGCTGGTCGCTGGCGACCTCCAAAGCCCAGATGATACTTACTCGCTGATCCAGCCAGTATTCGTTGCCGTGGACCTCTTCCCGGCCCCCTATCGAACCGCCTTCACTCCGGGAGCCGGTGGCGCAGCAACCAGGCCAGAGCATGGCTGTCGTGAGGGCGGACCGCAGCAACAGCCGGGGCCTGGCCAACTTCCTGGCCAACGCGCCGCAGGGGGGCCCGTTATGGCTCGAAATCACCATCACCAACGTGGATGGCAGCCAGCAGCCGTCGGCTTTCGCC